>CANQKI010000044.1 GCA_947624355.1 uncultured Clostridia bacterium | reverse complement strand
ACGGAGGAAACCTGCTTTTTGGGCTTTTTTTCTTCCACCAGCCGCAGGTTGGATAAATGGGCCTTCATTTTCATGATGCCCGCCTGCAGCTGCACTTCGCCTTTGGCGTCGGGCAGGGAAAGCACGGTGCCCCGGGTGTTCAGGTCCACGATCTCCACCAGATCGCCCACCTTCACGGTCTTGGGGGGCTGGGCGATTCCCTCTGCCGGCTTTTTCAGCCCCTCCGCCAGGCTGTCCATGCCCTCGTCCAGGCGTTTTTTCAGGGCGTTCACTTCGTGATCCGCCGCCGCGCCGCTCTTTTTGAGCCGTTTCAGCTCGTACAGAATGTCTTCCGATTCCCGGCGGGCCTTGTCCATGATGCGCCGGGCCTCTTCCTTGGCTTTGCGGGCAGCGTTTTCCCGCTTTTCTTCCATGTCCTTGTAAAGGCGCTCGGCTTCGTTCCGCAGCTGCACCGTTTCCTGCCGGGCCTGCTCGGCCAGTTCCCGCTCCCGCTCGGCCACCTGGCGGTGGTATTCCGCGTTGGCAATCACGTCCTCAAACCGGATGGTATCGTGGGACAGCAGGTCCTTCGCCCCGTCGATCAGGTATTCGGGCAGCCCCAGCCGCCTGGAAATTTCAAAGGCGTTGGATTTGCCCGGCACGCCGATGGACAGGCGGTAGGTGGGCCGCAGGGTGCTCACGTCAAATTCCACGCTGGCGTTTTCCACCCCCACGGTGGACAGGGCATAGGCCTTGAGCTCGCTGTAATGGGTGGTGGCCGCGGTGCGCACTTTGGATTTGAGCAGGTCGTTCAATATCACCTGGGCCAAGGCCGCGCCCTCGGTGGGGTCGGTGCCCGCGCCCAGCTCGTCAAAGAGGGCCAGATCCCGCGGCGTGACGGCGTTCATGATGGACACGATGTTGGTCATGTGGGAGGAGAAAGTGGACAGCGACTGCTCGATGGACTGCTCGTCCCCGATGTCGGCGTACACTTCCTCAAAGGTGCTCAGTTCCGTGCCCATCTGCCCGGGAATGTGCAGGCCGCTCTGGGCCATGAGGGTCATGAGTCCCACGGTTTTTAATGTCACCGTCTTGCCGCCCGTATTGGGGCCGGTGATGATGAGGGTGGTGAAATCCCGGCCCAGCCACAGGCTGCAGGGCACCACGGTGTCCCGGCTGATGAGGGGATGCCGCACCCGAACCAGATTCAGCCGCCCTTCCTCGTTCATTTTGGGTCGCACGCAGTCCAGCTCCCGGGCCAGCAGTCCTTTGGCAAACACAAAATCCAGGTGGGCCAGGATGGACAGGTTCCGGGAAATCAGGTCGGCCCCGTCGCCCACCTGCTGGGAAAGGGCGGCCAGGATGCGCTCGATTTCCTCCCGCTCCTTGATGTGCCATTCCTTCAGTTCGTTGCCCATTTCCACCACGGCCAGGGGCTCCACAAACAGCGTGGCCCCGGTGGAAGACTGGTCGTGCACGATGCCGGGCACGTTCTGCCGGTATTCCTGCCGGACGGGCAGCACGTACCGCCCGTTCCGCATGGTGACGATGGACTCCATCAGGTATTTGGAATAGGCTGCCCCGTGGGCCATGGCGTTGAGCTTTTCCCGGGCCCGGTCGTTGACCTGGCGGATGTGGCGGCGGATATCGGCCAGGGCGGGGCTGGCGCGGTCGGAAATTTCATCCTCGCTCAGAATGGCCTCGGTGATATCCGTTTCCAGCTGCCGCATGGGCTGCAGAAGGGAGGCGGAGGCCGTAATGAGGGGCGTGTTGTCCCGGTCGGTCACCAGGGCGGAACGCGCCGCCCGGGCCGCCCGCAGGGTTTCGGCCACGGTGAGCAGGGCTTTTTGGCTCAGTGTTGCGCCTTTTTCCGCCAGGGACAGATAATCGGACACGTCCTCAAACCCGATCAGGGGGTTGCCGCCCGTATAGGCCAGGCAGACCACCGCTTCTTCCGTTTCGTCCAGCGCCCGCTCCACGTCCTTGAAATCGGCCAGGGGAACAAGGGCCTGGCACAAGGCTCTCCCGGGGTCGGACAGGGCGTTCTGGGCCAGCATATCCCGGATCTTGGTAAATTCCAGCACCCGCAGGGCGCGTTCATTCATGGTTTCTCCCTCCCGGATACAAGTATACACGCATGCGCCGGGCAGCGCAATGCGCTGGGAAAAAAGTTCAAAATCTGTTTACACCGCGGCCTTTTTTACAGAACGCCGTTTTCAAAACGCCCGACGGTACCGTGAACGAAAGGAAGCGGGGGTACATTTTCGCCTTTTCGCAGGGCCGCGTAATGGGCCGTGACGGCGGCCGCCTGTTCGGTTGTTTCGTTGGTAAAATCCAGCAGCCAGGAAAGCCGCTCCATGCCGTCCAATCGGCCGGACAGATGCAGGGGCCTGTCCGCCATGAGCTCCACCAGGCACCCTTCCGGCAAGCGGATGGGGAAGAGAGGATATTCTGCCCTCATGCGGTCAGTCAGGCATGTGCCCGCCGCGCCTTTGCCGTGTTCGCAAAGGGCGCACTGCTCCCGGCCTTCCTTCAGGCCCAGGGCCGTCCGCATGGGGCAGTGGTTCAGCAGCATCAGCCGCGTCCGGCCGTACACGGGCAGAATCAGGGGCAGAATATCGGAAGGAATATCGTCGATTTCCGTTTTTTTCAATTCCCTGGACAGGGTGACGCCCCGGCAGCCAAGAAACGCCGCCAATTTTACGCTTTCCCTGTTCATAACGGGAATACCTTCGCCTCCCAGGATTTCCATGCCTGGAAACGCCCCCATCTGCCCGGGGCTGGCCAGGAACAGGCGATGAGGATATTGCGCCAAAAGACGGCGAAGCATATCCAGCGTCCCCTCGCCGCACTGGCTGGGAAGACCAAGGATTACATCCCGGGGCAGTGCTTTCAGGGATGTTTCCAGGGCGTCCGCCCGGAAATCTTGGGGCAGAAAAACCACGTCCTCCGCCCCGGCGGCGTACAGGGCAGCAATATCATCCATATTCCGGGTGCGGGCATACAGCTTGGGGAAAATGGATGGAGTGACAGGCACATCAAAATGCCTGGCGTGGGAAGAAAGGCGCGCCTGCGCCGCAATCCGCATTTCGGTCAGTTTTTCCAGCGCCTCCCGGCGAAGGGCGTTCAGCTGGGCCGCGGAAACGAAGGCGTTTTCCGTTTTCAGGGTCATATGCCGCAGAACAAAAGAGGTGCCGCCTGTTTTTTCCAGGGCCCGGCGGGCCGTTTCTTCGTCCAGCGGTTTATTCTGCGCTGCCTGGCAAAGTTCACCCGAAACGGCCGCCCGGCTTTCCCCGTCCGTAACGGCGAGGGAAGTGGATTTCCCGGGAAATGCCGTCACCTCCGCGTCAAAGGGAATAGGCAGGGCCCGGTTCAGGGCTTCGTCCGTATAAGTTGCCCGGGCGGCGGCCAGCTGGCTTTCGTCCTCCGTGCGCCGCACGGTTTCGCCGGGCTTTACGGCGTCCCGCAGACGCAAAGTTGCCTTTTGCCTGGCTGGGATTTCCGGGCCCGAATACAGCAGAGCCTGATTGCCGATTTCAAGGCTGTCGCCGTTATGAAGGGGATGCTGCAACAAAACGTCGCACAGCAGCGCGCCGCCCTTCCGATAGCATTTTTCCGTCCGTCCCAGGATCACGCCCTGAGGCTTCACCCGGCTTTCATCGATGACGCCGGCGTCCTGGGCATGGCCGATGTATCCTTTCGTAAAGCCGCCCCGGGAAAAAATCTGGGTCAGAGCTTCATTTTCTTTTGCATCAGCAGTGAGAAAACGTCCCTCAGCCATCCGGTCGAGGGCGTTGCGGTAGCTTCGTGTTACCACGGCCACATATTCCGGGCGCTTGAGCCGGCCCTCAATTTTGAAGGAATACGCCCCGGCCCTGGCCATCAAATCGAGTTCATCCCGGGCGCACAGGTCCCGGGGGCTCAGCCACGCGCCTTTCCGGCCCGCGTATACATAGGGCAGGCGGCAGGGCTGTGCGCACCGTCCCCGATTGCCGCTGCGGCCGCCCAGCATGGAAGAAAACAGGCACTGCCCGCTGACGGATACGCAAAGGGCGCCGTGGCAAAATACTTCCACCTCAATGCCCGTATCGGCGGCGGCGCGAACGGCCTCGGGGCCGCATTCCCGGGCCAGCACCACCCGGCGTGCCCCCAGGCTTTTGAGAAGCCGGGCCCCCGATGCGTTATGCAGCGCCATCTGCGTGCTGGCATGGACGGGAAGCTCCGGAAATTCCTCCCGGCAGATTTTCAGCAGTCCCAGATCCTGCAAAATCACGGCGTCCGCCCCCATACGGGAAAGGAAATCAAGGGTGCGCCGCACATCAGCCAATTCCCGCTCCTTGATCAGGATATTGACCGTGATATAGATTTTCCTTCTGTGCAGGTGGGCCAGGCGGAGGGCGTCCCGCAGGGTTTCTTCGTCAAACCCCGCGTCAAAGCGCGCACCGAAAGCGGACGCGCCCAGATAGACCGCGTCCGCACCGTTGGCAAGGGCCGCTTTCAGCGCGTCCATGCTGCCGGCCGGGGCCAGCAGCTCCCATGCGTCAGCCATGCTGCTTCAGTTCCTGAATTTCCTGCCGGGCCTGCATCAGCTCCCGGCGGAGGCGGGTATTGTCGTCCTGGGCGGTGAGCAGTTCGTCCGCCATGGTGAGCCCGGCGATGACCGCCGCCGTTTCCCGGTTCATAAAACCGGTGCAGGCCGTTTCGGCAATTTTGCGGTCCACATACACCGCCGCCCGGCGCACATGCTCGGGCGGGTCGGAGCTGGTGAGGGTATAATCCCGCCCGGCAATTTTCAGGTTGTAGGTGGCCTCGTTATTTTTGATAATCATAGCTGTTCAAAGGGGTAGACCTTCCCCTGGGTATTGACCCGGATGGAGGCAATCTTCTGGGGTTCCAGGGGTTTATCCATCCGGTCGCGGGGAACGGAAACGATCTGCTCGGCGTACTCCATACCGGAAAGCACCTTGCCGAAAGCCGCATAGGCCCCGTCCAGGTGGGGGGAATCGCTGGTCATGATAAAGAACTGGCTGCCCGCGGAATCAGGATGCATGGCACGCGCCATGGAAAGCACGCCATAGGTGTGCTTCAGCGGGTTATTCACGCCGTTCTGGGCAAACTCTCCCTTGATGGCATAGCCAGGGCCGCCCGTCCCCGTGCCCTTCGGGCAGCCGCCCTGAATCATAAAGCCGGGAATCACCCGATGGAAGGTCAGCCCGTCATAAAAGCCGCTGTTTGCCAGCGCCGCAAAATTCCCCACCGACTGGGGGGCATATTCGGGGTAAAGCTCCCCCTTCATTTCCCCGCCGTTTTCCAGCGTAATCACAAAAGTGGGCCGGTTTTCTTCGCTCATGGTTTGATCCTCCTTTTTTGCATAGACGATTCCAACCTGGAATTGCCTACAAAACTCCAATATGCATGATACCTCTTTTGGCCGGGTTTGTCAATGAATCGCAGAGAAAAGGAGGGAATTTCATTCTCTGCGGCGCGGTTGCAATTCTGCTTGATCTGCGTTATAATGAAAACGAGCGAAAAACGGGAAAGGACGGCGGGCCTATGCGGCGGGAAAACGTGCAAAACGGGCGGGCGGTCGGCGGCGCGGCCTGCCGTGCTTTTCGGACGCATCCGCGCACAGCGGGCCTGCTGACAGCGGCGGACGGGCTGCTGCACGGCGTTTTTTTGCTGTTTGTTTTCTTTTATCTTTCCGCGGACGGGGAAAAACCGGCGGCGCTTGTATGGCTGGTTTTGGCAATCGCCATGTATGTTTTCTGCCTGATTCCTTTCCGGTTTTATGAGGGGGACAGGCTGCGCTGCCTTTCGGAAGAAGACGATGCCTGGCGGAAGGGCAAGCAGGATTACCTAAAATATCTCCGTGTCGGGCTTTTCCGGTACCTGCTGGGGCTGTTATGGGGGTTTCCTTTCCTGGCGGCTCTTTCGCTGTTCCTTTACGGCATGGAGTATTTGCCGTTTAACAAGCAAGGCATGATGTTCGAAAGTTTTGCTGCTGCCGTGGGCATGGAGCCATCCGTGACCACCGGCCTGACTGTGTTCGGCGTTTTGATGGCGGTTTTTCTGATTCTGTTTGCTTTCGGCTGGCGGCGAAACGGCGCCATGCCTTACCTGCCCTGCCGACGGCTGGCAGCGGGTGATTTGCTGCGCGTATCGAAGAATGTGCGCCGCCGGGGCCGTCAAGCGCTGCTTGAAAACGCCCTGTGGAATTTTGTGCTGTTTTTACCGGCCTTGATCGGCGCTGTTCTTGTGCTGGCGCCCTATGCGGCGGGGCATGTGCGACTCGGGGGCAGTCTGCTGAAGACGGTTCAGGGCGTGCTGCGGCTGATCAAAACGCCCCTGCCAGTTTCCGTGCTGCTGGGACTTGCCCTGGCGGCGGTCATCCTGTATCTCCCTTTGATGATGCTGCGCAGGATGCGTATCGCTGTCATCGTCCGCTGCCTGACGGAGGATTTGGACGAACCGGAGGAAGCGCCCCATGCGCCTTGACCGGCTGCTGGCTAACCTGGGGGTGTGCTCCCGCTCGGAATGCCGGAATCTGCTTCGGGCAGGGCGGATCGGCGTCAATGGGGCCGTGCGCGCCCGCCCGGATACGGACATTCCGGAAAACGCCGAAATTACCCTGGACGGAAAGCGCCTTGATACCCGGCTTACCCGTCACCTGATGCTGTACAAGCCGGCGGGAATCCTGACGGCGGCGGAGGATGCACGGCAGAAGACGGTGATGGACCTGCTGCCGCCCATGTACCGCCACCTTGGCTGCATGCCGGTTGGACGGCTGGACAAGGACACCACGGGCCTGCTGCTCCTGACCACGGACGGCGAGATGAACCACCGCCTGCTTTCGCCCAAACGCCATGTGGACAAAGTCTATCTGGCCCATGTGGATGGCGCTTTGGACGAAAACGACGTGAAAGCGGTGGCGGTGGGAATCGACCTTGGGGATTTTGTGTCCCTGCCCGCGAAGCTGGAAATTGTTTCGCCGGACACAGGGCGGCTGACCCTGCGGGAGGGAAAATTCCATCAGGTAAAGCGAATGTTTGCGGCCCTGGGCAAGCCCGTGACGCAATTGCACCGCTGCGCGTTCGGCCCCTTGCGGCTGGATGAAGCGCTGTTGCCCGGGGCATTCCGGGAATTGACCGGGGAGGAAACTGCCGCTTTGTACCGTGCGGCGGACATGGAAAAATGAACGACCATTATTTTACCGAAAACCCTGCGAGCAGCCACAAATATGTGGAGGCTGCCTATGCTTACCGGGGCTGCGCCCTGCGCTTTACAACCGACGCCGGGGTATTTTCCCGGGGCGAAGTGGATTTCGGCACGGACGCGCTGCTGAAAGCCCTGCCGGAGGAAATCGCGGGGCGGGTGCTGGATCTTGGCTGCGGTTGGGGGGCTATCGGAGTGACGGTAGGGAAAAAGTGGCCCGGGTGCGCCGTCGTTATGAGCGACGTCAACGAGCGGGCGCTGAATCTGGCCGCGAAGAACGCCCGGGAAAACGGCGTAACGGCCCAGACCGTGCTGGGCGACGGTTTGGAAAAGGTGCCGGGCGCTTTCGATTACATCCTGACCAATCCGCCCATCCGTGCTGGCAAGCAGGTGATTTACCGCATGTTTGCGGAATGCGCGGGCAGGCTTCGGGAAAACGGAAGTCTTTATCTGGTGATCCGGAAGCAGCAGGGGGCCGAATCGGCCCTTCGGTATCTGAAAACGGTCTATGAAAACGTGGATACGGTAGAAAAAACCGGCGGATTCTGGGTAATCCGCTGTATGGGAGGAATAAGGGATGAGGTTTGACAAGGAATATTTCGATGCGGGAATCCTGCGAAAGGGAACGGGCAGCAGAAAATGGGACGACGAAAACGCCTGCCCGGAGGACACTGTGCCCCTGTGGGTGGCGGACATGGATTTTCCCTGCGCGCCGGCCATTGTGGAAGCGGTGCAAAAGCGGGCGGAACATCCCTGCTTTGGCTATAACGCCGACGATCAGCAGGGCACGGAAGCCCTGTGCGCCTATTGGCAGCGGCGGCATGGGGTGACGTTTGCCCCCGAAAACACTGCTCAGTTTCCATGCGTGGTAACGGGCCTGCGCGTGGCGGTGCAGGCGTTTACCAAAGAAGACGATGCCGTGGCCATCTTTTCCCCGGTGTATGGCCCCTTTGCCGCTTCCATCAAGGTCAACGGCCGCAGGGTGGCGGCCGTGCCCCTGATTTGGGGTGCGGACGGCCGGTACGGAATGAACCTGCCCGGCCTGGAAGATGCCTTCCGGAATGGCGCGAGGATGCTGATGCTTTGCAATCCCCACAACCCGGTGTCCCGCCTGTGGAACAGGGAAGAGCTGGAAAGCGTGTGCCGCCTGGCCGCAAAATACAACGCCGTTATCGTCAGCGATGAAATCCACGCCGATTTTGTCTATCGCCCCGGGCAATTCGTTTCCATGCTGTCCCTGCCCGAGGCCAGGGAGCGGACGCTCATGCTCTGCGCCGCCACGAAGACCTTTAACCTGGCCGGACTCCAGCAGGCGTCCGCCGTATCCTATTCCAAGGAGCTGCTGGAAAAAATCAACGCCAAATGCAGCGCAGCGGGCGTGACCAGCGGAAACACCTTCGCCATCGCCGCCATGCGGGCGGCCTATACCGAATGCGACGATTGGCTGGACGGCCTCATCGATTACCTGGACGGGAACCGGGCAGCGGTGGTTACGCTTATCGGGAAATATCTGCCCAAGGCGAAGGTGACGCCTATCGAGGCCACGTATCTGGCCTGGGTGGACCTGAGCGCGTACGGCAAAACCTGCGATGAAATGGGCGCGCTGTTTCGGCAAAACGGCGTGTCTCTGACGGGCGGCACTTTCTTTGGTACCGAGGGCGAGGGTTTTATGCGCGTTAATTTTGCCTGCCCGCAACGGCAGCTGGAGGAAGGAATCCGGCGCATGGGCAAGGCATTGGAGGGATAAAACATGGACAGGATCGACGAAATACTGACGGGTTACCGGGAAGAAATGATCGGAACACTGCAAAAATGGGTGGCGATTCCCAGCGTCAAGGGGGACGCCGCTCCCGGCGCGCCTTTCGGCACGGAAAACCGCAGGGCTCTGGACGCCGCCATGGCGGACTGCGGGCGCATGGGCTTTGATACCGAAATCATTGACGGCTATGCCGGCCATGCCGACCTGGGGGAAGGCAGCGCGGAGGACGCGCTGGCCATCCTGGCCCACCTGGACGTGGTGCCCGTGGGGGACGGCTGGACGGTGGGGCCTTTTTCCGGCCTTCGCCGGGACGGGAAGGTATACGGCCGGGGCACCAGCGACGATAAGGGCCCAGCCGTGGCCGCCCTGTACGCCATGCGGGCGGTGAAGGAGGCGGGTATTCCCCTCCGGCGGAAGGTGCGCCTGATTCTGGGGTGTGATGAAGAATGCGGCTCCTCCGACATGGCGTACTATAAGACCCATGCCGTTATGCCCCGCTCAGGCTTCAGCCCGGATGCCGATTATCCCGTCATCAATATCGAAAAGGGCGGATGCCATCTGCGCTTTACCGGCACGCAGCCCAAAGACGGCCTGCAGGTGCTTTCCATGCGGGTGGGCGAGCGGGCCAATGTGGTGCCCGGCCTGGCCTCCGCGAAGGTGGCGGGGGATGAAGGACTCATTGCGAAAGTTTCCGAAATGGGAAAGAAGCTGGGTTATCCCTATGACGCCCGGATGGAGGATGGCGCCGTACGCATTGACACCGTGGGCATTACGGGCCACGCGGCGTTTCCGTCCCATGGCCGCAACGCCATCGGGCAAATGCTGCTTTTATTCAAGGAACTGGGGGTCAGGGGCCCGCTTCTGGAACTGGCCGAGGCCGTCGGCATGACCTGTTACGGGGAAAATATGGGCATCGCCATGGAGGACCAAATGTCCGGCAAACTGACCTGCAGCCTGGATATGATTCGGGTGGAGAACGGGCAGGTGGACGCGGTTGCCGATATCCGCTATCCCGTACTGCTCAATCTGGACAGGATGGTGCAGACGGCGGTTCAGCGCTTCCGGGAAATCACGGTTACCGTGGTTTCCAGCCGCCCGCCCCATGTGGTCAGCGAGCATACCGAGCTGGTGCAGGAGCTGCTGGAGGCTTATCACGAGGTGACGGGGGGCGAAAAGAAGGCCATCGCCATCGGCGGCGGCACGTATGCCCAGTCCCTGGAGGAAGGGGTGGCCTTCGGCGCGCTGTTCCCCGGCGAACCTGAAATGGCCCATCAGGCGGACGAATACATTTCCGAGGAGTCCCTCTACCAGAACGCCCGGATTTTCGCCCGGGCCATTGTGCGGCTGGCAGGGGCGAAATGAGCGGAGAAAGAATCGGCCCGGATTTTTTCCGGCAGGATGTGCTGGAGGCCGCGCCGGCGATGCTGGGCATGCGGATGTGCCGCGCGCTGCCGGACGGCCGGGTGCTCCGCGCCGTCATTACCGAAACCGAGGCCTACCGTGGCGAAGAGGATCAGGCATGCCATGCCCGCCGCGGCAGAACGGCCCGCACGGATATCATGTACGGCCCCTGCGGCCACGCCTATATTTACCTGTGCTACGGGCTGCATTGGCTCTTCAATATCGTGACGGGCTCTGTGGATATGCTTCAGGCCGTGCTGATCCGCGCCCTGGAAAAGCCTCTGGACGGCCCGGCCAAATGGACGAAGGCCTTTCAGGTGACGGGCGCGCAAAACGGCCTGTATCTGCCGGAAAGCGATGAAATCTGGCTGGAGGCCGGAGAGCCGACCGCGTATCACACTGCGCCCCGCGTCGGAATCGATTATGCCGGGGAACCCTGGAAATCCATTCCCTGGCGGTTTATTGCAGATGAAGGAGGAAAATAAAATGCCCCTTGCGCCCATACCGATGACCCCTTCCTACCGCTTCGGCGGCATGACCCCCTGGGGCGGGAATGATCTGCGAACCCTTTACCGGAAAGACATCCCGGACGCACGCACGGGGGAATGCCTGGAAATGAGCGCCATTCCGGGGCTGGAAAGCCGGGATGCGGCAGGGCACATCCTGCCCGAGCTCATTGAAACGTACGGTGGCCGCCTGACGGGCCCGGGCTTTGAAAAGCCTTTCCCGCTGCTGCTTAAGCTCCTGGACGCCAAAGATACCCTGTCCGTGCAGGTGCACCCGGACGACGCGTACGCCGCGCGGGTGGAAAACAAGCTCGGCAAGACGGAAGCCTGGCATATCCTGGCCGCTGTACCGGGAGCCGAACTGGTGTACGGCGTGCAGGCCGGAGTGACGAAGAAAGAACTGCTGGACGCTTCCCGGGCCGGAAAAGCGGTGGAAGGGCTGCTCAGGCGGGTAAAGGTCAAGGCGGGGGAAACCTACTATATCCCGGCGGGCATGGTGCACGCCATCGGCGGGGGCATCGTGCTCTATGAGATTCAGCAGTCCAGCGACGTGACCTACCGTTTCTACGACTGGGAGCGCACGGACAAAAACGGCAACAAGCGGGAGCTTCACATCGATAAGGCCGTGGACGTGACCGACGTGCATGCTCAATTGACGGCGGCCAAAGAAACGCCCCTGGAAAAAGGCCGGTGGCTGCTGCTGCATGAAAAATATTTCACACTGGAAAGGTTCGCAGATTTTGACGGCAGGCTGAAAAACGACCGCCGGCGCTTTTCCGTGCTGACGGCGCTTTCGGACACTGTTCTCTCCTGGGCGGGCGGCAGTCTTTCCCTGACGGCGGGGCATACGGCCCTGCTGCCCGCCGACGGCTATGACCTGCATCTGCAGACGGCGGGTGCGCTGCTTTCCAGCCCGACGGTATGAAGGCCGGGGAAAACTGATATGCTTTATTCCGGGGATGTTTGCGCTCCCGGAATTTCCATGGCGGAGGGATGGAATTGACGGCTTTTGAAGAGGCTCTGCGGGCACGCTGCCCGGAAATGCCCGTCCGGCGGGACGTGCCGCTGAAGGACTATACCACCTTGCGGGTGGGCGGCCCGGCGGATTATTTCCTGGAGCCGGATAATGAAAACAGCCTTTGCGGGGCGCTGGCTGCCGCGAAAGAAACGGGTACGCCCGTGCTGCTGCTGGGCAACGGCTCCAATCTTCTGGTGCGGGACGGGGGCTTCCGGGGCGCTGCGGTGCGGCTGGGCAAGGCATTTTCGGCCATCACGTCCCTTCAAAACGGGCTCTATGCCCAAGCGGGCGCACTTTTGTCCGCCCTGTCCAGAGCGGCGCTGGAAGCCCGTATGACCGGCCTTGAATTTGCCCAGGGCATCCCGGGGTCGGTTGGCGGCGGCGTGTACATGAACGCGGGCGCTTACGGCAGGGAAATGGGCCAGGTCGTTTCATCTGCGCGCATCTGGGACGGAACTGCTGTCCGGGATGTGGACGCCGCCGAAATGTCATTTGCTTACCGCCATTCGAAAGCCATGGATTCCGGATGGCTGATCCTGGGGGCAGCCTTCCGCCTGGAACCCGGCGATCCTGTGAAGATCGAAGAAAAAATGCGGGATTTTGCCGCCCGGCGGAAGGAAAAGCAGCCCCTGGAATATCCCAGCGCAGGGTCTTTCTTTAAACGTCCGGCGGGATATTTTGCCGGCGCGCTCATCGAACAGGGCGGCCTCAAGGGCTGCCAAGTGGGCGGCGCGCAGGTGAGCGAAAAGCATGCGGGCTTCCTCGTCAACCGGGGCGGGGCCACGGCGGAGGATTTCCTGCGACTGATGGAGTATGTACAGGCCGTTGTGCGGGAAAAATCCGGCGTGATGCTGGAGCCCGAAGTGCGCATTGTGGGGAGCGAAAAATGAGCTTTTCATCCCAGGTCAAGCAGGAATTGCTCCGTGTCCGCCCCGAAAAGCATTGCTGCATGCTCAGCGAGCTCAGCGCCCTGACCCAGACCTGCGCTTCCCTGCGCCTGGGGGGCGGCGGCGGACTCAGAATCGTGTATGAGGTGGAAAATACCGCGCTGGCCAAGCGCATTTTTCTGCTGCTCAAAAAGCGCCTGGAAATGACGCCGACGTTGGAGTTTGCCCGGTACAAGCGGCTGGGAGGCCGCAGCGCCTGCCTGCTGACCCTGCAGCGGCAGGACAGCCGCCGCCTGCTCATTGCCCTGGGCATGCTTCGGGAATCGGCGGCGGGGGAATTTTTCCGCGGCGCGCCCCGTTCCACCCAGACCCGGCGGTGCTGCCGGGCGTCCTTCCTCCGGGGGGCATTCCTGGGGGCCGGGGCCATGATCGACCCGGAAATGGGCTATCATCTGGAATTTTCGGTAAACGACGGGCGACAGGATGTGCTGCTGGGCATCCTGGAAAAATCGGGCCTGCACGCGGCTGTCATCAAGCGTCGGGGCAAGGACGTGATTTATATCAAGCGCGGCGACGACGTGGCCGACTGCCTCACCATGATGGGGGCGCATCACGCCAAAATGGAAATGGAAAACATCCGCATCAAGCGGGATTCCCGCAACCAGGCCAACCGGGCCAGCAACTGCGACCAGGCGAACCTGAATAAGCAGCTCGCCGCCGGTCAGCGCCAGGCGGCGGCCATCACCCGTTATTCCTTGTCCCACAGTCTTTCGGGGCTGCCCAAAGAGCTTCAGGAAATTGCCCGGCTGCGGATGCTGAACCCCGATCTTTCCCTGGAGCAGCTGGGGCAGCAGCTGTCGCCGCCCCTTGGTAAATCGGGGGTCAATCACCGGCTGCGCAAGCTAATGGCGGCGATAAGTGAAAGCACAGCGAACGATGAAGACGAGCCAATAACCGAATAAAAAAATCTTATATCGATAAAAAGTTCGTATTTCCGGTTGACATCAGCCGGAAATTACGTTATAATTGCCGAAATACCTTTTGCGGGAGGTTGGTTTGGAATGCTTCAGAAGGTGATTCGGGAAGGACTGACGTTTGACGATGTGCTGCTGGTGCCCCGCAGGAGCGCCGTTTTGCCCAAGGAGGTTTCCCTGGCCGTTCAATTGACGCCCAAAATCAGGCTGAATGTGCCCGTTTTGTCCGCCGCCATGGACACCGTGACGGACGCGCGCCTGGCCATTGCCATGGCCCGGGAGGGCGGCCTGGGCGTGATTCATAAGAATATGTCCATTGAGGAACAGGCGGCCCAGGTGGACAAGGTGAAGCGCAGCGAGCACGGCGTGATCACCGATCCCTTTTTCCTGTCCCCCGAACATCTGATTTCCGATGCCAAGGCCCTCATGGCCCGGTACCGCATCAGCGGCGTGCCCATTACCGAAGGGAAGAAGCTGGTGGGCATCCTGACCAACCGGGATCTGCGCTTTGAAACGGACGACAGCCGCCCTGTGGGCCAGGTCATGACCAGCAAAAACCTGGTCACCGCCCGGGAAGGCACCACCTTGGAGGAGGCCAAGGCCATTCTGGCGGCTCACCGCATTGAAAAGCTGCCCATTGTGGACGCGGAGGGCAATCTGCGGGGCCTTATCACCATCAAGGACATTGAAAAATCCACCAAGTACCCCAATTCCGCTAAAGACGAAAACGGCCGCCTGCTTTGCGCCGCCGCCGTGGGCGTCAGCCACGACGTGATGGAGCGCATTGCCGCCCTGGTGGCCGCCAAGGTGGACGTGATTTCCATCGACACCGCCCACGGCCACAGCCTGGGCGTGCTGCGCACCGTTGAAAAAATCCGCGCCGCCTATCCCGATATCCAGCTTTTTGCCGGCAACGTGGCCACCGCCGCCGCCACCCATGATCTCATTGCCGCCGGGGTGGACTGCGTGAAGGTGGGCATCGGCCCGGGCTCCATCTGCACCACACGGGTGGTGGCCGGCATCGGCGTGCCCCAGATTACCGCCGTGGCGGACTGCGCCGAGGAGGCGGACAAGCACGGCATCCCCGTCATTTCGGACGGCGGCATCAAGTATTCAGGGGACATCGCCAAGGCCATCGCGGCGGGGGCGAAAGCCGTCATGCTGGGCAGCCTGCTGGCTGGCACGGAGGAAAGCCCGGGGGAGATGGAAATCTATCAGGGCCGTTCCTTCAAGACCTACCGCGGCATGGGCTCCCTGGCGGCCATGGCCCAGGGCAGCAAGGACCGTTATTTCCAGGAGGATGCCAAGAAGCTGGTGCCCGAGGGCGTGGAAGGCCGCGTGCCGTACAAGGGCGCGCTGTCCGAAACCATGTTCCAGCTAATGGGCGGTCTGCGGTCCTCCATGGGTTATTGCGGCACGGCCACCATCGAGGATTTGCGCCGGGAGGGCGAATTCATCCGCATCACCGGCGCGGGCCTCAGGGAAAGCCATCCCCACGATATTTTCATCACCAAGGAAGCCCCCAATTATTCCAGGATGGACGGGTAAACGCGCCATAATCATAGAAACAATGACCTTCTCCGGTTTTCAGGATCGGAGGAGGTCTTCTTTTGTATAATTCCATTACTTGTGTGCACATTTATACCGTTGGTAGAAAAAGTTCTCAACAAATTATACGGATGGTGAGTTCAAAATGCGCTGTTGAAATGTTATAACAGGAGTGAACGAGAAAAGGAGGCAGAAAGAATGAACATGCATCTTTCGGAAAACATTCGCGCCATGAGGCACGCGCGATCCCTGACACAGCAGCAGGTGGCGGACGCATTGGGAGTTACCGTTGGGGCGGTCTATAAGTGGGAGGCAAATCTGTCCGCCCCCGATCTGACACTGCTTGTGGAGCTTGCGGATCTGTTTGACACCTCGGTGGACGTGCTCTTGGGCTATGAGGTAAAGAACAATAAGCGGGCGGACATGGCCGCAAGGCTCAAAGAATATATACACAGCAAAAATGAGGCGGGTCTTGACGAAGCGGAAAAGGCGCTGCTTCGCTATCCCAACTGCTTTGATATCGTCTACCGGAGCGCAACGCTCTATTACCTGTTCGGTATGATGCACAACGATAAGCCGATGCTCCGTCGTTCAATTGATCTGATGGAACGGGCTATGCTGCTGCTGAACCAGAATACCGATCCCGAAATCGGCGAACTTTCCATTACTTATGACCTGGCCAATGCGTATTCGGAACTCGGGGACGAAGAAAAAGCATTGGATTTACTGAAACAGGATAATCCACGCGGTATTTTCAACGATGTAATCGGTTTGGAACTGGCAGGCGTCTGCCATCGCCCGGACGAGGCGATGGAGTACCTTTCCACGGCGCTGGTATCCGTTTCGACCATGCTGATTCGGATTACCAGCGGTTTTATGAACGTGTATTTCAAGCGGGACGATTATGCCTCGGCCGCTTCGGTGTTAACGCTGGCGCTGGAATTTTTCGGTGGCCTGAAGCAGGAAGGGAAAAGCAACCTGTTTGACAAGCCCTGCGCGGATTTCTACGTCTGCCTTGCCTATGCGCAATTGAAGCTTGGAAAATCCGACGACGCACGGTCATCCCTGCGGACGGCAAGAAAGCTGGCGGAGGATTTTGACAGAGATCCCGATTATTCCGCGGACAGCCTGCGGTTTGTCAGCGCGGCCAAGCGCCAGACGGCATATGACGGCCTGGGCAGTACCGCCATGGAGGCCGTCTTGAAAACGTTGCATACCCTGGAAGACGAAGCGCTTTCCGGGCTATGGGAGGAAATGATCCATGAAGAATGACAATTCATTAACGCTCCGGAAAACGTATCTTTCCAGGTTTTTCAAAGGAAACAGGATCACCTGGTTTGCGATGCTCCTGACCTCGGCGCTGTTCGGCGTGCTGAATCTGGCAGTTGCGTGGCTTATGAAGGAACTGATTGACCATTTGTCCGGTGGGGAAGGGGCCTTTTCATTGGGTGCTCTTGCGCTGATGACCGCCGGGATGATCCTTGCGATTATTCCGCTGAAGGGCCTGGACTACATTTCACAGCCCCGCTTTATGCAAAAGGCCATGACCCAATTCAAAAATTTTGCGTTTGAGAAGCTGATGCGGAAAAGCATTGCGTCATTTCAGCGCGAGGATACAGGGGCGTATCTTTCCGCATTTTCCAATGACCTTATGTCAATTGAAACGAATTATCTCGAAAAGCAGTACGTCCTGGTCTTCAATACCGTCTGGGCCGGCGGTGCGGCGCTCTTGATGTTTTTTTACAACCCGCTCCTGGCCGTCATTGCTATTGCTCTGTGCGCCTTGCCGCTCCTGGCCTCCCTGGGGGCCGGCGTACGGATGGAGAAGGCGGAAAGGGCAGCGTCGGAGAAAAACGCCGGCTTTGCGGCCTCGCTAAAAGATATTCTTGGTGGGTTTTCTGTGGTAAAGAGCTTCCGGGCCGAGGAGGCAGCCGCCGGACTTTTGGAACGAAGCAGCGACGCCGTTGAAAACGCCAAGTGCGCCAGGCGGAAAGTATCCGTCATCCTATCAATGATAGGCGGCGTTGCGGGAATTTCCGCCCAGCTTGGCACCTTTCTGGCTGGTGCGGCGCTGAAAAACCTTGGTTTCGGTATCACGCCGGGGATTATCTTCGTGTTTATTGATCTGACAGGCGCGGTGATTACCACTGTCCGGGAGATGCCCGGGCTTCTCGCAGGTCGACGGGCGGCGTTGGCGCTGGTGGACAAAACGGCGGAAGCGCTGGAAGCGAACATCCGCGACGAGGGAACGGATATTCCCAACCGTCTGGAAAAAGGCATTTCAATTCATAACCTGCACTTTGGCTATGAGCCGGATAACGAAATTCTGCACGGCGTCAATATTGAATTTGAGGCCGGAAAACGCTATGCCATTGTCGGCGCGTCCGGCAGCGGAAAGTCCACCCTTCTGAATCTTTTGATGGCGTCTCGCCACGACTATGAAGGCGATATATCCTATGATGACGCGGAACTCAGGCAGGTCAGCAGCAAATCCCTGTATGAGATGGTTTCCATGATTGAGCAGAACGTGTTTGTGTTTGATGCCTCCATCCGCGACAATATCACCATGTTCCGGGATTTCCCGGCGGCGGAGGTTGACAGGGCGATTGCGCTTTCCGGGTTGTCACAATTTATCGAACAGCACGGCGGGGACTATCTTTGCGGGGAAAACGGCAAAAACCTGTCCGGCGGCGAAAAGCAGCGTATTTCCATTGCCCGCAGCCTCTTGCGCAAATCGTCGGTATTGCTTGCCGACGAGGCAACTGCTTCACTTGACGCCCGAACGGCGTATCAGGTGATCGGCGATATCCTGAAGCTGGAGGGTATTACCCGAATTGTCGTGACCCACGCCCTGACGGAATCGCTTCTCCGGCAATATGACGGCATTATCGTCATGAAAGACGGTCGGGTTGTCGAATCGGGAACGTTTGAACATCTGATGGAGCGGACGGGCTATTTCTATGCACTTTACACGGTCGCTCAATAATCCCCCAAAATAGTGGGCATGAATGAGCAAAAACCGGCATTTTTTGAAGACAAGCAAAAACCCCGCGATTCCAGTAATCACGGGGTTTTCCTGGCGCGCCCTGGGGGATTCGAACCCACGACCTTTTGATTCGTAGTCAAACACTCTATCCAGCTGAGCTAAGGGCGCAAATGCCGCTCTTTTTGAAGCAGCTTATACAGTATAGCAGAGAAGGAAGAAAAATGCAAGGGCTTCTTGAAAATTTTCTTTGGATTTTTGTGTTGGATTACAATACATATAGGACAATGGGCAAAAAAGGAGGAAAAAGAATAGAAGGTTGACTGGCTGTGTGGTAAGATAAAGCAGCTAAACAACGCTTACGAAAGGACGGTCAACCTACCACGAACAGTATAACGCAGGGCATGAAGTATCGTCCATCCCTTTTATGCCGCGCCTGGAAGTACGGGGTGTCGAAAGCGAGCTGGAAGTACAACGTGCATCATTCCTGCATTTACCGTTGGCGGACACGCCGGAGGAAATCAACATGATTCTGCGTTATCGGCGGCGAAACCCGACCCTTGGCCTCATCAAGCTATGGGCCAGGCTGACGAAGAACGGCTATACCAGACGGCCCGAAAGCCTCTATCGCGTCCTGCGCAGGCTGGGCAAATGCCGGAAAAAGGGGATGAGAAAATATGTTCTCAACCCCTGCGAACCTATGTCCCATCCGGGTGAGCGCATCCAGATTGACGTCAAGGTCGAATGCGTCCTGCCAGATAACGGCTTCGAGTTTACCAACCGTTTCTCCACTGGCAAACGCGATATCCCCTCCAGACCACTTGGCTGGTTATCCCTTCGTTCTTTCCTCCGGGGCTACTTTGCTGTCCAATTTGTTTAACAAACTTACAAAAGGCGCGAAAACCGCGCTTTGAAAATGGAATCACGGGTGCAGGGCGTCGTGCATGCGGGTCAGCATGGGAAATTCGCCAGGTTCGTCGCCTGCCGTTTCCCACACGATAACGCCGCCGATCCCCTTTGTTTTAACGTAATTCAGCTTGGCGTCCAGGGAACGCTCGCTTTCATAAGAGAGAAAATCCCGATAGGCGGAGGACGCAGGGTCGTCGTTCCACAGGTAGGCTGCCTGGGCTTCCTCATCGTATCCCATGTGCCAGCCGGGCTGACCTGCGGGCACGGCGGCGTTTTCCAGTTTTTTGATTTTGTTCCACACGATGTCGCCTGTTTTTCCCTTGCCCGACGCTTTCGCGCCCACCATGTTTTCCTGAAGGACGGCTTTGCCCCAGCTCCTTGCGTATAAGGGCGAACCGATGCGGATTTTCTTTGCGGGCACCCCCTGCGCCAGCAGGTAATCCACTGCCGCGCTGGCCGAGTCATGGCCCCAGAGGGGGCTGTGGTGGCCGGTGACAGGGGATTGATGCCCTGTCAGGTCGTAAGTCATCAGGTTGATGGCGTCCACATAGGGATAGAGGGCCGCGTAATCCTGCTTTTTCAGGATTTCCGCCCCGCCGCAGGCGCACACGGTCAATTGCTTTGCGCCCTTGCCGAAATGATGATCGATGGCCTGGCGGAGCTCCCGGAGCAGCAGGGTGTAATTGGTATAATCGTCTCCCTTGACGGGGCAGCCCTCGTCGCTGCCGCTGCCCGTTCGGGCCACGCCGGGATATTCCCAGTCAATATCGATGCCGTCAAAGTAAGGATAAGCATCCAGAAAACTGAGACAGCTTTGAATGAACTGTTCCCGGCTTTCCTCCGTCAGCGCCATTTCGGAAAAATAGCCGCAGCACGTCCAGCCGCCGATGGAAAGCAGCAGCTTTGTATACGGATGGCTCTGCTTCATTTTTTGGTACTGGGAGAAAACGGCGTTTTCGCCGTTCAGGTCCGCCTGGGGATCGGTGGAGGCAATGGCAAAGCCATCCTTGCTTTTTACGATTTTCCAAAAGGCATGGTTGATGCAGTCCAGCCTGTCCCAGGGAAGGGCGTCAGGGCCCTGCCCCTTCTGATAGACGTTCCAGTTGGCGTAATACGCGGTGAGGCATCCGCCGCTGTCCGCCTTGCCCTGCTGCGGCTTGAGATTCAGCGTCAGCAGCAGCATCAGAAACGGCAGGACGCTGCAAATCAGCTTTTTCATTACAGTTTCCCTCCGCTTTGTTTGATACGGGCACAGTATAGCAGACACATCCGCGAAAAATCAATGGAAATTGCTTGCTCAAAAGGAAAACGCAGCGGCGGCAGGGGAGAGCAGCAGCGGTATTTGCGTTTTTTCAGATGTGGCAGGAGAAGGCGATCCAGTCTCCCTGGCGTTTTGTTTCATCAATTATATAACCGGCGGCAAGCAGGGCGGCCTCTACCTCGTCCTTCGCTTCCGCGATGATGCCGGAACAGACGAAACGGCCGTTTTTCCTCAGATGATTTTTGAGGGGCGCGGCCAGCATGCAGATGACGGGAGCCAGGATATTGGCCACGGCAAAGTCAAACTGCCGGTCGAGGCCCTGCAGCAGATCGCCCACCCGCACGTCGATGCAGCCGTCCAGGCCGTTGTGGGCCACGTTTTCCTTTGCAACGCGCACGGCGTCCGGGTCGATGTCCACGGCCACGATGTCTTTTGCTCCCAACCGCGCCGCGGCAATGGCCAGGATGCCGCTGCCCGTGCCCACATCCAGCAGGGAGCCGCCGCCGTAATATTTTTCGATCATCTGCACGCACATAGCGGTGGTTTCATGGCTGCCCGTGCCGAAGGCCATGCCGGGATCGATCTCAATAATCAGGTCGCCGGGCTGCTCTTCCCAGGGTTCCCAGGTGGGCTTAACGACCATATGCTCTCCGATGCGGAAGGGCTTGTAATACTGCTTCCAGTTTTCTGCCCAGTCTTCTTCTTTGACCCCCTGCATGGAAAGGGCCAGCGTGCCAAGGCCGCTTTGCTCCTTGAGCAGGGCCAATTGCTCCCGAAGCGGGGGCAGGATGCTTTGCAGCGCGTCTTCCTCAAACCAGGCCTTCACCTGCACATCTTCCGGCATGGCGTCAATGACAGACTGATCCATCAGCTCCCAATGGGCGGTAGGCTTGGCAGGGTCGGGCAGGTCGGCCCGGTCCAGGATCTGGGTGCCCGCCGCTCCCAAACGCAGGAAGAGATCGGATACGATTTCCGAGCCCTGGGTGGTGGTGGACACGGTGACTTCGGTATATTCCTTCATGGTTTTATCCCTCCGTGCGGATCAGCGCCATCTGAATGGCGTCATGGTATTTGCCTTCCCGGTAAACCTCGTCTTGCAGCACGCCTTCCTTTACAAAGCCGCACTTTTCATAGCACCGCACGGCGGCCTGATTGAAAGCGAATACCACCGCCTTGATTTTATGCAGGTTCAGTTCCTCAAAGCCGAAGCGGCAGAGGCATTGCACCGCGTCGGTGCCGTATCCCTTGCCCTGGGCGTCCCGGTCCAGCATGATGGCAATTTCGCCCCGGCGGTTCTTCCAGGAAATGCCCGTAAAGCCGCACTGGCCGATAAATTTTCTGTCGGTCAACGTTTCGATGGCAAACTGATATTCGCCGGATGTGTAGTTGGTCTGCTGGTTCATGGCGCGGGCCTGGTCGTCCACCGTAGCAGGGTAAAGGATTCCGCCCGAAGCCGAGCGCATGACGGCGTAATCGTTGCTGATTCTGAGGGCGGGCATCAGGTCGCCGTTGTCAAAGGCCCGAAGCCGCACCAATGTTCCTTCATACATGGGAAAAACCGTCCTTTCCGTTCCTGGTTTCCATCATAATGCCCCGGATTTGGAATGTCAATGAATATTTTCGCCGTTGGCGGTTCCGGCACCCGGCCTGTTCCCTTCGCATAGCATGAAGCAACGGAATTTTGGGAGGGGGTTTTCGTATGCGGTTGTACATTGCGGGCCAGGATGCCCGCGCGGCCTACCTGACGGAGCTTGCCGGGGAGCGGGGGCATGAAACCGGTTTCTGCGGCCCCTGGGATGCCGTGGTGCTCGATCTGCCAAGGAGCAATCTGCCCACGGAGCCGGACACGCTTCCCAAGGGACAGCTGATTTTCTGCGGCATGACGACGCCGGATTTTGACCGGACAGCGGAGGAAAGAGGATGGCAGCTCGTCCGGGTCTTGCAGGATGAGCGGTACGTGAAAGAAAATGCGGTTCTTTCCGCCGAGGGCGCGATTTTTGCCGCCATGCGGCAGGCGGATTTTGCTTTGGGCGACGCCGAATGCCTGGTAATCGGCTACGGCCGCATCGGGCGTGCGCTGACCGGGATGCTCCGCGGTCTTCATGCCCGGGTGACGGTGGCGGCCCGGCGACTGCGGAGCCGGCTGGAGGCGGGGGAAGGCAGCATCGACATTCCCGAAATCGGGGATGTGATGCCCCGGATGGACGTGGTTTTCAACACCGTGCCCGCCCCGGTTCTTGGCAGGGAGAAACTGGAAAAGGCAAAGCCCAGCGCCCTGCTGCTGGAACTGGCCAGCCGCCCTTACGGCATTGATCTGCAGGCGGCGGAGGGGCTGGAGCTCAGATGCTGGCTGGAAAGCGGCATTCCGGGCAGATACTGCCCAAAATCCGCCGCGAAAATTCTGCTGGATCTGATCGAACGGAGGTGTGAAAAATGAACAGCACGCGGGTCGGGTTTGCGCTGACGGGCTCCTTCTGCACGTTTAAGAAGGTATTTGAAACCATGCGCCGCCTTGCGGAAGAGGGGTACGACCTGACGCCTATTCTTTCCTATGCGGTGGACGAATACGACACCCGGTTTTTCAGCCGGGAGGAGGTGGGAAAAAAACTCAGGGAGATTACGGGAAAGGAACCCCTTTGCACGCTGCCCGAAGTGGAGCCCATCGGCCCCAAAAAACTGCTGGACGCCTATGTGATCGCGCCCATGACGGGGGCTTCCCTGGGCAAAATGGCCCACGGGATTTTCGATACGCCCGCGCTGCTGGGGGCTAAATCCCATCTGCGAAACGGGCGTCCCGTGCTCGTTGCCCCCTCCACCAACGACGGCCTGGGCGCCGCCGCCGAAAATATCGGGAAGATTTTGAATATGAAAAACGTTTATTTTGTGCCCTTCGGTCAGGATGACCCGGTGGGCAAACCCCGTTCCCTGGTGGCGGATTTTAACCGCCTGCCCCAGGCGCTTGCGGCGGCCCTGGCGGGCGCGCAGATGCAGCCCATTCTGCTGGGTGTAAGTTTGTCAAACAAATAGGACAGTAAAGTAATTCCGGAGGAAAGAATACGGAGATAACCAGCCAAGCGGTCTG
>CANQKI010000043.1 GCA_947624355.1 uncultured Clostridia bacterium | reverse complement strand
GGTTTTGAACCGATCAGGATATTTTCTCCCCCGATTTTCGGCAGCTTGTGCACATGGTCGGACCGGCTGACATCATTACTGATCCCGGGAGACGCGGAAGAGCCAAGGTCTTTGGGGGCGGCGTTACTGTATGGGATGACCGGAGACGTGCCCGGTTCACCCTGCGGCCCGGATTGCAGCAGCCCGGAGCCGGTTACCGTGAGGGTCTTGTTGGAACTTGCCGACGCGATCTTCGTAATGATTCCCACGATATAGGCGTCGCAGGTCCGGTCGGTGTTGGTGTAGCGGATCAGCGCCGCGCCGTTCACCGTGGTCAGGTTGGCGGCGGGCACGGTCACGGTAAAGCTGCTCTTGGCCATGGTCTCGAGTTCCGCCTGGGTTTTGGATTCGCCCGAATCGTAAACGCGCACTTCCGTGCCGTTCAGACCGTTCGTACCGTCTTTGCCAGGGGCCCCAGGTGCGCCGTCTTTCCCGTCTTTCCCCGGCGTCCCAGGTTCCCCCTGAGGAAGGCCGAAGGTGATGTGTTTGTGCCCGGAAACGGTGGAGATGGCGGCCGTAGCCGTTTCGGAAGGCGCGGCGGAAACCGTCAGATTGTTGAGCAGGTTGGCGGCGGCCGCAGCGTTCGCAGCGGCGGTGTCCGCGTTCGTCTTCGCCTGGTTCGCCCCTGCCGCGGCGGTATTGGCGGCCTGGGCGGAAGAGCTGGCAGAGGACGCGGCCGCGTTTGCCTGCTGGGCTGCGGACGACGCGGCGCTGGCGGCGGATTCCACCTGGGAAATCATGGCCAGCAGTTCGTCCAGATCGGGGATTTCGTGACCAGGGTCGATGATGGTGTCGGTGGAGGATCGCAGCACGGCCCCTTCCCCCACGTACACGGCGTGCCGCACGCCGCCAAGCGACACCTTGACCGTCAGGGTGAACCGCCCGGGCACGGCGTAGCAGCTCTCCGGCAGCGTCACGGACGCCACGTTCCCCGCCGCCGAACCCGTGATAACCACCGTGCTCCCGTCGGCGGTGCGCATGAAATACCCGGTCACGCCCGCGCCCGTCATGTCGGCGGGCCTGCCCTTCTGCGTCACTGTAATGTCGAACCGGTCGCCCAGCTTGTCCCCCGACGCCAGCGCGTGCCGCAGGGGGGTGATTGCCAGGGGCGTTTCCAGGTCGTAGGTGTGGGTAATTACACTATTTACCATATCTTCGCATTCCGGCCCCGCTGGGGCCGTAACGCTCTCGCCTCCTTCATTCTTTGTCCTCGCTCCGGCGGCCTTCGCCCGCCTCCGCAAATTTTGCATTCTCCGGCGCGGATGAATCCGCTTTCAGATCGTTGATCAATGCCTGAATGAACTGAATCGACCCAAGCAAGCGGTTCAGATTCCCTTCGCCTTTTACTTCGATCTGGTTCAGGGTGTTCAGCAGTTTTTTTAGATTTTCCTCCATACTTTCTCTTTGTTTCATTTCCTTTCAGATTTTAGAATGGACCTCCGTCCATGCTGCCCGACGGGCGGCGGCTGGGAAAGAGGTCCTTTTCACAAAGCCAGCGTAGCATATTATGCGCTCTCCTGCGTCTCATTTCTTTCTGACGCGGCGCACGAAGGGGCAGGATAAAAAAATATCGGAAATTTCGGGAAAAAGCCCCTTTACGAAACGCTATTTTTCAATATAATAAGGCAGGGGAGCAGGAATTGAGCGCGGCGGGATGGATTTATCCCCGACGCCTCGGAAGGAGTTTCACGTATGAAGGCTTTGCATTTTCGCCGTTCCCTGGCGGGCGGCGAAGGCGCGTTTACCAACCGGCAGCTCATCGCCCTGGTGCTGCCCCTGATTGCCGAGCAGCTGCTGGCCGTGATGGTGGGCATGGCGGATACGGTGATGGTGTCTGGGGTGGGAGACAGCGCCGTGGCCGCCGTATCCACCGTGGACACCATCAACACTCTGTTTATTCAGCTGTTCACCGCCATGAGCGCGGGCGGGGCCGTGGTAGCCGCCCAATACCTGGGCCGCCGGGAGACGGAAAACGCCTGCGCCGCCGCACGGCAGCTGATCCTGGCCACGGCCTGCCTGTCCATCTGTATTGCGGCGCTGACGCTGGTTTTCTATAAACAGGTGATCGGCCTGCTGGATCAGGGAAACGATCTGGACACTCTGAACCAATCGTACACCTATCTGCTTATCACCGCCTGCTCGTTCCCCTTCCTGGGGTTGTATAACGGCGGCGTGGGCCTGCTCCGGGCCATGGGCAACACGAAAGCGTCCATGTGGACCAGTATTGCCATGAATATCATCAACATCGGCGGCAACGCTATCCTGATCCATCCCTGCGGCCTGGGGGTGGCCGGGGCGGCCATTGCGTCCCTTCTGTCCCGGGGCGTATCGGCGGCCATTATCCTTTATCTGCTGTTCAACGAACATCTGCCCATTCACCTGGAGCCCCTGCGGCGGTTCCGGAAAAACCTGCAGTTTGATTTTCCCATGATCCGCCGCATCCTGCGCATCGGCATTCCCAACGGCCTGGAAAACAGCCTGTTCCAGGTGGGCAAGGTGCTCATTATGGGCATCATCACCACCTTCCCCACGGCCATTCGCGCCGCCAACGGCATCTGCAACAGCGTGTCCAGCGTGGTGAATATCCCCGGTAACTCCATCGGCCTGGCGGCCATTGCCGTGGTGGGCCAACTGGTGGGCGCGGGCGAAAAAGAAGAGGCCCGGCGCTACGGCAAAAAGCTGCTTAAGTGGATGTATGTCTGTAATTTTCCCACGAACCTGGCCCTGATTTTTGCGGCCGGGCCGGTGGTGCGGCTGTTCAACCTGTCCGCAGAAGGGGTGCCGGTGGCGGTGGAAATCCTGACCCTCTACGGCATTCTGTCCATTTTCACGCATGCGCCCTCCTTTGGCCTGCCCAATGTGCTCCGCGCCGCGGGCGACGCGCGGTATACCATGATCGTGTCCGTTATCTCCATGCTGACCCTGCGCATGGGGGCAAGCTACCTGCTGGTATACGGGCTGGGCATGGGGCTGCTGGGCGTGTGGGTCGCCATGCATATGGATTGGCTGGCCCGGGCCGTGTGCTTCTGCGTGCGGTTTGCCGGAAACAAGTGGCTGAACCGGAAAGTGATATAGAATTCCGGAGCATTGAAAACCTGTTTTCGGTGTCTTGACGATGTGGAAACGCAAAAATCGCAAACAAAAAGCAGCATCGTAATTTGGGGGATGTATGAAGGGGCCGCAGCCCCTTCATTTGTAATCCGCAGAACCGGCTTTGCCGGTTCGAGGAGAAGTCAGAATGACTTCTACCTATATCATTTTCCGGCCGTGAGCATAGCGAACAGGAAAATGATGCGGCCGATGCAGGAACGTTTCAACGTTCCTGCATCGCAGTGTGTCAAAAACTTGTTTTTTGACACACTAAAAGCCCCGTTCGTTCACGAACGGGGCTTTCTTTTGGAGGCGCAATCCAGAATCGAACTGGAGAATAAAGGTTTTGCAGACCTTCGCCTTACCGCTTGGCTATTGCGCCCTAAAAATGGAGCGGTAGACGAGGCTCGGACTCGCGACCTCCACCTTGGCAAGGTGGCGCTCTACCAACTGAGCTACTACCGCATAAAGCGTGGTGCCTTGGGGCGGAATCGAACCACCGACACTGTGATTTTCAGTCACATGCTCTACCGACTGAGCTACCAAGGCATTGGCGACCCGGAAGGGGCTCGAACCCTCGACCTCCAGCGTGACAGGCTGGCATTCTAAACCAACTGAACTACCGGGCCATCTTCTGGTGGGAACAACAGGGCTCGAACCTGTGACCCTCTGCTTGTAAGGCAGATGCTCTCCCAGCTGAGCTATGCTCCCCCGCCAGCGCGCGTTTCCACATGACGCATATGTTATCTTATCGCAGGCGAAGGAATTTGTCAAGGGCAAAATCCAAATTTTTCTGATTTTTTTGAGAAATCCGGCTTTGCGTTCCAGCTTCCGCAAAAAAACAGGGCATGCCGGGCGCGCCTTCCGCATATCTATCACCAAGCGCAGGAAGGAAAAGGAGGCGTTTTGCATGGCGCAGGAAAAAAAGGAGGAGGCCCGGCCCTTTTACCGGGATATTGCCGAGCGCACCCAGGGGAACCTGTACATCGGCGTGGTGGGCCCCGTGCGCACGGGCAAAAGCACGTTTATTGCGGGGCTGATTGAAAAAATGGTGCTGCCCATGATGGAGCCGGGGCCGCAGAAGGACCGGCTCACCGACGAAATCCCCCAGTCCGGCTCGGGGCGGCTGATTATGACCACCCAGCCCAAGTTCATTCCGGGAGAGGGTGCGGCGGAGATTGCCCTGGATCAGACCGCCAGCGCCCGGGTGCGGCTCATCGATTCGGTGGGCTACCTGGTGCCGGGGGCCCTGGGCACCCAGGAAGGGGAGCGGGCGCGGATGGTGTCCACCCCCTGGGCGGACGAGGATATGCCCTTTGAGGAGGCCGCCGCCCTGGGCACGAAAAAGGTCATGGACGACCACGCCACGGTGGGCGTCGTCGTCACCACGGACGGAACCGTGGCCGATCTTCCCCGGTCCAATTACGTGCCGGCGGAGGAGCAGGTGATTCGCCAGCTCAAGGACCTTCGCAAGCCCTTCGTGGTGGTGCTCAATTCGGCCCGGCCCCAGAGCGACGACGCGAAATCCCTCCGGGCGGCCCTGGAGCAGAAGTACGCCGTGCCCGTGACGCTGCTGGACGTGAAAAACATGGACGGCGGCGACGTGCAGGGGCTGCTGTCCTCCCTGCTGCTGGAATTTCCCCTGCGGGAGGTGCGGTTTCAGCTGCCCGAGTGGGTGGGCGCACTGGAAAACAGCCATTGGCTGCCCGCCCATGTGCTGGACACCGTGCGCACCCTGGGGGAAAGTCTCCGGAAAGTGCGGGACAAGGAAAACGTGGCCGCGGCCTTTGCCGCTTCGCCGTTTCTGGATACTCCCGGCAAAGAGCAGGTGCGGCTGGGCGAGGGCAGCGTACGCTTTTCCCTGCCCGTGAAGGAGGGCCTGTTCAACCAGATTCTGTCCGAGCAGTGCGGGGAAAACATCGAGGGCGACGCCCATCTGCTGGCGCTGATGAAGGAATTGGTGACCGCCAAGCGCAAGTATGACCGGGTGGCCGGGGCCATGGCCGCCATGCAGCAGACGGGCTACGGCCTGGTGACCCCTGCCATGGCGGATATCACCCTGCAGGCTCCCGAACTCATGCGCCAGGGCAGCCGGTACGGCGTGCGCCTCAAGGCCACCGCCCCCGCCATTCACCTGATCCGTTCGGACATCGAAACGGAAATCGCACCCGTTCTGGGGGGCCAGGAGCAGACCGAGCAGTTCGTCAGCGCCCTCAACGACCAGTACCGGCAGGACCCGGCCAGCCTCTGGAACACCAATTTCTTCGGCAAGTCCCTGCAGGAACTGGTGCAGGAAGGGCTCCAGTCCAAGCTGAACCAGATGCCCGTGGACGCCCAGGAAAAGGTGCAGTCCGCCCTGAGCAAAATGCTCAATGAGGGCGAGGGCGGCATGATCTGTATTCTTCTGTAAAACGGTTTTTGAGCCCCTGCGGCCGGCGGAACATACGCCGGCCCTTTTTGATTGCAAAGATTGTTTCTGCCACATTCCCGCCGCGGTTGGGGGCTGTACTTTTTTTTCGTTTTGCGGTATGATATGGGCAGAAGACCGAAACAGGGGGCGATGGCAATGTACAGTGAACAGGATTTCGCGGATATTTCCCGGCAGCTGAAAGAGCGGCTGATCGTGCTGGGTATTCCGGCGGCGCTGATGCTGGCGGGAATTGTGACGTCGGTGGTGTTCCGGGTGCAGTGGCTGACCATGCTGCTCACAGCGGCGGAAGGCTTTTTTTGCCTCTTTGCATACCATATGCTGCTCTGGCCCGTGATTGCCTACAGGAGCCACCTGAACGACGTGCTCCACGGCCGGGTGCACACAATCAAGGGCGCGTTCAAGGAAATGGAAGAAGAGGCCGTGCTCCGGGAAGGGGTTCTTTACTATCCCCTCATGCTCAGCGTGGGCAATATGGACGACCCCGAGGACGACCGGCTCCTTTATTACGACGCCAACCTGCCCAGGCCCGACTGGAAACAGGGCGACCCGCTTACCGTGACCGTGCATGATAAGGCCGTCGGCGCCTGGGCGCGGGAGGCGTAAGCGGCCATGGAGAAAATGGAAAAGGCCGTGTTCCGGCTGGGCATTGCGGCCCTTTGCGCGGCCGCGGCCATCCTTGTGTGCCTGGGCGTATTTTACGTGAAATACTGGGGCTTTCATGCCGGCATTGAAGAAGTGTTTCCCTGGGCCCTGGCCGCCGCGGTGTGCTGGGTTCCTTTCCTGATCTGCCTCCTGGCCCGGCTGATCCTGATCCTGAAAATCCGGAAGAAACAGGGGCGATAGAGGGCCTCCGGAAGGTTCCACGCTTCCCGGGTCCGCCCGCCAGGGATCCCCGGGGACCTATTCGGTCCCCGGACCCCCGAACCAGGGTACTGAGTACCCTGGACCCGCAGTTGCGGAACAGAGTTATTGGTTGCTTCAAAGTTGTGTGCCGCTGTAACTTTGGGTACGCAATTACGAAACGGCCCAGGGCACCCAGAAAAGGCAGGGAACCTGACGGAGAGAAAGCGAGCTTTCTCCCGTGCGGTTCTCCTGCCTTTTCCCCGGATACGCAAGCGTATCCGGGCTGGCGGCGTTCCGCCGCCGTGCCCTGGGCCTGCGCGGGTGTTCCTCATTGCATTCGTGTTGCGCTGCATAATCGCCATCCATGTTCCGCACGCGGAAAGCTGCTTCGTATCTGTTATCCGAAACGCTTTGCAGACAAAGCAAAAGCATGCAGCGCTTTCTTTTAATGCTTTGCTTACAACACGTTTCTCTACTGCCGTTTGTATCAGGATAAACGAAACGTTCTGCGAGTGTAACGGAAAACGCGTTCCGCTTCACAACAACGCTTTGCGCACGGTAAGCATCTTTCCCGCTTCAAGCAGCAGGTTCAACGAAACATTCTGCGAGTGCAGCGGAAAACGCGTTTCGCTCCGCAACAACGTTTGCATGCAGCAAGATGCTTTGTCGTCATCCGTTCGCCGGGGCAGGGCGGCCATGGGCCGCCGCCCGGAGGGCTTGCCCTCCGGAGAAAGACAGAAAAACCCCTCGGGAGGGAGCTCGCTCACTTCCCGAGGGGTTTTCTGCCTTTCGTGCTGCCCCGGCGTCTCCCAGCGACACCCAAACAGCTCCAGCGGCACATTGTTTGATTTACACGCTCCCCCTGTTCCGCAGCCGCGGGTCCAGGGGATTCAATCCCCTGGTTCGGGGGTTTGGGGGCCGAACAGGCCCCCAAGCTGCCCCGCATGTTTACTGCCAGGTCTGGCAGAAGCCCTTGACGAACCAGGGATATTTTTTGCCGTCTATCTGTGTTTGGCGCGGGCCCTCGTAATGGTAGATTTCAGGCTCGGTCCACTCCTCCTCGGGCAGGAGGGACAGGTTTTTGTCGGGCTTGGCGGTGCTGTCGTAGAGGAAGCTGAAGCGCTTAACCGTCTTGGTGGGCACGTTGCCCTCCACGGTAAAGAGCTGGTACACGCCGTCGCCCCGGTCGATCACATCGGTAACGAGGCCCACATGAACGAAATCGTAATAATCCCGCGCGCCGTAAACGATGAGGTAGCCGGGGCGCGGAATGTCGCTGATGCGGCCCATGTTATTGAACCCGGTATAAATCTTGGGCACGCCGGCGGCGCGGGTGCTGTAGGGGATCACGCCCTCCACTTTACTGGCCACGCTCTTGCGGTTGCAGTCGTCCTCGGGCAGCATGGGCACGCCGGCGGTATCCATGCAATAGCCCACAAAAGCCCCGCACCAGCCGATGTTTTCATAACCCCACCACTTGATGTACTTGTTGTCCTTCTTTTTCTGGGTCAGGCTTTTTTCGCCCACTTCCGCCCATTCGGCAATGCCGATGCGGATGGCCTCCTGAATCATCTCGGGCACCTCATATTCCGTTTCTTCCGCCGCCGGGGCCGCGTCCTCGGCCAGGACCGGGCAGCAGCCAATCAACAGCGCCGCCGCCAGCAGCGCGCACCAGAACCGTTTCATTTGTCATCCTCCTCCTTTGTTTGATTCGTCATTCTGACCACACCCATCACGTCCGTGACGGGCAGGCTAAACACCAGGCCGCGCCCCTCGGTATTGAGGCCGGAGGCCCGGACAATGGATTGCATAATGGGGATTTTCTGTTCTCGGCCCGTCAGAATCAGGGCCATTTCCTTTTCGGGCTGAATGGTAATACCCAGGAACCGGCTGGCCTCGTCGGCCCCCGCGCCCCGGGCGTGCACCACCGTGCCGCCCCGGGCCCCGGTGGAAACGGCGGCGGTCATCACGGTATCCACATAGCCGTGGTTCACAATGGCCACGATCAGTTCATATTCCGGCGCGATTTCCTCCATGGGCATATCTTCCTCCTCCTGCGCGGCGGGCACCTCCCCCGCCAGGTATTCCAGCGTTTTCTGGCCGCCCACGCTGTGCAGCGGCACGGTAAAGGCAATGCCCCGGCCGGGCAGATCGATATCCAGGGCATAGGACAGCCGGGCCATGGCCCGGGCGGCGCGGCCGGCGGCCAGGAAGCTGACCACCACATCCTTGTCCGTGTCCCGCAGGCCCAGAAGGCCCAGCAGGTCCTTTTGCGCCGTGCCGCTGCCCAGCAGGATGAAATGGGCGGAAAAACCCTCCTGCTGCAGCAGGTTCACAACGCCCTCGCCCTTGCCCCGGTCCACAATGGTGAGCAGCATGGAACAGAATGACTTGCGCATAATGCTTCCCTTTCGTTACACGTCGATGATCTCGTCGTCCCCGGTTTCTTCGGGCGGCTGCGCCGGCCTGCGGCCCGTCTTCACCCGGTACACCACGCCCAGGCACTCGATGGCGATGAGCGGCGTCATGGCCACCATGGCCACCAGGCCGAAAGCGTCCTCCAGGATATTGCCCCCCACGGCCCCGCAGGCCCCGGTGGCCAGGGGCAGCATAAAGGCCGCCGTCATGGGCCCGGAAGCCACGCCGCCCGAGTCAAAGGCGATGGCGGTGAAAACGGGCGGGGTAAAGAGGGCAAGAAGCAGGGCGATCAGGTACCCCGGCAGGATGAAATACCAGATGGAAACACCCGTCAGCACCCGCACCATGGAAAGGCCCACGGATACGGCGACGCCCAGGGACAGCGCCTTCATCATGACGGACCGGCGGATGGCCCCGGCGGTTACCTGCTCCACTTGCGAATTGAGCACATGCACGGCGGGCTCGGCCGCCACGGCCAGGTACCCCATCGCCATGCCAAGGGGTATCAGCGCCCAGCGGAAGGGCGAAGCGGCAATCTGCCGCCCCAGGAAGCCGCCCATGGGCAGAAAGCCCGTATTGACCCCCGTCAGGAAAACGGTCAGGCCGATATAGGTGTACAGCACGCCCACCGCCATGCGCCGGATCTCGCTGCCCGGCAGATGCAGCATGAACACCTGAAACCCCGCGAACAGCGCCACAATGGGCAGCAGGGCAACGAGCGCCTCTTTCAGGTAGCCGGGCAGACTGCGGCCCATGACGCGCATCAGGTCCCGGGTGGTTTCCGCGGCGGCCGCGGCGGGTTCGGCGGCGGGGGTGTTGGCCAGGTGCGGGAAAAACAGGCTGACCAGCATCACGGCCAGAATAGGCCCCACACTGCACAGAGCCACCAGGCCGAAGGAATCGTCCTGGGCCCGGTCCCCGCCCCGGACGTTGGCGATGCCCATGCCCAGGGCCAGGATGAAGGGCACGGTCATGGGCCCGGTGGTGACGCCGCCCGCGTCAAAGGCCATGGGCAGAAATTCGGGCTTGATGAAAATGCCAAGGAGAAACACCAGGGCGTACAGGCCCATGAGGATGTATTTGAGCGGCAGCCTAAACAGAATCCGCAGCAGCGCCGCCGCCAGAAACAGCCCCACCCCTGCGGCCACCGCAAGAATCAGCACGATATTGGGCACGCCCTGCACCTGGTTCGCCAGCACGGTCAGGTCCGGCTCCGCCACGGTAATGAGCACGCCCAGCAGGAACGCGAACCCGGCCAGGAACCACACGCTGCGGCGGCGGGTCAGGCTGACGCCCATCTGCTCTCCCATGGGCAGCATGGCCATATCCGCCCCCAGGGTGAAAAAGCCCATGCCAAGAATCATCAGGGCGGCCCCCAGCAGAAACAGGCCCATGGTATCCAGGGGCACGGGGGCGAACAGCAGGCTGAGCAGCAGAATCAGCAGGGTAATGGGCAGCACGGAGGACAGGGATTCCCGAATCTTTTCCCGCAGCTTTTTGGTCAGCCTCCGGTGCTGAGGCAGCAGGGAGGCCGGACGGAAATTCCGCTTCAACCGGCCCCCTCCTTCCCTTCGGCCTCTTCCCGCTTCCTTTTCCGGATGGTCAGAACGCTGTCCAGGTTCACGCAAAACAGGCCGATGATCAGCGTCAGGTAATAGGTGAAGAACCGCCACAAAAGCAGCGCGGCCAGCAGCTTGTTTTCGGGGAACACGTCCTGGAAAAACAGGTAAAAGCCCCCCTCCTGGGCCCCGGAGGCCCCGGGCAGGGGAGTAAAGGAGGCCGCGATATAGAGCAGTACCTGCAGGGTCAGGATTTCCCCATAGCTGGCGGCACTTTGCCCCATGGCCCGGTACACGCAGTAGGCGATGCTCATGAGCCCCAGCACCTGCATATAGGAAATCATCAGCAGCCCCAGCAGGCGCACGGGGTGATGGGTCAGCATATCCACGCTGGCCCCGAAATCGGCCAGGGCGGCGTCCGCCCGGGAGGCGGCGTTTTCCACGCTTTTGATGATGTGCAGGAATTTGAGCAGCCGGATAATCAGCGTGATGATGCCCCGGACGATGTTGCGGTTGACGGCCAGCAGCAGCACGGCCAAAACAGTCACGCCGTTGAGCACAAAGCCCGTCGCCACAATGACCCGTCCCTGGTCGATGCACCGGCCCACGATGCCGGGGTTCAAAATCCACATGAGGCCCCCCAGGGACAGCACCGCCGTCTGGAAGCAGAAGAACTTCACCGCCAACCCGGAAGAGGAGACCCCCGCCGGAATGCCCCGTTTCCGGAAGGCGAACACCTGCATGGGCTGGCCCCCCGTGGCCGCCGGGGTCACGTTGGAATAGAACATGCCGATGAGGGACACCAGCAGGGAGGAACGGAATTTCGCTTTGATTCCTTGCTGCCGGAAAAACACATGCAGCCCCAGGGATTCAAAAACAACGAACACCAAAAAAGAACCCGCCGCGGCCACCATCCATCCCGTGTCCGCCGAGCGCAGGGCCCGCCAGGTTTCGCCGATGTCCCCGTTGGTCGCCCCCAGGTAAATGACCAGCCCGATGGTGATGAATATCACCAGGGCGTTCAGGATACTGCTCCGGGTGCGTTTGGTGATCTTGCCCAAGCCGTTCCGTCCTTAAATCTTATTGCTGTGGATGGGAAAACCCCATCCCTCAGGGTGTCAAAAAACAAGTTTTTGACACCCTGCGATGCAAGAACGTTTTCACGTTCTTGCATCGACTGCATCATTTTCCATTCGCCCCGCGCTATTCCACTTTGTGGAAGCGCGGGCATCGGGCGGCAATTCAAGAATTGCTCGCCCTCGGTCGCCCTGACGGGCGACGCTCAGTGATGCTGCGCATCACGGCCGGAAAATGATATAGGAAGAAGTCATTCTGACTTCTCCTCGAACCGGCAAAGCCGGTTCTGCGGATTACATATGAAGGGGCTACAGCCCCTTCATGCATCCCCAAAGTTAAGATGCCACTTTTTTGACAGGCTGTGCGGATGGAAAAACCCCATCACTAACAGTATAGCATAGAATCGGAAGATTTGTCATTAGATTTTTGTAACAAATGCGTCCGAAGCGGGGAATCGTCCCCTTGACAGGAAGAAAAAAAGCATGGTATATTTGGTTTATCGTGCACGTACACGGTTCAAATAAGGAGGGGGAAACGCCATGACGGCCCAGGAAATCGCGCAAAAGGCCGGGGTCTTCCGGGGCACGGTGGACCGAGCGCTGCACGGCCGGGGCGGCGTGAACCCGGAAACGGCGGAGCGCATCCGGCGCATTGCCCGGGAAGCGGGCTACACCCCCTCCCGGGCGGGCCGGGCGCTGGTCAGCCGGGAGCCCGTGCCCATCGGCGTGATTTTAAGCAGCCGGGGCAACCCCTTTTTTGACGACGTGCGCCAGGGCATGCTGGACGCCCGGGAGGATTACGCCGATTTCCCGGTGGAACTGCGTTTCCGCGCCCTGCGGGGCTACCGGGAGACGGAGCAGCTGACCGCCCTCCGTACCCTGACGGACGGGGACGTGCGGGGCGTGGCCCTGACTCCCGTCAACAGCCCGGCAGTGGCGGAAGCCATCGGGCGGCTGGCGGCCAGGGACGTACCCGTGGTGACGGTGAATACCGACGTGGAAGGAAGCGCCCGGCGGCTGTACGTGGGCTGCGACGACGACGCGGCGGGCCGCACGGCGGGCAAGCTCATGGGGCTGCTGACCGGGGGCGCGGGCCACGCGCTGGTGGTGGTGGGCTCCCGGGCGGTGCTGGGGCACATGAAGCGGCTGCGGGGCTTTTCGGAGGCCGCGGGGTTGGAATATCCCCGCCTCACCGTGGCCACCGTGGAAAACGGCGACGACGACGATGAATCCTTCCGCGCGGTAAAGGAGGCCCTGGCCGCGCACCCGGACATCGACTGCGTGTATTTCGCCGCCGCCGGGGCCGTGGGGGGCGTGAAGGCGTGCCGGGGTCGCGTGGCGCCCGACCGCATCATCCTCTCCGACGATATCGCCGCCCACCGGGAGCTGATCCTGCAGGGCAGCGCCGCCGCCGCCATCTGCCAGCAGCCCCGGCAGCAGGGGTACCGGGCCATGAAAGCGCTGCTCAGGGAAGTGCTCATCGGGCAGCGCCCCGAAACCGACACCCTGTTCACCCGGAGCGAGATCAAGCTCCGATACAACCTGTAAGGAGAGGAACCTTGGTTCCGCAAAGGCGAAATCGGGCCGAAGGGCCGATGGAGCGCACACAAGATGTTTACCTAAGTAGCGCGGATGGGCAAGCCGATGAAAGCAACGAGCAGCTTGCGGAAACGGCTTTAGCCGTTGAAGCGGCCGACAAGCAATTTACTTCGGAGAGCGTTACGGCCCGAAGGGCCGAAATGCGATAAAACAACAGACGTGCAGTAAAATAAGAGAGGAGAATTAGCACTATGGCCTATTTACTGGGAATCGACATCGGCACATCGGGAACGAAAACGGCGCTGTTCAATGAAAAGGGCGAAGCGCTGGCTTCCTACACGGGGGAATACGGCATGGCGCAGCCGAAAAACGGCTGGGCGGAGCAGAATCCCCAGGACTGGTGGGAAGCGGTAGTGGACGGCATCCGGGCGGTGCTGGGCAAGAGCCGGGTAGACGCGGGGGACATCGCGGGCATCGGCCTGTCCGGACAGATGCACGGGCTGACCATGCTGGACCGGGAGGACCGCGTCCTGCGCCCGGCCATTATCTGGTGCGACCAGCGCACGGCGGTGGAATGCGCCGAGATCGAGGAGCTCATGGGCGGCCGGGACAGGCTGATCGCCATCACGGCGAACCCTGCCCTGACGGGCTTCACGGCGGGCAAGATCCGCTGGGTACAGAAGCACGAGCCCGAAATCTACGAAAAGTGCGCGCATATGCTGCTGCCCAAGGACTACATCCGCCTGAAGCTGACCGGCGAATACGCCACCGAAGTGAGCGACGCCAGCGGCATGCAGCTGCTGGACGTGCCGAACCGCTGCTGGTCGGACGAAGTGCTGCACAAACTGGGCATTGACAAGAGCCTCCTGGGCAAGGTATACGAATCCCCCGAAATCACGGGAGTCATTACCAAGCAGGTGGCCGAATTGACCGGCCTCAAGGCGGGCACGCCGGTGGTCGGCGGCGCGGGGGACAACGCGGCCGCGGCCGTCGGCACAGGCGTGGTGCGCCAGGGCCGCGCCTTCACCACCATCGGCACCAGCGGCGTGGTGTTCGCCCACACCGACAAGGTGACCATCGATCCCCTGGGCCGGGCGCACACCTTCTGCTGCGCCGTGCCCGGGGCATGGCACGTCATGGGCGTGACCCAGGCCGCCGGCCTGTCCCTCAAGTGGTTCCGGGACACTCTCTGTGAAAGCGAGATCGCCGCGGCCAAGCAAATGGGCGTCGACCCTTACGACCTGATGAACAAGGAAGTGGCCCAGTCGCCCATCGGCGCGAACCGGCTCTTCTACCTGCCCTACCTCATGGGCGAGCGTACGCCGCACCTGGACGCCGATTGCCGCGGCGCGTTCATCGGCCTGAACGCCATTCATCAGAAGCGCGATATGATGCGCGCCGTCATGGAGGGCGTGGCCTATTCCCTCAAGGACTGCCAGAGCCTCTTTGGCGGCATGGGCCTCAAGATCGTGCACATGGCGGCCTGCGGCGGCGGCTCTAAGAGCCCCGTCTGGCGGCAGATGCTGGCCGATCTCTATGGCTGCGATATCATGACCGTCAAGGGCGAAGGCCCCGCCCTGGGCGTGGCGCTGCTGGCCGGCGTCGGCGCGAAGGTCTATTCCTCCGTGCCCGAGGCCTGCGACGCCGCCATCCAGTACGGCGACCGCCAGAGCCCGGACGCGGACGCCGCGGAATACCTGAAAAATTACGAATTCTACCGCACCCTCTATCCCGCCCTCAAAAACGCTTACGCGGAACTGGCGAAGCTGTAAATCGCTGGCCAGGGGCCCCCGGGGACCTATTCGGTCCCCGGTTCCTCAATTCGGCATAGTCGTGCGCCTGCGCTGCCGCTTGTCGCCCTCCTTGCCTCATTGGGCCTTCTCCCGCCTGTATCCGCCACAGGCGGCGGCGGGATACGGCCCCCCGAACCAGGGGGATGATCCCCCTGGACCCGCGGCTGCGGACGGGGTTGGCGTGATATTCAAACTTGTGTGCCGCTGTTGCTTTGGGATGTCGTTGAGTGACGCCGGGGCAGCACGAAATCCAGAAAAAGCCCGCCGGGGTGAGAGCAAGCTCTCCTCCGAGCGGGCATTTTTCTGTCTTTCTCCGGAGGGCAAGCCCTCCGGGCGGCGGCCTGTGGCCGCCCTGCCCCGGCGGGGGTGGCGACAAAGCGTCTTGTCGCATGCAAGCGTCGTTGCGAAGCGGAACGCGTTTTCCGCTGCGCTCGCAGAACGTTTCGTTGAACCTGTTGCTTGAAGCCGGAAAAAATACTTACCGTGTGCAAAGCGTCATAGCGAAACATAACTTATTTTCCGCTGTGTTCGAGAGGCGTTTTGTTTATCCCGATGCAAACGGAAACAGAGAAACGCACAGCGTGTGAAGTATTGTTAAGAAGCGCTGCATGCTTCTGTTTTGCCTGCAAAGCGTTTCGGATAACGGATACAAAGCAGTCTTCCGCGTGCGGAACATGGATGGCGATTAAGCCACGCAACCCGAAAGCAATGAAGAACACCCGCGCAGGCCCAGGGCACGGCGGCGGTACGCCGCCAGCCCGGACAGGCCTGCCTGTCCGGGGAAAAGCCGGGAACAACCGATCGGGAAAAGCTCGCTTTTCCCCGGCGGTTTTCCCGGCTTTTCTGGGTGCCCTGGGGCCGTCATGCTGCCGCGTCCCACACGCTGCAGCGGCACACAAGTCCGAAGCAATCGCCAACCCCGTTCCGCAAATGCGGGTCCAGGGGGATCATCCCCCTGGTGGGGTCAAGGGGCAAGGCCCCTTTGGGGGTCCGGGGGCCCCAAGAAAGCCGCCTGTCGAACATTGCCGAACGGAGCCGAACGATTCCCGGGGAAAAACGCTCATCATTCCGAATCCCCGTGCATATACTGGTAAAAGCGGCGCGCGTGGGGACGGAAATCCGTTCCGCTTCTAAGGGCTCTCTTTCCCGCATAGGCTGGGGAGAGGAAGGAGGGCGCGGGCATGATCAAGAAAACGGAGCAGGCCGCGGCACAGCCGCAAAGCGCAAAACCCAGGAAGCGGACGAAATGGACGGCGGGGGCGTGCGCGGCCATCGTGCTTTTGTGCGCCGTCAGCGCGGTATACGCGTCGGGCGTCCGGAGCGCGGAGGTGGTGGCCGGGAAGCGGGAGCTGCCCGTATACTGTGTGGAGCGGGACGACAACAAGATTGCCATCAGCTTTGACGCGGCCTGGGGCGGCGACAAGACGGAAAAGATTCTGGATATCCTGGACGAATACGAGGTCAAAACAACGTTTTTCCTGGTGGACATCTGGACGCAGAAATACCCCGAATTAGCCAAAGAGATTGCGGCCCGGGGCCACGAGATCGGCAACCATTCCACGTCGCATCCCGAAATGAGCAAGCTGAACGCCGGGCAGATCATTCAGGAACTGAAGACCATGAGCGACCATCTGGAGGCGGTGACGGGCACGCGGCCCCGGCTGTTCCGCCCGCCCTACGGGGATTACGATAATGAAGTGGTGCTGACGGCCCGGCAGGAGGGGTACGAGGTGATCCAGTGGAGCGTGGATTCCCTGGACTGGAAGAACCGGGGCGTGGACGACCTGGTGAGCCGCGCCACCAAGAAGGTGAAAAGCGGGGATATCGTGCTCTTTCACAACGATTCCCAGTACATTACGGACGCTTTGCCGACCGTCCTGAAATACTACCAGGAGCAGGGTTTTTCCGTCGTGCCGGTTTCGGAGCTTTTGCTGGACGGGGAAACGACCATTGACACGCAGGGCAGGCAGCGGCCTGCCGCCACAACAATACCGGAGGTGCAAGAAAACCATGGAAAATGAAAACAACGTGCTGTGCCTGTGCGGCGTGATTGAAACGGAGCCCGTGCTGGACCACGAGGTGTTCGGGGAGCAGTTTTACCGGATGGACCTGAGCGTGCCGCGGCTGTCCGGGGCCCATGACCTGCTGCCCGTCACGGTGAGCGAGCGGCTGATGAACAGCCAGGTAACGCCCGGGGTGCGGCTGTGTATATCGGGGCAGCTGCGGTCGTACAACAAAGTGGTGGCCGGCGCGGGGCGGCTGCTGCTGACGGCGTTCGCCCAGAAGCTGCTGGCCCCGGACGAGGCGGAAAATCCCAACCTGATACAGCTGACCGGGGCTATCTGCAAGCCCCCGGCCTTCCGCACCACGCCCTTCGGCCGGGAGATTGCGGACCTCATGCTGGCGGTCAACCGCGCGTTCGGCAAGAGCGATTACATTCCCTGCATCGCCTGGGGGCGCACGGCCCGGTACGCCGCCGGGCTGAACGTGGGCGACCGGCTGAAGGTGCAGGGCCGGTTCCAGAGCCGGGATTACCAGAAGCAGATGCCCGACGGCACCGTCATGAACCGCACGGCCTATGAGGTGTCCCTGAGCCGCCTCACCTGCGTTTCCGATCAGCCCGTATCCCATGAGGAAGCGCACCCGGCGGATCAGCCGCCAATCGCATGAAAATTCCTTTTTCGCCCGAACTGTTTATTGCGGTTCGGGCAGTTTTTTTGCGTTTTTTTGTGCGCGTTTATCGGTTGCCAATTCGGCGCTTTCTTGCTATAATGTGCCCATGAGGGGAGGGATGCCCGTGCAGATCAAAAAACTGAGCACCCGGGAACTGTGCATGCTGGCCATGCTGACGGCCCTGAACGTGGTGATGGCCGAAGTGCTGGTGTTTCCCGCCATCCCCAAGGTGCTGGAATTGTCCTTCGGGTTCGTGCCCATTGCGGTGTGCGGCATGCTGTTCGGCCCCGTGCCCGCCATGCTGGTGGCCGTGGTGGGAGACGTTGTTGGCGCGGCGATTTTCAATGCCGGAGATTTTTTTCTGGGCTATACCCTCACCGCCCTGCTGACCGGCCTGTTTTACGGCCTGTTCCTGCATAAGGACGGGCTGAAATGGTACCATGTGCTCATCGGGCAGCTGCTTGTGTCCCTGGTGTGTTATGCCGGGTGCAACACCCTGTGGGCGTACCTGATGGGCTATGCCCGCACGGCGCAGTATATCGTGACCAGGCTGACGGTGAACGCCATCGCTTATCCCATTTACGCGCTGGTGCTTTTCCTGCTGCTCAGGTACAGAAAGGTGCTGGAAAAGGTGATGCGGCAGTGATGAACGAAAATCAGAAGAAGATATTGGAAGAACTGCGGGCGCTGTACCCCAACCCTTCCTCCGAGCTGGATTTTACCAATCCCTTTGAAACCCTGGTGGCCACCATCCTGGCCGCCCAGTGCACGGACAAGCGGGTGAACCAGGTGACCCCCGCCCTCTTCCGGGATTACCCCGATCCCGCCGCCATGGCGAAGGCCGACCCGGAAGTAATTTACGGCTATGTGAAAAGCTGCGGGTTCAAATCGAAGGCCGCCAACATCGTAAACGCCAGCCGGAAGATCGTGGAAGATTTCGGAGGCAAAGTGCCGGACACCCTGGAGGGGCTCACGTCCCTGCCCGGCGTGGGGCGCAAGACAGCCAACGTGGTGCTGGCCTTTGCGTTCCATGTGCCCGCCATGCCGGTGGACACCCATGTGTTCCGGGTGAGCAACCGCCTGGGCCTGGCCGAGGCGGACACGGTGGAGGAAACGGAAAGGCAGCTTTGCGCCCTCATTCCCCGGGCGGACTGGTGCGACGCTCACCACTGGATGATTTTCCACGGCCGCCGGGTATGCCATTCCCAGAAGCCGGACTGCGAACACTGCACGTTAAAGCCCTGGTGCAAGGCCGCCCATATGGATCATATGATCAACCCCAAGCTGGACGTGAAGCAACGGGCAAAGGAGAAAAAACATGCTGCATCCGCGTTATAAGGAAGAACTGAAAAAGCAGGAAGCGCTTATCAATCGGAAAAACGAGGTTGCCCCCGAATACAACGGCATTTTTGACCGCTATCAATCCCCCGTGCTGACGCGGGAGCACATTCCCCTCTTCTGGCGGTACGACCTGGACACGGAGACGAACCCCTACTTCATGGAACGCCTGGGGGTCAACGCCGTGTTCAACGCCGGGGCGCTGTACATGGACGGCAAATACTACCTGATGGCCCGGGTGGAGGGGAACGACCGCAAGTCCTTTTTCGCCGTGGCGGAGAGCGAATCGGGGGTGGACGGCTTCCGGTTCTGGGACGCGCCCGTGACCCTGCCCGACACCTGCCCCGAGGAAACCAACGTGTACGACATGCGCCTGACGCGGCACGCGGACGGGTACATTTACGGCGTTTTCTGCTCGGAGAGCAAGGATCAAAACGACCCCGACCTGTCGGCGGCCGTGGCGGCGGCGGGCATCGTGCGCACGAAGGACCTGAAAACCTGGGAACGGCTGCCCAACCTGGTCACCCGCCAATCCCCCCAGCAGCGGAACGTCCTCTTGCACCCCGAATTTGTAAACGGGCAGTATGCCTTTTTCACCCGGCCCATGGATGGGTTCATTTCCACGGGCTCGGGGGGCGGCATCGGTTTCGGCCTGTGCAAGGATATCAAGCATCCGGTCATCGACGAGGAAATCATCACCAGCCGCCGGAAATACCACACCATTACCGAAAGCAAGAACGGCGCGGGGGCTGTGCCCATCAAAACCCCCCGGGGCTGGATTCACATCGCCCACGGGGTGCGCAGCACGGCGGCGGGGCTGCGGTACGTGATTTACGCTTTCGCCACCGACCTCCGCGAGCCCTGGAAAGTGATTGCCGAACCCGGCGGCTTCCTCATTGCGCCCCGGGGCGGCGAACGGGTGGGGGACGTATCCAACGTGGTGTTCACCAACGGCGCGGCGGTGAACGAACAGGGCGAGGTGTTCATTTATTACGCCTCCTCGGATACCCGCCTCCATGTGGCGAAGACCGACCTTGACCGCCTGCAGGATTACGTGTTCAACACCCCGCCGGACGCCCTGCGTTCCCCCGACTGCGTGAAGCAGCGGCTGGCGCTGATTGAAAAGAATAAAACGCTGCTTGGCCTTGGCAAATAAAAGGAAAATTTTTTGAAAAAACTGGAAGAATTTCAGTTTCCGTTCCGTTCTATAAATGAATGCACAAAAGGAGGGTTTTCCGTGAAGAAAAGGCTGGTTTCGTTCCTGATGGCGCTGACGGTGCTTCTGTCCCTGACGGGGGGCGCCCACGCGCTGACCGATCTGTCGGTGTACGCCACGGCCCGGTTTTCCCATTACTTTGACTGCTATTCCGGCCCCGGCACGTACTATTACCGAGCCAATGAGGGCAAGGCCACCTATGGCGGCGGCGGCGTGGCCCGGGTGTACGGCGTGACGGGGGACTGGGTCATGATCGGTTACCAGGCCTCCGGCGGCTATTACCGCATCGGCTATATCCAAAAGAGCGCCATGGACATCATTTACGATGTGCAGGGCACCATCAATTACAACCTCACCTTTTCCCCCGTCACCGTTTGGGCCGCCAATGACTGCACCCTGACGGACGACCCCATCATCAACAACGCCGCCATTCTGTCCATTCCCCGGGGCACGACGATGACGGCCCTTGGCACCATGGGCTCGGGCTGGACGTACGTGGAAATCATGGGCACCTCCAGCCTGATGCGCGGCTTTATCCGCAGCGGGAGCGTGGCCTATTCCAATCCCGGCCCGGGCACGCAGTCCAAACCCGGCGCTGTGGTCACCTCCCAGACCGGCCCGGCCCCCACGGCCCGGCCCGCGGCCACCAATCCGCCCGTCGTCCCCAACACCTATTACCACAACCCCAATAAGGGCGCGTATCTGCCCACTTATCAGATCGTGCGCTTCCCCACCGGCGCGGACGTTTATTCCGGCCCCGGCAAGACTTATTACCGGGCCAACGGCGGCAAGGCCCGCATGGGCGGCGGCAACTGCCGGCTCTTCGGCGTGGAGGGCGGCTGGGCCCTGATCGGGTATGAACTGAGCAGCGGCGCTTACCGCATCGGCTATGTGGATGTGAACGCCGTGCCCCGGATCGGCCTGGGCATCCCGTATCTGGACCTCCAGTACGAAACCAAAACCGTGCTGTACGACACCTACCTGACGGACGACATTTTCATCTACTATCCCGACCTGCTGATTCTGCACCAGGGCGTCCGGGTCACCTTCCTGGGCCTGTGCCAGGGCACGGAAGGCCTGTGGGCCTATGTGGAGGCCGCCAGCACGTCCGGCACCATGCGGGGCTTCATTCCCGCGGCGGCTATAGGCTACTGACACGCTGCTCTGCACGTCTGAGCCTTCGGTGTTTCATCGCATTCCGGCCCTTCGGGCCGTAATGCTCTCCCAAGTAAATTACTTGGCTGCAGCTCCAACGGCTAAAGCCGTTTCCGCATGTTGCGTAGCGTTTTCATCGGTTGGCTCATCCGCGCTACTTAAGTAAATTGCTTGGGTGCGTTCCGGCGTGGCTTCGCCCCGCCTCCACACTGCACTGCACGTCTGAGCCTTCGGCTCATCCGCGCTACTTAAGTAAATTGCTTGGGTGCGTTCCGGCGTGGCTTCGCCCCGCCTCCACAATGATGCTATAAAAAAACAGGAGCGGACTTGCACACACGCAAGGCCGCTCTTTTATGCATGACTTTCTTTTTTCTCGCGAATCTCATTGCTCTCGCGAATCTCGCGAGTCTCGCGAACCGCACCATCTTCCCGGGGGCCGCCCCGGGATTCTGTTTTTCTCCGGGCCCAGAAGGCCAGGGTGTCCCGGAGGGCGGCCTGTTCTCCCGGGGAAAAGACGCGGTAGCTTTCCAGCAGGGCACGCTCTTCCCCGGTCACCCTAGGGGGCAGGGGCGCGTTTTCGGAGAAGAAATCGGCCAGCGTCACGCCCAGCCCTTTGCAAATGCGCTCCAGCGTGTCGATTTCCGGAGCCTTCTTCCCCGATTCATACTGGCTGATGGCCGCCTGGGGCACGCCCGACCGCTTCCACAGCGCGTACTGGCTCACATGATACGCCGTCCGCAACTCCACGATCCGCGCCCCCACATCCATGCCGTTTCCCTCCCCGCCGTTTTCCCGGTTTTCCTTATGTTATCATGCCCGCCCCGGCAAAAAAAGATAGGAAATCAGTATTGACAGTATATAACAATTGTTATATACTGGGTGTACCAAATGGTATTTTATCCCAAAGGAATCGGGGTGCAATACCGAAAAGAAGAGGAGTGGTTTGGATGAAGAAACGGCTTTTTCTGCTGCTGGCCTTGACGGCTGCGCTGCTGCTGACGGTGGGTATGTCCACGGCCATGGCCACGGAGGAAGAATGTCCACATTTTTTCTCCTATTGTGACACCCCGGATATATGCGCAAATTGCGGCGGCCCGTACCGGGGTCAAACGATCGTGCATCATTGGTCGCCCTTTCAATCCGATGAAAATTATCATTGGTGGGTTTGCGAAGTCTGTGCTGAAAAAAGTCCACTGATGTCACATATGGCATATTGCGATGCGCCTGGCGTATGCGCAGATTGTGGCTATCAGGGTGACATTTGGGTTGAACATGAACGCAACTGGGAATATCATTACAATGAAACCGAGCACTGGATGATTTGTCCCCGCTGCCAGGAGGAACTTGACCGTTGTTCGCACAGGTCCCGGTGCACCGAAAGTGTGTGCTCTTCCTGCGGTGCGCCTCTTTCCGGCATTACGGCGGAAGTCGATCACCAAATTGACGAAACCTGGTATACGGACGCAACGCATCACTGGCGTAAATGCACGGACTGCGGCATAAAAATGGATTATGAAGAACATGTGGCAAGCTGTCTCCATCCTGGCATTTGCCGGGCGTGCGGCAATCCGTGTGACAAAGTCTCCCATAATTTATATGGAGATATTCAGTATGACAACGAATCCCATTGGCAAAGCTGCTGGGATTGCGGAGAAGTCATAAAAGAGAGCCATATTCTCGTTGTGGTAGATTCTTACACTTACTGCAGTAGATGCGGCTATGCGCCGACTTCGACTGACACGCCGACGGACGCGCCCACCGACACACCGACGGATACGCCGACTGATGCGCCCACCGACACGCCCACGGATGCGCCGACTGACACGCCGACAGATGCACCCACGGATGCACCCACGGATACGTCGACCGACGTGCCCACCGATACCCCCACCGACGTTCCTGCGGAAATCCCCACGGCTGCTCCCACGGCCGCGCCGACGGATGCGCCCACGGCGGCTCCTACCGACGCGCCCCATCAGCACGTTTTCCGCAAATACGTTTCCCGGGGCGACGGCACCCACCGGAGCGACTGCGAGGAATGCGGCGTGTTCACGGTGGAAAACTGCCTGATGCAAAAACAGGTCGTGAACGGCATTCCCTGCGAGGTATGCAGCACCTGCGGCTATACGGTGACGTCCCTGGCGGCGACCGAACCTGAACTGCCCAAAGCGCCCATGGAAGGCGCGGTTGTCCTTACGGCGGAGGGAGAAGCGCCCTCTGTTCTGGTCTATGATCTGACCGCCTTCCAGCCCGAAGGTTCCGCCTTTGCCCTTTGCCTGGAGATTGTGCCGGAAGCCGGCACGGAGATGCCCGGCAGCGTGCAGGTCACGGTGCCCTGCAGCCTGGATATGACCAACCTGCGCCTCTACTTCCTGGTGGACGGCAAAATCCCCATGGAAGTGATCTATGGGGTGAACGACGGAAAGATGACCTTCACCGCCTTTGCGCCGGGCATCTATGTCCTGATGCCCGTTCAGCAATAACCCATATCCATAATTCGAAAATAAGCTGAGGCCGTCGTGATTTCCACGGCGGCCTCAGCCTGTCAAAAAAGCAGCACCATACCTTTGGGGATGTATGAAGGGGCCGCAGCCCCTTCATACATAATCCGCAGAACCGGCTTTGCCGGTTCGAGGAGAAGTCAGAATGACTTCTCAGACCGTCAACAAAGCCCCTATTTTTTGAGATGAAATAGGGGTTATGTCGTACAATAGATTCAGATAAAAAAAGA
>CANQKI010000042.1 GCA_947624355.1 uncultured Clostridia bacterium | reverse complement strand
GGTTCAAATGTACCTGGAACAATCCAGGTTTGCAGGCCCAAACTGGAAAAAGGTGTCGTTCCCACCGACTGGAGCCCCGCCCCGGAGGATCAGAGTCTGATGACCGAAGACCTGACCCTGTCCGGCGATTCAAGGTCGATTATATTTTATTCCGGGGTCAAAACCGACAACGCAATCGCTTTTTACAAAGGCAGCAACACCGGTTCGGGTATTGTGATCGGCGCTGGCGGACGAACAATTATCGGGGGCGGCGAAGCGGCGCAGAATTTACGAAAAGCCCTGGGGGCAGAAGCCAGCAATGAGACGGCAGAGCAGCTCCATCTTGCCAACGATGGGCCGGTACAGATTCATAGCAACTGCCAGACCATTGGGGAGCGGAAAACATTTACTTTTAGTAACGACGGATCGCTGACCGCCCCGAACGGCTTCAAGGGGAACGCCGATACGGCGACCACCCTGTCCGCCACCCTGCCCCTCAATAAAGGCGGAACGGGGGCGACGGATGCAGCGGGAGCAAAGAAGGCCCTGGGGATTCCCACCTTTACTTACCAGGACGGCACCCTGACCATTACCACGTAAAGGAGGGATTTTCTTGCCCCTGACATTTAACGGCAGCGTCCCGGACACGATTGTCTATAACGGCAACGACGTCCAGCGGGTGATCTGCAACGGCGTCACCGTGTGGGAGAAGGACACGGGAAACAGCCTGCAAATCATGCCCATGATGGTAACGGCGTCCTATGCCGCCGCGTACACCAAGCCCTCCAAAACCGAAGGATACGTAAGACTTCTTACCCAATCGGACGTTTATCTGTCCATGCCCCCGGTAAACGGCTTCACGCCGATATTTTACAATGGCAGCGCTAATCTTAAAATGGATGTCATCTACTGGGTGGAAACCTCCGATCTCAAAAACCCAAGCACCGCCTATTCCTCCTATGTCTCCTGCAGCCGGGGAGACAAAATCATCATGACCACCGAAAACGGGGCCGTGATCCTGTACGAAGATTCCGGCCTCAAGACCCGCAAAAAGAGCCTGCCCGACTATCCCCTGTTTCAGGTAACAGGCGAAGAATCCGCCGCCTATGCCGTGCGCTGCCTGAACACAGGGGATACGGGCTATTTGGGCAAACTGGCCCTGACCCTTGTGGATTTGAGCAAGTTTGATTTTGGGAACTATGATAACAATGTGTAACAAACATCGCACGCCCCGCGTCACTGACGCGGCGCGCGCTCCCGCCACTCCTGTTTGGGGTCTGCGCCTTTCGCCGTGCCTTCGGCCCGGCCCGGCAAGAAACTCGCGGAAGCGCCTGAAAGGCGCTGGAGCGGAAAACCAGATACATGGAAGGCGAGAGCGCGGAATGCGAAGATTGGAAAAGGGAGTGAATTGAAATGGGAAAAATTTTGGCGTCCGACCTGGTTTCCCTGTTCCGCCAGATGAAGGATGAGCACTGGCAGTACGTATCCGGCGCGGCCGAAAAAGGCAAGGTGGACTGTTCAGGGGCGTTTGTGTGGGCGTACAGGCAGTTCGGCCGGTCGATTTACCACGGCAGCAACCGCATGGCCCGCACGGAGGTGCTGGAGCTGATCCCGGTAAAGGGGGCGGCAAAAATCGTCCCCGGCATGGCGGCATTCAAGCGCCGGGAGCCGGGGGAAGCCAATTATGCCCTGCCGGACGAATACCGGACAGGCGGAACCCGCTGCAACGGCGACCTGTGCGACTATTACCATGTGGGCCTGGTGGCGGCAGACGGCAAGACCGTGCTGAACGCGCAAAGCAGCCAGACCGGGTTTGTGGCCTCGCCCATCAGTGAAAGGTGGAGCCATGTGGGGTATCTGAAGCAAGTGGAATATGGCGCAGAGGCAGCAGACAGTGACGCACCAGGCGGCACGGAGAACACGGGCAGCGATTCTGGCAATTCCGGCCCATCCGTCCCGTCCCGATTAACATCCGCAACCGTCTACGCCGAGAACGGCAAACCCGTCAAAATGCGCAACCGCCCACTGGCCGACGACGAAAAGACCACCTGGGACTGGGTGCCCGTGGGCGCAACCGTCACCATCCGCGCCCTGAGTACAGACGGCTGGACGCCCATCCGGTACAACGGCCGGGAAGGGTATATGATGGACAAGTTCCTCAGGTGCGGCCCGGGCGGAAGAAAGAAAGTGGCAGGGTGCACAGAAAAAGGAGGAATTTCAACATAGACAACGAGTTTGAACGGCTGGAGCGCCGGGTGGAGGGCCTGGCGTCCAATCAATCGGAAGCGAATGCTCATATCGCCAGCCTGGCGGAGCAGGTACGGAGCGCCCTGAAGCGCATCGACGAACAAAGAAAGCTGGTGGAGACCGTCCAATCCATCGCCCTGAGCGTCGAGCGCGTCACAAATTCCCTGAAAAATACCGACGCGAAGGTCAACAAGATGTCCGGCGACCTGGAGGAAATCAAGGGGCGCGCCGGGAAGCGGCTGGACAGCATCACGGGCGCGGTCATCGCCGCGGTTTTTTCCGGCCTGGTGGGTTTTCTGCTGGCCAGGCTGGGCATGTAAAGGAGGCCGCGCATGGCAAAAATGCAGTCTCCCGTCCGGTACGTGCAGTACAGCAAACGCCTGACAGCGTTTATCACCGGGGTTTGGGCCCTGCTGCGCTTCTGCGGGTTAATCGTTATGATCATCCGGCCGTCCGTTGCCGAAAGCATGGAGGCATTTCTGCGGGGCGCGGACGACGTGATGATCTGCAACGTCGGTTTCTATTGCGGCAACAGCGTGGCGGAAAAGGGGATCATCCATTATTTCAATGCGAAAAGGCCGTTTATTGCAACTGAAACCGCGCAGGAAAGCAGAGAAGCCGCCTCAACAGAAAATGGGTAACAGCAGCTTTTCGGTATACTTTGCACTGCTTTCATCCGGATTGCAGGATCATCTTACTTTAAAAAGGGGGGAATGAACTATATCTGAAAAATTCTATCGTATCCTGAAATGGATCGCCCAGTATCTACTTCCGGCGCTGGGCACGCTGTACTTTGCCTTGGCCGGAATCTGGGGCCTGCCCTATGGCGAGCAGATTGTGGGCACCGTCACGGCGGTGGACACGTTTCTGAACGTGGCCCTTGGCGTCGCGGACGCCCAGGCCGCAAAGCGGACGGCCGCCGCCAATCAAAACGAATAAAACGAATAATTTCACTGTAAAAAGCGGGTGCTGAAAATACTTCAGCATCCGCTCTTTTTGCGTCCGGAAAAGTTTATTTCACGATCTCGCCCATGGTGCCGGGGCCGGCACAGGCGGCGTTGGATTCGTCGGTGTCGATGTGCATGGCCAGGGCAAAGGAATCGCTGACGCGCACCACCACGTCCCCGAAAGTCAGGGCGCGGCCGGGGGTGTTGACCTTGACGGACACCACGTCCTTATCCTTTACGCCGTATTCGGCGGCGTCGGCGGGGGTCATGTGGATGTGGCGCTTGGCGGCGATAACGCCTTCCTTCACTTCCACTTCGCCCTGGGGCCCCACCAGCTTGCACGCGCCGGAGCCCGCGATATCGCCCGATTCGCGGATGGGGGCGGTGACGCCGATGGAACGGGCGTCGGTCAGGGAAATTTCCACCTGGGTGGCCTTGCGGACGGGGCCCAGGATGCTCACGTTGGCCAGCGTCTTCTTGGGGCCGACCACGTCCACCCTTTCTTCGCTGGCGTACTGGCCGGGCTGGGACAGCATTTTCTTCACATGCAGCTCATAGCCCTTGCCGAACAGGGTCTCCAGGTCCTGCTGGGTCACATGCACATGGCGGGCCGAGGTTTCAACCATAAACGGTTTCATGGGGAAACGCCTTCTTTCCTGAAATAATCGCCGCCGGGCCGACCGGCGCGGTTTCCTTCATTATACCATTTTTTCCCGGATTTGCAACGGCAAATATCATTCCGCCCGGGACAGGAGCACCGTCACCGCGCCGTTTTGGGGCATGGCCCTGATGCGCACGGGATAGGGCAGGGTGTTTACAAACCGAAGGTCGCCGCAGGTGCCCACGGCCGCGTCAAAATACGGCCGCGCATACTGCACGCCGCTGCGGCGGTGCACGGCCCAGGCCGTAATCCGCAAAGGCGTGCTGAGCAGCGCGTTGTACAGCGTGGTGCTCACCTGGCATACGCCGCCCCCGTACCCCTGGCCGTCATGGCTTACGCTCGGCGCCATCCGGTAGCCGTTTCGCTTTTTGTAGGGTCCGCAGACGGCATTGAAGGAAAACTCTTCCCCCGGGGCCACCGTCGCGCCGTCGATTTTCCGGCACCCGAGCGCGATATTGTCCGCCCGGCCCGCCGCCAGCTTTCCGCCCGTCGTTTCATTGTAATAGGTGGTGTAACCCGCGATACGGTCGCCGGGCCGCGCCTCCCGGCAGGGAACGAAGGGCGCATAGGCAAAGCCCCCGGCGGCCGCTTCCGTTTCCCCGCGCCACACGGGCAGGGTATAGCCGCCTTCCCCCGCCGCCACGGGGCACAGCAGCGTGCCCGGAACCACGGCGAGCCCCGAAAAGCCGCCCCCCGCCACCGTAACGGGCGCAAGAACTGTCAGCACGCCGCAGGCGGGCCGGGCATCGCGCCGGTGCGTTTCCTCCCCAAGCGCCGGAAAAAACGGGAAAACCCCCGGCAGCGCCGGCAAAATCAGCCGCCTCATTTTCTTCGCCCTCCCTTCCCCAGCGCTTCCTATGGATAGACGCGCGGAAAGGGGTGAAAGTCACGGCCGCGAAAAAATTTTCCCGTTTTTTGCGCCGGGAAAACCTGCGGATTCCTTGCAAATTGCGGCAAGATATGGTATGCTTAATGCCGATTCCCAAAGAGGAGGAGATTCTTTTCATGGACATGAGAAAGCGCATCGGCAGCCTGGCGGAGGAAATGCTGCGCGGCGCGTTCCCGGAAGCGCAAGGGCTGCCGGAGGATATGGCCGCCCTGCTGGAGGTGCCCCCGGAAGAGAGCATGGGGGATTACGCCCTGCCCTGCTTCAAGCTTTCCAAATCGCTGCGCATGGGCCCGCCCCAGATCGCACAGAAGCTTTCCCAGCATGCATCCCACCCCGAAATCGCCCGGGTGGAATGCGTGGGCGGGTATCTCAATTTCTTTTTTAACCGGGAAAATTTCGCCCGGGAGCTGCTTTCCGCGATTCTGGCCGCTCCCCAAAAATGGGGCAGCGGCACGGAGGGTGCGGGCAAGACGGTGTGCCTGGATTATTCCTCCATCAACATCGCCAAGCGCTTTCACATCGGCCATCTGTCCACCACGGTCATCGGCAATTCCCTGAAGCGGATTTACGATTTCCTGGGCTGGAAAACCGTGTCCATCAATCATCTGGGGGACTGGGGTACCCAGTTCGGCAAGATGATCTGCGCCTACAAGCGCTGGGGCGACAGGGAAACGGTGGAAAAATACGGCGTGGACGAAATGACCCGCCTTTACGTCCGCTTCCATGAGGAGGCCGAAAAGGACCCCGCCCTGGAGGACGAGGGCCGGGCCTGGTTCAAGAAAATCGAAGAGGGGGACGAAGAAGCCCTGGCTATTTTCCAGTGGTTCAAGGACGTGACCCTCAAGGACGCCATGAAGGTGTACGACCTCATGGACGTGCACTTTGACAGCTATGCCGGCGAATCCTTCTTTTACGACAAGACGGGCCGGGTGGTGGACGAACTGAAGGAAAAGGGGCTGCTGGAGGAATCGGACGGGGCCATGATCGTGAACCTGGAAAAGTACGATATGCCCCCCTGCCTGATCCTGAAAAGCGACGGCGCCACCCTCTATACCACCCGGGACCTGGCCGCCGTCTTCTACCGCAAGGACACCTATCATTTCGATAAATGCCTCTACGTCGTGGCCTACCAGCAGGACCTGCACTTCCGCCAGCTCTTCAAGGTGGTGGAGCTGATGGGCTATGAATGGGCCAGGGACGCCTTGATTCACGTGGCCTTCGGCATGGTTTCCTACGAGGGCCAGGCCATGGCCACCCGCAAGGGCCATGTGGTTTATCTGGAGGAGCTTTTGACCCGCGCCCAGGAAAAGGCCCTGGAAATCATCAAGGAAAAATCCCCCAACCTGGAAAACAAGGAAGAGGCCGCCCGGCAGGTGGGCATCGGCGCGGTGATTTACGCCACATTGCAGAATAACCGCATCAAGGATATCGATTTCTGGTGGGATCGGGCGCTGAATTTTGACGGCGAGACGGGCCCCTATGTGCAGTACACCCACGCCCGGTGCGCATCCGTGCTGCGCAAGGCCCCGGAAAAATTGCCCGAACCCGATTACGCCGCCCTGACGGACGACGAGGCCCAGGCGTTGCTGCGCCTTTTGTCCCGGTTCCCCGAAAGCGTGCAGGACGCGTGTCTCCGCAACGAGCCCTCCATTGTTACCCGGGCCGTTACCGATATCGCCAAGGCCTACAACAAGTATTACTACGAGCACCGCATCCTGGACGACGACCCGGCCGCCGCTTCCGCCCGCCTGGCGCTGACCCGCGCTTGCAAGGCGGTCATCAAAACGGGGCTGTACTTAATCGGCGTCAGCGCCCCCGAGCGGATGTGACGCGGAACGAACCCCCGAAGGAATGGAACCTATTTCGGCTGCGCAACATAAGAAGAAGCATGAACAGAACAGGGAGGCGGCAGCATGCGCTTTACCAAGATGCACGGGATCGGGAACGACTACATTTATGTGAACTGTTTTGAGGAAGTGGTGCGTGACCCGTCCCGGCTGGCGCTGGTGATGTCCCGGCAGCATTTCGGGGTGGGCGCGGACGGGCTGGTGCTCATCGAGCCATCGGACATTGCCGATTTCGGCATGCGCATTTTCAATGCCGACGGCAGCGAGGCCGAAATGTGCGGCAACGCCACCCGCTGCATCGGCAAGTACGTGTACGAGCGGGGCATGACGGACAAGACCGAGCTGATCCTGGAAACCAAAGGCGGCCTCAAGCAGCTGTGGCTCAGCGTGGAGGAGGGCAAGGTAAGCCGGGTGCGGGTGGACATGGGCACCCCCGAACTGGACCCGCAGAAGATCCCGGTGGACCTGCCCGGGGAAATCGCCCTGCGGCACCGGCTGCAGATTATGGGGCAGACGTGGTTCATGACCTGCGTGAATATGGGCAACCCCCACGCGGTGTTCTTCGTGCGGGACCCCGAGGTGATCGACCTGCCCCTTATCGGCCCCATGATCGAGCATCATCCCCTGTTCCCCCGGCGCACCAATGTGGAGTTCGTCCGGGTCATCGACCGGGGCGTGCTGCAGATGCGGGTGTGGGAGCGGGGCGCGGGGGAAACCCTGGCCTGCGGCACGGGGGCCTGCGCGGCCCTGGTGGCGGCGGTGCTCACCGGGCTGTCCGACCGCACGGTGCAGATGAAGCTCTCGGGCGGCAATCTGGGCCTGCAGTGGAACGCGGACGACAACCATGTGTACCAGTCCGGCCCCGCGAGCTTCGTGTTCGACGGCGACTGGATCGAATAAACATAACCAAAACCCGCTTTCCGTACCATTTTCGGAAGGCGGGTTTTTTCATACAAAAACAGGGGCGCCGGTTGTGTTTCCGGCGCCCCTGTATATGTTTTTCAGTATCCCATCCGATCCAGATAGGTGGTCACGCTGGCTTCCGCCACCCAGCCGTCCAGGGCGGCCGCATAGGCCTCGTCCTGCTTGGCGGTCAGCAGCTCGGCGGTCAGGGTTTCCCGCACGTCGTCCACCGTGGCGCTGCCCTCGGGGATATCCGCGCTGTACTGGATGATATGGTAGCCGTAATCGGACTTGACGGGCTCGCTCACGTCGCCCACGTTTTCCAGGGCCATGGCGGCCTCGGTGAAGCTGGTCACAAAGTAGGTGTAGCCCTCGCACACGGCGTAGCCGGTTTCGGGCATGCCGGTATCCTCGTTGTATTCCTTCACCAGGGCGTCAAAGTCCGCATCCTCAGCGGTGGCGGCGGCGTACACTTCGTCGGTCTTTTCCTGGATATTGGCGTAAGCGGTCGCCATGGCGTCGTCAGCGGCAGTCTGGGCGGCGTCCTCATCGGCCTTGGCCTGATCCACGGCAGCCTGCAGGGCTTCCATATCGGCGTCCTCAGCGGCGTTGTCCAAATTGGACTGGGCGGTGGTCAGGGCGCTCTGGGCGGCGGTCAGGGCGGACAGCGCGTCGGTCACGGCGGTGTTGTCCTCTTCCGTGAACTGAATCAGAATCTGCTTGACGTACCGGTACCCGGCGGGATTGTAATACACGGTGGTGCCGTTGTTGACGTTGTAGCCGTAGGTGATCAGGCTGTTTTCATAGGTGGTCTTTTCGCTTTCGGCGCGTTCGCTGAGGCCGCTTGCCAGCTCATCCTCCGTCACGGCGACATCCTTCACGGTGTCCGCCCGCAGCTTTTCCACCGCCTTGTTGTCGGTGGCGGTCTTCACATAATCCTCCAGGGAAGCAAAGCCGTTTTCCTGGGCGAAGGTTTCGCATTCAGCCCGGAGGGCGTCTTCCTCCAGCTCGCTGTCGGGATAATAATAGAGGGCGATTTCGTCCAGCACCGCGTCATAGTTTTCCTGAGCGGTGTTCTGGATTTCTTCGTTTTCCTCGTCGGTCATGGTATAGAAGCCCATGTCGGTCGCCTTCTGCCGGGCCACCATGCCCTCAATCTGGCTTTGCGCCACATCGTCCACCACGTCGGCGGCGGTCGAAGGCAGATAAGAGGCCAGGCCCAGCAGGCTGTAATAGCTGTTCATCTGCTGGTTCTGGTAAACCTGGTTCTGCACCAGATTGTCCAGCTGACCCTTGGTGACGATTTCGCCGTTCACGTCGATGACCGTGCGGGCGTTATCCACCTCTTCATCCACGGTAATGAGGGCGCAGCCGCTCAGCAGCATCACGGCGGCCAGCATCAGGGCCAGCAAAGCTTTTTTCCGCATACAAAAACATCTCCAATCATTTTGCGTAATGCACGTTGACTATTATACAGGAATTTCCCCAAAACGGCAAGGTTTTTTTAATTGAGGGGCGGTTTCTTTTCCAGATGCTTATAAGAGCCGTCCTCCTGCTCGATATAAACCTGGTCCAGGGTGGCCTTCAGGTTTTCCTTGAATTCGTCGATGTACTGGCGGCGGAGGCGCGCCTGCTCCTGAAGCTCGTTTTCCGTCAGCCCCACGGTCTTTTTCTTCCGGGCCAGTTCGTTGATCCGGTCAATTTGCGCTTTATCCATGGGCGCGTTCCCTCCTGAGCAGGATTCCCAGCACGGCGGGGGCGGCCACCACCAGGATCATCACGGCGTAAATCACCAGGTTGCTGACGGTGGTGCGGTCGATCATGAATTCCAGGCCCACACCCACACCCACGGCCAGGGGCACGGAACACAGCGCCAGGATGGCCAGGGGCTTTTGTTCCTTCATGCGGCGGACGGCCAGGAGAATGACCCCCACCCCCAGCAGCGCCATGGCCAGCACATGCTGCAGCCCAACAAAGGAAACGCTGATGTGCCGGTCGTACCGCAGGCTCTCAAAAATCACCTGCGTGGCCCCGAACAGCAGAGAAAACAGCAGCGCCGTGTCCCCCGACCGCCTGTTTTTCCGAAGATCGTAAAGCAGCACGCCAAAGAGGATCAGCGCGGCGATGGCCTCCAGCCGGTAGGTGCGGATGCAGCCGCTGTAGCCGTCGCTGACGATCAGGAAACTGCTTTCCGTCCATTCGCCGTTCAGGGTGCGGCTGACGCCGAAATCGGGAACGAACTGTTCTCCAATCCGCTCGAAGAAGATAAAGAGCAGCGCGCACACGGCCAGCACGTCCAGCATCCGCAGGGCGGGCTGCTTCGTGATTTTTCCCGCCAGGCAGGCCCCAAGCCCCGCGCCGATCAGCGCGCCAAACATGGAATACCCGCCCCCCGTCGCCATCAGCCAGCCCCGCAGGGGAATCATTTCCCCCAGGGACCGGTCCAGCAGGCAGTAAAGCCCCCGGCTGCAGACAAAGCCGAGAATCAGGCACAAAGCGCCCGTCAGCGGGGCCATGCCTTTGGGGGCCAGCTTATACAGCGCAATCAGGGCGCACAGGGCCCCCAGGGCGCACAGCAGGCCGAAGGCATAGGTTTCCACGCCCAGCACGGAGATTTTTTCCGCTTCTTCCCACAATTCCCACATGGTTTACTTCCCGCTTTCCGTGCCCGCGGCGGTGGCAAAATAGATGATGTCGCTCTGGGGCCGCTCCTTGCCGCCCAGCTCGTTGTAATAGCCGTTGTTGGCGCCGAAAGCGTCCTGGTCGGGATGGAAGGGCAGGGCCATGCAGGCCGTGCCGCCGCCGTCCAGGTTAAAGGCCTCTATGCAGCCCAGGCTGTACATGAAATCGGCCAGTTCCTGATGGGTCACCCCGGCGGATTCCCCCCGGCCCTCGGCAATGACCATGACGTAGCTCAGCTTGTCCAATTGCCCGATGGCCGAACGGGGTTCCCGGCCGTTAGGGTTGTAGCCGTAATCCTTGTCGCAGGTGAGCAGCTGCCCCTTCTGCACCAGGGCGGGGCCGAAGGTGAAGGCGTTGATGATGGGGCCCTCCACCCCTTCGGCGGTCACTTCGTTCTTTTCCACCGTGATGCCCTGGGACTTGACGAAGGTGTGGAAATCGCCGTTCTGGTCGATGATCAGAATGTCCTTGAGCCGGTTGGTCTTGGCCCGGACTTTTTGGCCCATGCGGTATTCAAAGGAGGTTTTGGTGGGGTTGTCCACAAAATAATCCCCGTTCATGGCCACAACCGCGTTGTACCGTTCGGCCAGGGTCAGCACGGTGCCCGTTTTCTTGGAGGTCACCTTGTCCCCCGCGATGCCGGTGCGCAGCTGGGTGGGGGAAGCGATTTCCACCCAGGCGATGCGGTAGACGACGCCGTCCTCTTCCCGGGTCTCCATCTGGACGCGGATGGAATCGTCCTCATAGCCGTTTTCGTTGAAGCAGGCAGGGTCGGGGGCAGGGCCCGGGGTAAAATCCACGGGCAGGGCGGGGGCTTCCTCCGTCGTTACTTCGGCCCGGGCGGCGGGGATCAGCAGGGAAACAAGGCCGCTGTCCTCTCCTTCCAGAATGGCCCACATGGCGTCCCCCAGCATGGCGGGGGAGGAAACCACAAAGGGCATCGCCAGCACCAGCGCAAGGCACAGCACGGTCAGGGCGATTTTGACGGGCAGCTTGGTCATTTTCGGCACGCTCCTTTCAGTTGGCCGCGGAGGTATCCGCGGGGAACACCCAGGCTTTCTGGATGCGGTAATTGATGAAGAACAGGACGGTATCCACAATGATCTTGACGGGGGTCGGGTGCCAGCCAAGGAGGGGCGCCAGGCCGTTCACCGCCAGGCCGGACACGATCATGACGCACACGCACAAAAGAATGTAACGCCACGCCGCGCCTCTGCATTCCTTCAGCTGGAACACGAAGGATTTATTCAGCAGGAAATTCACCGTAGCCGAGCACACCCGGGCCAGGGCGGTGGCGGGGATGATGGCGATTCCCACCAGGCACAGCAGCCAGAACAGGAACTGATCCAGCACCATGGCCACAATGGACGCCCCCATGAACCGGATAAAGCTGCCCAGCAGCAGTTTGTATATGCGCCAGGAATCCCGGATGGGGTGGAAGTGGGTGCCCTTGTTTTCGTCGTGGTACACCGTCTGGATGGGCAGGGCGACCATGGGGATTTTCTTTTCCGCGCAGGAAATGAGCACGTTCATTTCGTACTCAAACCGGTCGCCCTTTACATTCAGCATGAAGTCCAATAGTTCTCTCGGGAACGCCCGGAGGCCCGTCTGGGTGTCGGGCAGCCATTGGCCGTACAGCGCCCGGAACACAAAGGAGGTCATCCTGTTCCCGAAGCGGGATTTGGGGGGCACCTGCACGCTGTTTCTGGAAAAATCCCGGGAGCCCAGCAGCAGTTTCTTTTCCCCGTTCATTTTGTCCGCCAGGTTTAACGTGTCCGGCACGGTGTGCTGGCCGTCCGAATCGGCGGTGATAACGCCCTGAATCTCCGCTTGTTCCTTGATGAAGGCATAGCCCGTGCGCAGGGCCGCGCCCTTGCCACGGTTCACCTCATGGTGAAGCACCCGGCAGCCGGGCAGCGCGGCGATTTCTTCAAAGATCGGCTGGTATTCCGCCGCCGACCCGTCGTCCACCACCAGCACCAGGCCGAAATCCGCCGCCAGCAGTTCCCGCACGTAGGCGGGCAGCCGCCCGTCCGGGGACAGGGAAGGAATGAGCACGCAGCATTCCTGGGGTCTCAATGGGATGCACCCTTTCTTTGGTAAAAATCACATGATCGTGTCCAGATAATCGGTCGCCAGGGGCGATAAATCCATTTGCGCGTATCCGTTCAGGTACGCTTCAAATTCCGCCCGGGTGACGAACCGGAAAGCGAATTCTTCGGCATAGGCCCGCAGAAAAGCGTCCGCGCCGCCGGGCAGCATTTCGTCCAGGGCCAGCAGCAGCGCCGCCCCCCGGCCATACACCACCGCGGAATAATCCGCCAGGGCGCCGAAGTAGTCGATGGGGCTTCCCGGCGTCAGGCTGCCCGGGATGTTTTCCTGCATGGGCAGGTCAATCCGGTAATGGCGCAGGGTGTCGAAGCTGCCCTGGCCGTAATTCTCCCGGACGTATCGCAGCATGGCCCATTCGCACAGGGCCTCGTCCTGCCAGGGGTCGTTCACCTGGTCCGAGCCCACCAGGGCGTAAAACCACTGGTGCGCCGTTTCGTGGGCCAGCACCAGCTCCATGGAATCCCGCTGATCGGCCGCGAAATACCCCTTGGCCAGCATCACCAGTCCGGGATATTCCATGCCGCCGAAGGGAAAATCCACCGGACAGACCGAGAAGGCGGGCCAGGGATAATCCCCGTACAGCCCTTCGAAGGTCTCCAGGGCTTTTTTTGCCGCGTCCAGCGCCCGCCTGGCCCCCGCTTTGTCAAAGGCATAGGCGGAAACCAGCGTGTCCCCAGCCACAGCCCGGGCCGTTTCGTACCGGTCGCTGACGCACAGGGCGAAATCCCGGGATGCCAGGGCGCGGCCTTCCCACACGCCCGCCGCCGTTTCCGAAAGAAACGCGGTGCAGGCGGGCACGTACCCATCCGGCAGAACCAGCCGCACCTGAAAATCGGCGCATTCGCTCACGAACGGGTCGCCGATGGGGGAATATTCATCCTGCCGCCAGGCCCCGTCCCGGTACAGGGAAAGGAGGGGAACCACGTTGCCCAATTGCCACACCCCGTCCGCGTATCCCGTGCGGTGGGCGCAGGCGGGAATGTGGGCCGCCCAGCGGAGGAACAGCGCGCCGCCGTCCCCGGGCGCGATGGCCGGAACGTCAATTTCCAGCACGGTTTTGGCCGTGTCCGCATAGCGCCAGGAAGCGGCTTCCCCCTGCCAGGTCACGTCGAACAGCTCCATGTACCCCGGGGAAAAGCCGCCGGGATAGCAGGCGTCGTAAATTTCCTCCAGGGCGGCCGGGCTGGTTTCTTCGCTCGCAAAGGCGTTGAGGTATACCCGCAGGGTCAGCGTGTCCAGGGAATCCCCGGTACCGTTCCGGAAATCCACCCGCTGGGAGCACGTCAGCACCCCCGCCTCCGGGTCCAGGCGCAGCGTCAGGTCATACCCTGTCAGCCCTTCGGCGGCGGAACGCAGGGCGGCGCTTTCCGGGGGCAGCGCCGGTTCCCTTTGCCCAAGGAGCAGCACCCCCAGCAGAAGCAGCAGGGCCGCCGCCAACAGTGCGCACAGCAGTGCCCGCGCCCGTTTGGTGCGCGGCAAGGGTATTATACACCGTTTTGCGCCCATTGACCAGCCCCCTTGTTTGTCGCCGTGCTCACATTCGTGGCCCGGCGACCCGGATTTTTGTTTCACAAAAATCCTAAACCCACGGCCCCTTGTTTGTCGCCGTGCTCACATTCGTGGCCCGGCGACCTGGATTTTTGTTTCACAAAAATCCTAAACCCACGGCCCCTTGTTTGTCGCCGTGCTCACATTCGCGGTCCAAATTGATTATAACACAGAAACCCGCCCTTCACGAGGGGTCGCACCCATGTCCTGCGAAAATTTACGTTTTGTTCACGCCCCGCCTTGACGGATTTTGCCGGTTTTGCTACAATATGCCCGATCCGAGGGGAAAGCAAAAAGGGGGAATTTTCCGTGAAATATGCCATTTACGGCGCGGGGTCCCTGGGCACAGTGCTGGGGGCCTATATGACCCGGGCGGGCAAGCCCGTGGAGCTGATTAACCGGAACGCGGCCCATGTGGCGGCCCTCCGGGAAAAGGGCGCCCATGTGACGGGCACGGTGGACATGACCGTGCCCGTGACCGCCCTGCTGCCGGGCGAAATGCGGGGGCCTTACGATGTGATTTTTCTCATGACCAAGCAGCTGGAGAACGCGCAGGTGGTTTCCTTCCTGAAGCCGTTCCTCACGGCGGACGGGGTCGTCGCCACGCTGCAGAACGGCCTGCCCGAGCCGGGCATTGCCGAAATCATCGGCCGGGAGCGCACCATCGGCTGCGTGGTGGAATGGGGCGCCACCCTGGCCGGCCCCGGGGAAAGCGTTCTCACCAGCAGCCCGGACAGCCTGTCTTTCCATATGGGCGGCATGCCCGAGGTGCCGGCGGAAAAGCTGGCCCTGGTGAAGGAGCTTCTTGAAACCATGTGCCCCGTGGTAATCGAACAGGACCTGATGGCCGCCCGCTGGTCCAAACTGCTCATTAACGCCACCTTTTCGGGCCTGGGCACGGTGATGGGCGGCCTGTTCGGCGACGTGACCGGGGACAAGGCCGCCCGCCGGATTGCCGTGCGCTGCATGAAGGAATGCATCGACGTGGGCCATGCCGCGGGGTTCGCCTTCGCCCCCGTCCAGAGGAAGGATATTACCAAACTCTTCTATTATAAGAGCGCGCCCAAGCGCATTTTTGCCGAGCTTCTTTTGCCCATCGCCATGAAGAAGCACCGGGGCATCGAGCCCTCCATGCTGCAGGACCTGAAAAAGGGCAAGCCCTGCGAGGTGGACGCCATTAACGGCGTGATGTGCGCCTACGGTCGGAAATACGGCGTGCCCACCCCCGTCAACGACAAAATCGTGGAAATCATCAAAAAAGCCCAGGCGGGCGAATGCGCCCCGGGCAAGGAAAACCTGCGGCAGTTTGATTCCCTTTCGTGAATTTCAGCTGAGGTGCTCGATCAGGATCTTGATTCCAAGCAGGATCAGGATCACGCCGCCCAGCAGCTCGGCCTTCTTTTCGTACCGGGCCCCGAACACGCTGCCCGCCTTGACCCCGGCCATGGAAAGCAGGCAGGTCGTCATGCCGATGAGCGCCACGGAGAGCCAGATATTTTGGTACGCGCCCGTGAACGCAAAGGTTACGCCCACGGCCAGGGCGTCGATGCTGGTGGCCACCGCCATGGGCAGCATGGCCTTTACGGACAGCGCCGCGTCCGGGGCCGCATCCGCGCCTTTTGACAGCGCCTCCCGCACCATATTGCCCCCGATGAGCGCCAGCAGCCCGAAGGCCACCCAATGGTCGAAGGCCTGGATGGCTCCCGAAAACTGCGCGCCCAGGAAATACCCGATCAAAGGCATCAGCGCCTGGAACCCGCCGAACCACAGGCCCACGGTTCCGGCGCTTTTTATATCGATTTTCTGCAGGGCCAGCCCCTTGCATACGGCCACCGCAAAGGCGTCCATGCTCAGGCCCACGGCCAGCAGCAATAGGTCAAGCAAGCTCATCCTGTTTTGCTCCCTTTGAAAAAAGGCCCGCCGGGATGGCGGAAAACCCGTCCCGGGGGCTTGTTTTTTTGCGTTCCCTGCCACGGTATGCGGGGAATCGCCCTGTTATGCGGCTTCGTCAGGCCAGCACTTCGCCGTCGTTCTCCACCGATACGGCCTCCACCGAACGGATGGCCCACCGGGCGAACACCATTTCGGTGCGCTGGGCGCCCACGGCCAGGGTAATCGTGTCGTCCTTGATATTGGTGATGGTGCCGAAAATGCCGCCGATGGTGGTCACCCGGTCGCCCTGCTTCAGGGAGTTGAGCATTTCCTTGACCTTCTTGTCCTTTTTCCGCTGGGGACGGATCAGCAGGAAGTAGAAAATGGCCACCATGAGAACCAGGGACAGCAGCATGGAAATCAGGCTGGCCGCCGCGGACGCGCCCTGCACGCCTTCTGCGCCCTCAACAGCACCTTCCACAGCGCCCTCCGCGCCTTCGGCCAGCGCGTTTGTAATGCCCAGAAGCCAATTCATCAACATGATTGTAAAACCGCCTTTCTTGCTTTGCGAAGCTCAGTCATTGCATTAAGTTATTATATAATGAAATCGAATTTCTGTAAACCCCATATTTTCCGCCTGTCCGATTTTTGACAAATTCGCGGGCAAGGACGGCGCGCTTTCCCCCCGCCCTGCCGGGATTTTCCCCGTTTCGCACTTTTTGTACCGCAAAAATCCAAAATTCGGGACGCATGCGCTGTACAGGCAGTCAAAAATCCTGTATAATGGAAACGATATTCAAGCCAAGAAGGTGATTTTTTCATGAAAGCGGAGGATTTTCTGCGAGAAGTGACGGCCATTCCCGGCGTGACGGGCTGCGAAAACCAGGCCGCCGCGTACATCGCCGAGGCCTTCCGGCCCCTGGCGGACGAAGTGACGGTGACGCCCCTCAACTGCGTCATTGCCCACAAGAAAGGCCCTGGGCCCAAGGTGCTCATCTGCGCCCACCTGGACGAAATCGGCATGATGGTGAGCAGGATTGAAAAGGACGGCTGCCTCAGGATGCAGAGCGTGGGCGGCGTGGACCCGCGGGTCCTGCCCGGCATGCGGGTGCGGGTGTACGGCAAAAACGGGCTGCTTCCCGGCGTGGTGGGGGCCACCCCGCCGCACCTGCTTAAAGAGGCCGACCGCAAGAGCAATTACACCTTTGAAACGCTGTATGTGGACCTGGGCATGCCCTATGAACGGGTCATCGAAGAAGTGCGCGTGGGTGACATCGTGTGCTTTGAGGCCCGGTATGTGGAGCTGAAAAACGGCCGGGTGGCCACCAAGACGGCGGACGACCGGGCCTGCGTCGCCATTATGTACCGGGCCATGCAGCTATTGCAGGACATGAAGCACGAGGCCGATCTGTACTTCGTGGCCACCTGCCAGGAGGAAATCGGCTCCTACGGCGCGCTCATGAGCGGCTATGCCGTGGCCCCCGATTTCGGCGTGGCCTTTGACGTGTGCCATGCGGACACCCCGGGCGCCCCGCGCCTGAGCACCCAGAAGATCGATTCCCTGGTTGCCTCCAAGGGGCCGTACCTGCATCCTTATCTGGTGAAAAAGCTGGAGGACGCGGCCAGGGAAAACGGCGTGAAGCTGCAGATTGCCATCGACCCTCGCGGCACGGCCACCGACGCGGACGAGCTGTCCGTTTCCCGGGCGGGGGTGCCCTGCGTGCTGCTTTCCCTGCCCATCAAGTATATGCATACCAACGTGGAAACCCTCGATATGCGGGCCCTCACCGAGGGCGGGCGGCTGCTGGCCCATTATCTGGCCTCGGTGAAACCGGAATGGGAGGATGAATTATGGAACTGAAAACCCTGTGCGAATTAAACGGCGCGGCGGGGGACGAGCGGGCGGTAAGGAACGCCATCCTGGAGGCTGCCCGGCCCCTGTGTGACGAAGTAAAGATCGACCGGATGGGCAACGTGATCGCTTTCAAAAAGGGCACGGGCGCATCCGGACGGCACGTCCTGTTCAGCGCCCACATGGACGAAGTGGGCTTCATCATCCTGGACGCCACGGAGGACGGGCTGCTGATGTTCCGCCCCGTGGGCGGCATTGACCCCCGGGTGGTCGTCAGCAAATACGTGGCGGTGGGGGAAAAGAAGGTAAAGGGCGTGATCGGCGCCCTGGCCATTCACCTCCAGTCCCCGGAGGACCGCAAGCGCGTCCTGAATTTCGATAACCTGTACATCGACATCGGCGCGAAGAGCAAGGACGAAGCCCTGGCCGACTGCCCGCCCGGCACGTACGCCTACTTTGACAACGGGTACGAGCCCCTGGGCGAAGGCTGCGTGGTGTCCAAAGCCCTGGACGACCGGGTGGGGTGCTATACCATGCTCCGGCTGCTGGAGGGAACGTATCCCTGCGATATTACCTGCGCCTTTGTGACGGCGGAGGAAGTGGGCTGCCGGGGGTCCGTGGGCGCGGCCTTCGCTTCCGACGCGGACGCGGCCATCGTCCTGGAGGGCACCACCGCCGGGGATATGGGCGACGTGCCGGACGTCCACAAGGTGTGCGAGCCCGGGCTGGGGGTGGCCGTGTCCTTTATGGACGGGGCCTCCATTGCGGACGGCGAATTGTACCGGGAGCTTCTTTCCCTGGCGGAAGAAAAGAAAATCAGCGCGCAAATCAAGCGCGGCTCCACCGGCGGCAACGACAGCCGCTCCTTCCAGCGGAGCCGTTCGGGCATGCGCACCTGCGTTCTGTCCGTCCCCTGCCGGTATATCCACGGCCCCAGCTCGGTGGCGAGCATGAACGACATTGAAGCGCAGTACCAACTGGCGAAAGCCTTTGCCGAAAAATAAGGAGGAAACAACCATGATGCTGGATACCCTGAAAACCCTGCTTGCAGCATACGGCCCCACGGGCCGGGAAAACGCCGTGGCCGAAACGGTCAAAACGCTCCTTTCCGGCAAGGCGGATTCCTTTGAAACGGACGTGCTGGGCAACCTGATCGTAACGAAAAAAGGGCAGAGCGGCGGCAAGACCATTATGTTCTCCGCCCATATGGACCATATCGGCCTCACCGTGGCCGACATTGAAAAAGAGGGCTACCTCCGGGTCACCAACGTGGGCGGCCTGTCCGCCGACGGGGCCAAGGGCCGTCATGTGGTCTTCGGAAACGGCGTTTCGGGCGTGGTGGTCTGCCAGCCCCCCAAGGGCGAAACGCCCGGAATGCAGCACCTGTTCGTGGATATCGGGGTCGAAAGCAAGGAAGAAGCCCTCAAAATGGTGCAGCTGGGGGACGTGTGCGTGTTCGCGCCGGACTTTTTCCTGCTGGGCGAACACCGGGCCGCTTCCCCCGCCATGGACGACCGTTCCGCCTGCGCCCTGCTTTGCGAGCTGGTGATGCAGGCCGAAAATCCCAAAAACACCATCGTGGCCGTGTTCTCCACCCAGGAGGAAGTGGGCACCAGGGGCGCGACGGTGGCGGCCTATCGGGTGGCCCCCGATCTGGGCGTGGGCATTGATGTGACCGCCTGGGGCGACACGCCGGAGGTCAAGCTCCCCGCCGTGGAGCTGGGCAAGGGCGCGGCCGTCAAGTTCATGGACCGCTCCATGATCGCCACCCCCGCCGTGCGGGACGCGCTCATTGCCGCCGCCGAAAAGGCGAACGCCCCCTATCAGCGGGAAGTGCTGCCCTTTGGCGGCACGGATGGCGCGGCCATCCAGCATTCCCGGGGCGGCGTGCCCGCGGGAACGCTGTCCATCCCCTGCCGGTACGTTCATTCCGCCTGCGAGGTCATTGACCTTCGGGATCTGGACAGCGGCCTGGCCATCCTCAAAACCTTTGTCAACCTGGATTTCTGACGGAGGCACGGAATGAAGGAAGCCATGCGCGCCCACCTGACGGGCAAGATCCTGCCCTTCTGGCAGGGGCTGAAGGACGAAAAAAACGGCGGTTATTACGGATATGTGGATTTTGACCTGAACGTGCGCAAAAACGCGCCCAAGGGCTGTATCCTCAACAGCCGTATCCTCTGGACCTTTTCCACCGCCGCCCGCATCCTGAAGGACGAAAGCTACCTTCCCTTCGCCCGGCAGGCCCTTGCCTCTCTTAAAAATTTCGAGGATCCGGTAAACGGCGGCGTGTTCTGGTCGGTCACCGCGGAGGGAAAACCCCTGGACACCACCAAGCACACCTACTGCCAGGCCTTTACCGTGTACGGCCTGGCGGCCTATGCCCGGGCAACCGGGGACAAGGACGTCCTGCAAAAGGCGATGAAGCTCTTTGATCTCATCGAGACCCGGTGCCGGGACGAGGGGGGCTATGCGGAGGCCTGCAAGGCGGATTTCTCCCCCGAAAGCAATGAAAAGCTCTCCGAAAACGGGGTCATGGCCGGGCGCACCATGAACACCCTGCTCCACGTACTGGAGGCATATGCCGAGCTTTACCGGGCCTCCGGGGACGAGCGGGTGCGCAGGGCCGGGGCGGACGCCCTGGAAACCGCCCTGAACGTGCTCTACAATCCGGCGAAACACCGGCTGGAGGTCTTTTTCGACCGGGATTTCCACAGCCTGCTGGACATGCAGTCCTACGGCCACGACATCGAGGCATCCTGGCTCATGTGGGACGCCGCCCGGGCGCTGCTGCCCGGGGAGCAGCTGGCCCCGTACAAGGCCATGTGCCTGGATCTTGCCCGCGCCGTGCTGGATCGAGCCATGACAGACCATGGCCTTCGCAACGAATGCGTGGACGGCGTGGACAACGAAAAGCGCATCTGGTGGGTGCAGGCCGAGGCTGTGCTGGGTTTTTCCAATGCGTATCAATTGAGCGGCGAAAAAGCTTTCCTTGACGCGGCCGAAAAAATGTGGCGGGCCGTGCAGGACATGATCGTGGATAAGCGCCCCGGCGGCGAATGGTTCTGGGCCACGGATGAGTACGGCATACCAAGCGATCAGCCCATCGTGGAGGAATGGAAGTGCCCCTACCACAACAGCCGCATGTGCCTGCGCATGATCGAAACTGCCTGAACGGGGCCCCCGGGAGGCTCCGCGCCTCCCGGACCCACCCGCCAGGGGATTGAATCCCCTGGACCCGCATTTGCGGAACGTTGTTGGCGATTGCTTCCATATTGTATGCCGCTGTTGCTGTTTTGGATGTTGCAATGAGACGCCGGGGCAGCACGAAAGACAGAAAAAGCCCGTCGGGGTGAGAACGAGTTCTCCCCCGAGCGGGCATTTTTCTGTCTTTCTCCGGAGGGCAGGCCCTCCGGGCGGCGGCCCATGGCCGCCCTGCCCCGGCATGGGGTGGCGACAAAGCATCTTGTTGCGTGCAAAACGTTGTTGCGAAGCGGGACTTGTTGTCCGCTGCGCTTGCAAGGCTTTCGGTTTTTCCGAAGCACAACGATAACCTTGCGGCTTGCTGCATGCGAAACAAGGACGACGTTTAAGCTGCGCGATACGAGAGCAATAAAGAACCACCCATGCAGGCCCAGGGCACGGCGGCGGTACGCCGCCAGCCCGGAGGGCTTGCCCTCCGGGGAAAAGCCGGGAACAACCGATCGGGAAAAGCTTGCTTTTCTCCGGCGGTTTTCCCGGTTTTTCATTGTGCCCTGCGGCCGTCTTGCTGCCACGTACCTAAAGTTACAGGCGCACACCTTAACTTTCCTAAGTCTTGCTTGTTCGCCAAATGCGGGTCCAGGGGGATCATCCCCCTGGTTCGGGGGTCCGGGGACCGAACAGGCCCCCGGGGGCCCCAAGCTCCCCGCATCTGTAACAAAACCGCAATAATTGTAAATTTTCGCAGACTGCGTAACGTTTGCGGTCGCCGGCGCGTCTGTCAGATATCCAACGGAGGAAAGGAGAAGGATGGTATGAAACGATGGTTATGCCTGGTCCTGGCGCTGCTGATGGCGAGCGCGGCGATGCCCACGCTGGCGGCCGAAGCGCCTTTCATGCCGGGAGCCGAAGCGCCCCAGGGGCTGACGGGGGACGGGGAGAATTTCTATTTTGTGTCGGAGGGCACGGTGTACGTCTGCGCTCCGGACGGCGTGCCCGCGCCGTTTATGACGGGTTTTCCCTATGCTCCGTCCAGGGCCTGGGACAGCGGGGAATACGTGAACGAAATGTTTGTGGACGGGGGCCGGCTGTACGGATTCAATTCTGCCACGGGCGACCTGTACGCTTACGCCCTGGAAGCGGGCGAAGCAAAGGCGCTTGCCCATACCCAAATTGACCTGACGCCCGTCACCGTCGGGGACGGGGAAGACGCCTATGCCGCGGTCAGCGACCTGAGCGCGGCCTATGGCAAAATCTGGTGCCATCACGACAATTGGCAGACCAATCGCGCCTATTGGGTGAGCTTTGACCTGGCGGACGGCAGCGCGCAGGTTTACGAAACGCAGAACCTGTCCCTGCTGACCCCGTACCGGGACGGCACTTTCCTGGCCTTCTGCGATGACCGGGGCAACGCCAATGACCCTGCGCCCCTGGGCGTGTTCGACCCGGCCGCGGATACCTTTACCGAGCTTAGGAAATATCCCCTTGCCTGTAACGACGTGCAGAAAATGACCTATGATCCCGCGTCGGACACGCTGTACCTTTATACGGGCAACCGGATCTACCGGATGGTCTCCATGAACGACCCCGAGCTTTGCGCCTATTCGCCTCTTTCTTACCTGGCCTACGGCAGCGGTTTCCCAGTAGTGGACGGCGTGGCGGGCATTGCGGGGGAAACGGGGTTTGTGACCCGTTTCCTGGACCCCGCCAGGCTCCCGGCCGAGCAGCTGACCATTGCGGGCAGCATGAACACCGCCGCGCATATGCGGGCCGTTGCCACGATGGGGGACGTTCCCGTGCTGGAAAGCGAGGACATGCCCTCCGGCGACACCCTGCTCCAGGCGCTGCTGACGGGGGAGGCGGACGCGGACATTTACTGCCTCAATACGGGCTGGTACGACCTGCCCGGCCTTCTGCAAAAGGGCTATTTCGCGCCGCTCACGGGCAGCGCCGCCGTTTCGGATTTCATGGCGGCGCTCTGGCCCTGCTTTCAGGACGCGGGCACGGAAGACGGCGTGATCTACGGCGTTCCCGCCACGTTCGCTGCTTATCTGCCCGCGGAGGGCGGCCGGGACGCCTTTGGCGCTGCCGGGCTGGAAAAGCCCAAAAGCCTCATGGATGTGATTGATCTCTTCCAAGCCTGGGGCGCGGACGGGCTTTATGAAACGTACCCCGATTTCCTGCCCATGGAATGGATGGGCGGCAGCTATCGGGAAACGCTGATCAATATGGCCCTGGAGCTGTGGGGGCATTATCTCACCGCCCAGGGGCGGGCATGGACGCTGGACGACCCCGTGCTGCGGCAGGTGTTGGAAAAAATCGACGCCCTGGATACCGGCGATTGGGAGCCCGATACGGACGGCATGGACGCGTGGGAAGCGGCGGAGGAATTCTTTGAACGCTCCGCCCTCATCACCCCCGACGTGGGCTTTGAATCCCCTCAGGGCATAGCCGCCTACGGCCTGCTGCCCCTGTCCCTGACGGACGAGACCGCGCCTTATGTGCATATGGACGTATACGTGCTGCTCATTAACGCCCGGAGCACGCACAAAGAAGCGGCCCTGCGGTACATCGAAAACTACATTGCCGCCCTCAGCGACACGGACCGGGCCGCCATGGAACAGAATTGGACCGAGCCGATTCCCGATCCCGCCAGCCCGGGGTGGATTGCCGATCAGCAGGCGGAAGTCGACCGGCTGGAAAAGGCCCTGGAAGAAGCGGCCGAGATCGACCGGCCCGCGCTGGAAAGCGATCTGGAAAACGCCCGGGCTTACCTGAAACGGCTTCAGGACAACCCCTATCTCGTGTCCCCGGAAGACCTGGATACGTGGAAGGGCCTGATGGCTTATGCCTTTGCCGAGCGGCCCTCCATGTTCTACACCCGTCTCGACCCAAACCGCACCCTGGGCGTCCTCCGGGATCAGTACGCCGACAGGCTCATCGATCTCGACCAATTCCTGACCGAGGGCCAGCGGATTATCGGCATGATCCTGAAGGAGAATCAGTAACCTCCCGGCCCCTTCTTGGGGCCTCCGTGGCCCCAAACCCCTGAACCAGGGGGCTTCTGGGGGCTTCGCCCCTCAGTCCTCAATTCGGCATAGTCGTGCGTCTGCGCTGCCGCTTGCCGCACTCCTTGCCTCATTGGGCCTTCTCCCGCCTGTATCCGCCACAGGCGGCGGCGGGATACGGCCCCCCACCAGGGGGATGATCCCCCTGGACCCCACATTTGCGGAACAGGGTTAAACTTGTAAATCAAACTGTATGCCGCTGTTGCGTTTGAGTACGCGGCAGCATGACGGCCACAGGGCACCAAGAAAAGCCGGGAAAACCGCCAGGGAAGAGCAAGCTCTTCCTGATCGGTTGTTCCCGGCTTTTCCCCGGACAGGCGTGCCTGTCCGGGCCGGCGGCGTACCGCCGCCGTGCCCTGGGCCTGCGTGCGGAGTTCTTCGTTTCTTTTGTATTGCGCAGCTTGATCGCCACCATGTTTTGCACGCGGAAAGCTGCTTCGTATCCGTTATCCGAAACGCTTTGC
>CANQKI010000041.1 GCA_947624355.1 uncultured Clostridia bacterium | reverse complement strand
GCGAACTGGGCGTCGGAGTGCATGCGGCCCATGGTGTCGGTCATGCCGTAGGAGGCGGGGCCGGCGGCCATGTTGTCGGGATGCAGGGTGCGGCCGGTGCCGCCGCCGGAAGCCACGGAGAAGTACTTCTTGCCCTCTTCCCAGCATTCCTTTTTATAGGTGCCGGCCACGGGGTGCTGGAAGCGGGTGGGGTTGGTGGAGTTGCCGGTGATGGACACATCCACGCCCTCGTGCCACATAATGGCCACGCCCTCGCGTACGTCGTCCGCGCCGTAGCAGCGAACCTTGGAACGCTCGCCGGTGGAGTAAGCAGTCTCGTTGACGATGGTCAGGGCGTGATCGCGCTTGACGTCGGCGGAGAGGTAATCATACTTGGTCTGCACATAGGTGAAGCCGTTGATGCGGGAAATGATCATGGCGGCGTCCTTGCCCAGGCCGTTGAGGATAACGCGCAGGGGGTTCTTGCGCACCTTGTTGGCGTTGCGGGCGATACCGATGGCGCCCTCGGCAGCGGCGAAGGACTCGTGGCCGGCCAGGAACGCGAAGCACTCGGTCTTCTCGTCCAGCAGCATGGCGCCCAGGTTGCCGTGGCCCAGGCCCACCTGGCGCTGGTCGGCCACGGAGCCGGGAATGCAGAAGGCCTGCAGGCCCTCGCCGATGCACTTGGCGGCTTCGGCGGCGGTCTTGACGCCCTTCTTCAGCGCGATGGCCGCGCCCAGTTCATAAGCCCACTTGGCGTTTTCGAACGCGATGGGCTGAATGCCTTCCACGATCTTATAGGCGTCCACGCCCTTGGAATTATTGAACGCCTTGAGTTCATCAAAATCCTTGAAGCCGTACTTGTCCAATACGGGCTGGAGCTGGGGCATACGCCGTTCAAAACCTTCAAACAGAGCCATTTTCAGCGCGCCTCCTTCTTACTGTTTCCGCGGGTCGATCCAGGCGACCGCGCCGTCTTCGGCCTTGAAGCGGCCGTAGGTACCGATGTTCTTTTCGTAGGCTTCGTTGGGGCTCATGCCCTTCTTGATGGCGTCCATCATCTTGCCCAGGCTCAGGAACTGATAGCCGCACACCTGGTTATCCTTGTCCAGGGCCAGCTTCATCACATAGCCCTCGGCCATTTCCAGGTAACGGGTGCCCTTCGCCTTGGTGCCGTACATGGTGCCCACCTGGGAACGCAGGCCCTTGCCCAGGTCCTCCAGGCCCGCGCCGATGACCAGGCCGTCGTCCGAGAAGGCGGACTGGGTGCGGCCGTACACGATCTGCAGGAACAGTTCCCGCATGGCGGTATTGATGGCGTCGCACACCAGGTCGGTATTGAGGGCCTCCAGGATGGTCTTGCCGGGCAGGATTTCGCTGGCCATGGCGGCGGAATGGGTCATGCCGGAGCAGCCGATGGTCTCCACCAGCGCCTCTTCGATGACGCCGTTTTTCACGTTCAGCGTCAGCTTGCAGGCGCCCTGCTGCGGCGCGCACCAGCCGATACCGTGGGTCAGGCCGGAAATATCCTTGATTTCCTTGGCCTGGATCCATTTGCCTTCTTCAGGAATGGGCGCGGGGCCGTGGTTGGGGCCCTTCATCACGCATACCATTTCTTCCACTTCGCGGGAATATTGCATGGAATCGGATCCTCCTTACAGATAAGAGTTGGTCTCAAACCGATTTATTATAGCATATTTGCCATCTTCAGAAAAGAGGAAATTTTCAAATTGCGGCGAATTTCTTCAGGGTGTCAAAAAACAAGTTTTTGACACCCTGCGATGCCGCTGCACCGCACGTCTGAGCCTGCGGCTCATCCGCGCTACTTAAGCAAATTGCTTGGCGGTGTTCCGGCGTGGCTCCGCCCCGCCTCCACAATGCTTTGCACATCAGTTGTGGTTTGCTACGCTCACGGCCGGAAAATGATAGCAGGAGAAGTCATACTGACTTCTCCTCGAACCGGCAAAGCCGGTTCTGCGGATTCAAAATGAAGGGGCCGCGGGCCCCTTCATGCATCCCCAAAGTTACGATGCTGCTTTTTTGACAGACTGTTATGGCGAATTTCTCCGTATATTTTCCGAAGACCTCAAAAGAGAGCAAGGTGAATTGCCATGCGAAAGCGAATGTTTGCGGGCCCGGATCGGGAAACGGCCGTCATCGCGCTGGGCACGGCCGCCCTGGGCACCAACCTTTCCCTGACCGATTCTTTTCATCTGCTGGACCGGTACGCGGAAATGGGCGGCAATTTTCTGGACACCGCCCGGGTGTACGGCTTTTTTTCGGAAAACGTCCAGGGCGTATCGGAGGAAGTAATCGGCCGCTGGCTGGCAATCCGGAAGAACAGGGAGCAAATGGTGGTGGCCACCAAGGGCGGGCACCCGCCCCTTTCGGATATGCACCATAGCCGCCTGGATAAATCCAGCCTGGAAGCCGATCTGACGGCCAGCCTGAAAGCCCTGCAAACGGATTATGTGGATATTTTCTGGCTTCACCGGGACGACGAAGCGCGGCCGGTGGAGGAAATCATGGAAACGCTTCACGGTTTTGTGCGTTCCGGCAAGGCCCGGGCAGTGGGCGCGTCCAACTGGCGTCTGAACCGGCTGATCGCCGCCCAGGCATACGCGGAGCAGGCGGGGCTGACCCCCTTCTGCGCCGTGCAGCCCCAGTGGAGCCTGGCCCGGCAGGAAGTGCTGGAGGACGATACGCTGGTGGTCATGAACGGGGACATGTACGACTGGCACTTAAAGAGCAAGCTGCCCGTGGTGCCCTACACCGCCCAGGCCAAGGGCTTTTTCACCAAGCTGGAAAAGGGCGGCGCGGAGGCGCTGCATGGGGAAGCGAAGCGGTGGTTCTGGTCCCAGCGGAACTGGAACACCTATCATGTGCTGCGGGAAATTTCCTCCCGGACGGGGCATCCGATCGGGGCGCTGGCCCTGGCCTTCCTGCTCAATCAGCCGTTCCCCGTGTATCCCATCGTGGGCTTCCGCAATGCGGAGCAAATGACCGTGATGCGGGACGCCGCCCGGGTCACCCTGGGCCCGGCGGACAAGGCCGCGCTGATGGCGGCGTATAACGCGACTGCTCACTTCTGATGCATCGCATTCCGGCACCCAAGGGTGCCGTAACGCTCTCCCAAGTAAATTTCCTGGCAGCGCTTCATCGGCTAAAGCCGATTCCGCAAGCGGCGGATTTATTTCATCGCATCTCGCATTCCGGCCGCGCCCCGCGCTGCTCCACTTCGTGGAAGCGCGGGCATCGGGCGGCGATTCAGAATCGCTCGCCCTCGGTCGCCCTTCCGGGCGACGCTTACCCCTTCGGGCCGGAACGCTCTCCCAAGTAAATTTCCTGGCAGCGCTTCATCGGCTAAAGCCGATTCCGCAAGAAGCAGATTTATTTCATCGCATCTCGCATTCCGGCCGCGCCCCGCGCTACTCCACTTCGTGGAAGCGCGGGCATCGGGCGGCGATTCAGAATCGCTCGCCCTCGGTCGCCCTTCCGGGCGACGCTTACCCCTTCGGGCCGGAATTTTTTTGTTTCCGGCAAAACGTTTCATCCGAACCATCCGCCGTTATAGATTTTTTGCGCGCGGTTACCAAAGAGAAGGCAAAGGATGAACCCCACCGCAAAGAAGAGCCAGCCAAGATACGTCCGGAAAAGCCAATTAATGATCCCCGTCAGGCAGGTGCAGCCCCCGAGGATCAGCAGGGCGATTCCCCAAAGCCGGGTATAGGCCCCCACGTTTTCGGGCTTCACGTTTTTGCGGTGGTATTCGTGCATAAGCCCGATTTTCTGCTTTTTCAGCAGCAGAAAGCCCAGTCCCAGCAGCAGAACCCCCACCGGCAGGGTGACGGCCAGAGTGACGGCCGTCGCCGCGATTTCAGCCCCATTCACAGCACATTCCTCCATAATACTTTCGCCCTGCCAAGAAAGCAGGGCGAAGGGCGTTCAGTTAAATTTCTTTTCCAGTTCCTCGTATTTTTCGTGGGTGATGAGGGCGTCCCGGTCCGTGCCCTCCAGCTGCACCACGTACGTCCACCGGCCGTAGGGGGTGATGGCCCGGATGCGGCGGAGGTTGATGATGTAGCTTTTGTGGCAGCGGAAGAAGATTTCGGGGTCCAGCCGGGCCTCCGTTTCGGACAGGCCCTCGCTCAGCACGAACCGCTCGCCCTTATCGGTGTAAATCACCGTGGCCCGGTCTTCCCGCTGCACCAGCAGGATATCCTCCATATCCACGAAGGAGACCCCGTCCCTGTGCCGCAGCATCAGCCGCCCGGACACCGCCTTGTCCGGGGCGGGCCGGGGGGCGGGCAATTGAACGTTTTCCGGCGCGCGGCGGCCCCGCTCCAGGATGCGGCGGAGGGTCTGCTCCAGCCGGTCCAGCCGGAAGGGTTTCACCAGGTAATCGAAGGCGTACACCTCAAAGGCGTCGCTCATGTATTCCTCGTGGCCCGTGGCGAAGATCAGGATGCAGGCGGGGTTCTGGTCCTGAATGAGCCGGGCGCACTCCACCCCCGTTTTGCCGGGCATGTCCACGTCCAGGAACACTACCTGCGGGTGCGTTTTCTCAAACAGGCGGATGAGCGCTTCCCCGTCCTCGGCCTCGCCCACGATGGCGAAGCCCGGGGTCTTTTCGATTTTTTTCCGCAGGATCAGGCGCATGCCGGGCTCGTCGTCCGCCAGCAGCACGGTGATGGGCTGTTGCTCGCTCATAGCCGCCTCCCGGGCCGCCTGCGGCCCAGCACTTCGCTCAGGATTACGCCCCGAAGCAGCTCCTGCGCCGCGGGGTTTTCCTCCTCTTCCGGCTCGGGCTGACGGGCGGGGGCCGTCTTTTTCCGGGGCAGCATGTATTCGTGGCAGTCGTCCGCCCCTTCGATACCCATTTGGGGCGGCGCGGGCTCCCGCACCAGAGGCTGCTCAGGCGCGCGCCTTTCCGCCGCGGCCAGATCGGAAACAGGCGCGGGTTCAGCGGGCGCGGCCGGCACGGGCACGGCGGGCGGGGCGGCCTTCTTTGCGGCCTCGGCGACCTTCTTTTTCTGCACCACGGACGAAAGGGCCGACATGAGGATGATGATGACAATCAACGGGAGGAAACTGAAGATTTCCATGCGTTTTTTACTCCTCATATTCCCGCAGGGCGGTTTCCCGCCCCGCGGGAACGTGCGTTTTGGTTACTTTTTGCCGTCCAGGGGTTTGGCGATTTCGCTGACAGGCGCGGCGGCCTTGGCGATGCCCGTGCGCATTTCGGTGTCGGCGATGGTGTTTTGCATCTGGTAGTAGTCCATCACGCCCAGCTTCCCTTCCTGCAGGGCCTTGGCCATGGCCAGGGGCACCTGGGCCTGGGCCTCCACCACCTTGGCCTGCATTTCCTGCACGGCGGCCTTCATTTCCTGTTCCCGGGCCACGGCCATGGCGCGGCGTTCCTCGGCCTTGGCCTGGGCGATGCGCCGGTCGGCCTCGGCCTGGTCCATCTGCAGCTGGGCGCCGATGTTGCGGCCCACGTCCACGTCGGCGATATCAATCGAGAGGATTTCGTAAGCGGTGCCCTTGTCCAGGCCCTTGTTCAGCACGGTCTGGCTGATGAGGTCGGGGTTCTCCAGCACGGCCTTGTGGGTGACGGAGGAACCGATGGTGGTAACGATGCCCTCGCCGACCCGGGCGATGATGGTTTCCTCGCCCGCGCCGCCAACCAGCCGCTCGATGTTGGTGCGTACGGTGATGCGGGCCTTGGCCCTTAGCTCGATGCCGTCCTGGGCGATGGCGGCCACGGGGGGCGTCTCGATGACTTTGGGCAGCACGCTCATCTGCACGGCCTGCAGCACGTCGCGGCCCGCCAGGTCAATGGCGCAGGCCGTGGTGAAGGACAGGTTGATGCTGGCCTGCTTGGCGGAAATGAGGGCGTTGATGACGCGCTCCACGTTGCCGCCCGCCAGAAAGTGGGTTTCCAGCATATCCGTGGTCACTTCCAGCCCGGCCTTGCGGGCCTTGATATAGGCGTTCACGATTTTTTGCGGGGAAATGCGGCGGAACCGCATGCCGATCAGGGACACAATGCGCACCGGCGCGCCCGACGCCCGGGCGTTGATCCACAGCCCCAGGGGCACATACCGGAAGAACACGGCGGCCAGCAGCACGACGACCGCGAAGATGATGAACCACAGCACGATGAATTCCATGTTCATATACCCTCCTTCTGAATATACGGTTATACGGGACGCACGATGATATGATTTCCGTCCGCCTTGATCACCCGGACGGGCACATCCTTTTCCAGAAAACTGCCTTCGGACAGCACGTTCAGCCGCACCCCGTCAAATTCGGCAAAGCCCACGGGGTTGAGGGGCGTCACGGTCTTCCCTTCCTTGCCAACCAGCGCGGCGGCCTCCTCCGTGTCCTGATCGGGGGTCACGTTTTTGAGGATCAGGGCGGAGCGGGACAGCTTTCCGTTGGCCGCCGATTTGATGGAAACGGAGACCGATATGCCTGTCAGGGCCAGGGCAATCAGGGTGGCGGCCAGGCCGGCCACTACGCCGTAGCGGTGCCATGTGACGGCGACGCCCGCCACCAGCAGAATCACCCCCGAAACCCCGGGCAGCCCGAAGCCCGGCAGAAACACCTCCAGCACCAGCAGCGCCACGCCCGCCAGCAGGCACAGAATCAGCGGCAGATTGGTGACGATAAAGGCCAGCACATCTCCCATAACGAAAAACTCCTTTCCCTTTTTCACTGCATTCATCATAACACGAACACGAAAAACAGAAAAGAGTTTTTGATCAAAAACCGCGTTTTGCCGTCTGAATTGTCACGAAACAGGCAGCGCGCCGGCCGAAAGGTCAGCGGAGAGGCGCATCACGTCGCTTTCGTACACGGGGGCCAGGGCCCGGCGGTAAATGATGGAGGCGGGGTGATACAGGGAAAACAGGGGAACCCCCGCCCGGCTTTCCAGCCATTGGCCATGCACGCTGCCCACGGTGTTTTTGTCGTCCGTCAGGGCGCGGAGGGGCACGTTGCCCAACGTCACCAGGGCCCGTGGCCGCACAACTTCGATTTCCCGCAGCAGCCAGGGCACGAACAGGGCCAGTTCTTCCTTGTCCGGGGCCCGGTTCTTGATCCTGCCCGTGGGCCCCAGGGCCGTGGGACGGATTTTGACCGTGTTGGTGACGAATATTTCCGATCGCTCCAGGCCCGCCAGCGCCAGAAATTCATCCAGGTTTTTCCCCGCCTTACCCACAAAGGGCCGGCGTTTTACCACTTCGGTTTCCCCGGGGGCCTCGCCGATCATCATGAGAACGGGCCCATCGGCCTTTCCTTCCCCCAGCACCATCGGCTTATCCTCCCCCGGCCACAGGGGCCGGAAAAAGGCCAGCATATCGGCGTACAATGCGTCCAGGCGGGTCATGGTCATTGCTCCAATTCCTTTAATTTGGCCTGCACGGCCTGAAAATCGTGCCAGGCGTCGCGCTTCTTGCTCTCGTCCCGGAGCAGGGCGGCGGGGTGATAGGTGGGCATGAACCACACGCCCTTTTTTTCCACCCATGTGCCCCGGTCCTTGGTGATGCGGATATGGTCCCCCAGCACGGCCTTGGCCGCCGTGGAGCCAAGCAGCAGGATGACCTTTGGCCGCACCAGGGAAAACTGCGCCCGCAGATAGGGCAGGCAGGCGGCGGCCTCTTCGGGAAGGGGCGTGCGGTTTTTGGGCGGGCGGCACTTGACCACGTTGCAGATGAACACTTCATCCCGGGTCAGGCGCACGGCGGCCAGCATTTTGGTGAGCAGCTGCCCCGCCGCCCCCACAAAGGCCAGGCCCTGCAAATCTTCGTCCGCCCCGGGACCCTCGCCGATGAGCATCAGGCGGGCGTGCGGGTTCCCCTGGCCGGGCACCTTGTGATGGATTTCCCGGCACAGGCCGCACTTCTGGCAAGCCGCGATTTCCTGATGCAACGAATCCCATGAAACCTGCATGGATAGGCCTCCTTGGTATTATAACCTACGATGCAGAAACGTTTTCACGTTTCTGCATCGGCAACATCATTTTCCTGTTCGCTTCGCTCACGGCCGGAAAATGATAGAGGAAGGAGTCATTCTGACTCCTCCTCCCGCCGGCAAAGCCGGCGGTGCGGATTTCAAATGAAGGGGCTGCGGCCCCTTCATGCATCCCCAAAGGCATGACGCCGCTTCTTGACAGGCTTGCGTTACTACTGAAACCTTGTCCGCAGAATGGCAAAGGTGGCCGAAACGTCCTGATTGAGCCAGTTGACCAGGCTGAACAGCAGGGCCAGCAGCATCAGGATGCACACGACGCCCGCCACCACCCCGGCAAACTCCATCACGCCGGCCGCCACCTTGAAGCGGTCCCGGCGCTCTTCCCATTCCTCGCGTTTTCTTTGTTCGTAACGGTTCCAATCCGGCTGCACGGCTTTGTCCCTTCTTTTTTTACAGATAGTCCATCCAGGGGGCGTTTTCGTCCGCCCGCCCGGTCAGTTCGCCCGCCTGATTCAGGCCGGGGAAGCCTTGCTGCCGCAGGGCCTCGTATAAAACGACGGCCACGGAATTGGCCAGGTTCAATGAACGCGCCTCCCGGATCATGGGAATGCGCACGCACCGGTCGTATACCCGTTCCAGCAGGGATTCGGGCAGCCCCCGGCTTTCGGGGCCGAACACCAGAAAATCCTCCGGGCCGAAGGAAACTTCCGTATAGCTCCTGGGGGCCTTGGTGCTGGCAAAATGAAAATGAGCGTCCGGGTATTGCCGCAGCAGCGCGTCAAAACCGGGCAGCACCTTCATATCCACCAGCCTGAAATAATCCATGCCCGCGCGCTTTAAATATTTGTCGCTCACCTCAAAGCCCAAAGGCTCGATGAGAATCAGCTCCGTGCCCGTGGCGGCGCAGGTGCGGGCGATGTTGCCCGTGTTCTGGGGAATTTCGGGCTCGTAAAGGACGACGCGCACATGCTTTTCCCTCGCTTACTCTTCTTTCTTCCAGGCCTTTTCCATAGCGGAAAAGAGGCCGATGAGCTGCAGATCCCGAAGCTGGTCGGCAATCTTATCCTCCAGGAAAGGAATTTCCCGCAGGTCCCGGCCCCACAGGGCCTGATCGGACAACACCGCGTAGCTCAGGGTTTCGGGGGGCATATCGCAGCTTAAGGCATTGAAGGCGGCGATCACGTCCCCATCCTCGTCGGGCAGGTCCTGCGCCTGGGGCCCCGTCCACAGCATAATGAGGGCGGAAAGGCCGAAGCACAGGCAGGCGGGAGCTTCCCCCGTCTCCAGGCACCGCTTTTCCAGGAGGGGCAGCACATTATCCGCCCATTTGCCTACGCCGCCGGAGAGCACGCCTCGCAGCATCAGAGGGGCCTGCGCCGTTTCCAGCCGGCCGCAGAGGCGGATGGCGGCGTTTTCCTTTTCGGATTTTTCCCCGGACAGGGCGGGCAGGATTTCATCCAGCAGGGCGTGGCCCAGAAAATCCCGGGCCTTTTCCTCCCGCATGCACTGGCCCGCCGTTTCCAGGCCCATTAAATAGGCCGGGGCAGCCAGCGTCAGCAGCGCGGCCGCTTCCAGGGCCCCTTCCAGCTTTTCCGTTTCTTGGCTCACAGGCATTTCCTCCCAGGGTGATCCCGGCAATATTATACAGAAAAACCGCCCGGATGTAAAGAAAAAGCGCCGCCCGTCACGTTTTCTCCGGCACGACGCCGCATACCCGCAGCACGTTTCCCTTTACGGTAAAGCGCACGTTGAGCCCCGCGTAGGCAAAGCCGTACACCCGGTTTTCGTCCGTTTGGTAGCCCGGCCGGGGGTCGCGCCCCAGGGCGCAAAGAAGGGCCGGCCGCTTTTCCGCGGGAACGACGGCCAGGAGCTCCGGGGGAAAATCCACCTCCACGCCGTCCGCCGCGTGGGCGTCAGCAAAGCCCCCCACGGCCTCGGGACGGCAGTCGGTATAGGGAAGATAAGGCTTGATATCGTACACCGGGGTGCCGTCCGCCATGTCGCAGCCCGAAATGCGAAGGGCCAGGCCCTCGCCTTTCGTTTTCACGATTTCTTCCAGCTTCACGCAGCTGAGCCCAATGGGGTTGGGCCGGAAGGGGGACCGGCTGGCGAAGACCCCCACCCGTTCGTTGCCGCCCAGTTTCGGCGGCCGCACCGTGGGGGACCAGCCCTCCCGCTCGGCCCGGTGAAAGCCCCAGATAATCCACAGGTGGCTGTACCCCTCCAGCCCCCGCAGGGCTTCGGGAAAGCGGTATTCCTTTTCAAACACGATCAGCGCCCCGATTTCTTCCGCCAGGGCGCTTTGCCGGGGCAGGCCGAACTTGGCCGGAAAATCGCACCGGACGCGGGCAATAACCTTCATTTTTTATCGCTCCATGGTATCCAGGATGCCGCCCCCCAGGCATTCGTCCCCGTCGTACAGAACAGCGCTCTGGCCCGGGGTGATGGCCCGCTGGGGGGTATCGAACACAAAATGCAGCGTTTCCCCGTCCCAGGTGACTGTGGTTCCCTGGTCGGGCTGACGGTAGCGGAACTTGGCGGTTACATGACAGGGCGTGTTTTTGGGGAGCTCACTTCCAACAAATGTAACCTGCCCCGCCGTGGCGGCCCGGCTGTACAGCAGGGGATGATCCTCCCCCTGGGCCACGATGAGGCGGTTGTTCTTCAAATCCTTGTCCACCACGAAAAAGCTGCGCCCGTCCCCCCGGCCGCCGATGCCAAGGCCCCGCCGCTGGCCCAGGGTGTAGTACATGAGCCCGTCGTGGCGGCCCACCTTTTCCCCGTCCGGGGTCACCATGTCCCCCGGCTGGGCGGGCAGAAAGCCCTGAAGGAACTTTTTGAAATTCCGCTCGCCGATGAAGCAAACGCCGGTGGAATCCTTCTTCCTGCTGACGGGCAGCCCGGCCTCCTCCGCCAGGGCGCGCACCTGCGTTTTTGTCATGCCGCCCACGGGAAAGAGGGCCTTTTTCAATTGGTTTTCGTGCAGCATATAAAGGAAATAGCTCTGGTCCTTATTGGGGTCGACGCCCCGGAGCAGATGTCCCGCGTCGTCCGACCGCACAAAGTGGCCGGTGGCCATTTTTTCGGCCCCCAGCTGCAGGGCGAAATCCAGAAACGCCCGGAACTTGATTTCCCGGTTGCACAGCACGTCCGGGTTGGGGGTGCGCCCCGCCCGGTATTCGGACAGGAACAGGGAAAACACCCGGTCCCAGTATTCCCTGGCGAAATTCACGGCGTAATAGGGGATATCGATCAGGTCGCACACGGCCTGCACGTCCCGCCAGTCCGATTCGGAGGTGCACACGCCGTTTTCGTCCTGCTCCTCCCAGTTTTTCATGAACACGCCGACGACGTCGTACCCCTGGCGCTTTAGCAGCAGGGCCGACACCGCGCTGTCCACCCCGCCGGACATGCCCACCACCACCCGCATCAGAGCACGCCCTCCTTTTTCATCCGGGCAAAGAGGGCCCGGAAGGCGTCCTCCGCTACTTTTTCCGGGGCCTGGGCGGCGTCGACGGGCACGAACCGATCCGGGTTTTCCCGGCACAGTTCCTCATAGCCCGCTTCCGTCCGGGCCTGGAAGGAATCGCCCATCTGCTCGATCCTGTCCGGGTCGGACACCGAAAGGCGGCGGCGCAGGGCCTCGGTGTGGCTCATGCGCAGGTAAATCGTCGCGTCCGGCGCGCCCTCCCGCAGGGCGGCCCGGTTGATTTCCTTCACCCATTCCCGGCTGAGGCCCCGGGCGTTCCCCTGATACACCAAAGAGGAATCCACAAACCGGTCGCACAGCACGATTTTGCCCTGGGCCACGCTGGGCAGGATTACTTCTTTCAGGTGCTGAGCCCGGGCGGCGGCAAAGAGCAAGGCCTCCGTCTCGGGGCACATGCCCCCGTCCTCTTTCGCCAGCACGATTTTCCGGATCTCCTCCGCAATGGGGCAGCCCCCGGGCTCCCGGGTGCGGCGGACGGTATAACCAAATTGGGTCAGCTTTTGCTCCATGGCGGCAATCTGGGTGCTTTTGCCGCAGCCGTCCACCCCTTCAAAGGTAACGAAATACCCCTTCGGTTTGGGCATATCCGGGCAGAGCAGGGCGCAGAGGGTGTCCGTGTTCCGCACAACGTGGGTGGGGCCTGCCGTCCGGGTTTCCCCCTCGTCCCCGTAACCGTACAGGGCGGCCACGGAATCCACCCCCGCCCCGCGGGCCCCCAGCACGTCCCCCGCCGTGTCGCCCACCATGACGGCCCGCTTGCCGGCGGGCAGGACTTTGCGGATGAGGGCGGCCTTGTCGGCGTGGAGGTCGTTCAGATCGGGGCCGGAAACGGCGTCGAAATACGGCAGCAGATCGAAATATTCCAGAATCTTCCGGGCGTTCCCCAGGGGCTTGCCCGTGGCCACGGCCAGGAAAACCCCGCGGCCGTGCAATTCGCTCAGCAGCGCCCGGATGCGGGGGTACACGGCGTTGTTTTTCCAGCCGCCGGGGTTATAGGTTTCCCGGTAATATTCGGTGGCCAGGGCGGCCTGGCTTTCGTCCATGCCGCAGTATTTCATGAAGGATTCGGCCAGGGGCGGGCCCAGGAATTTCTGCAGCACGGCGGCGTCCGGCACGGGAAAGCCGATCTTGTTCAGGGCGTATTCCGTGCTTTCCAGAATGCCGGGCTTGGAATCGGTGAGGGTGCCGTCCAGGTCAAAAATCACGGCGTCGTAGGCGTGCATCAAAAAACATCCTTCCGAAAAAGTAATATCGGTCGGATGTTATTGTACCTTGTACGGCGGGAAAAATCAACCCTCCGCGCGGACGGCGGACGGAAAAATCCGGCAGAGCCTTTTCCTTTTCCGGGCGGGCAGCCGCCGCCCCAGCAGCGCTTTTTCGCAGGGGAAGCAGATCAGGCAGCCCATCACGCTGAGCCCGGCGGGATAAGGGCGGCCGCAGAGGATGCAGCGTTCGTTTTCCATCGGATACACCTCCCTTTCATCAGGAAGGGTGCCCAGGCAATGGTAAATTTATACGGAAAAACTGTGGAAATTTTTTATTCGCCGTTTTCGCTCGGCCGGCTGCTTTCGATAAGGCCGCGAATGGGATCGGCCCCGCCGTAGAGAATCAGGCCAGGGTTTTGGGTGTACAGGCCGAAATCCGAAAGCGTCCGCTGAATGTCCGGACGAAGGAGGAAGGAAAGAAATTCCTGCCCTTCCGCCGTCAGGGACGATGCCCGCACAGGCAGAAACCCCCTTCCCTCCGGCAGAGCGCAGGCCCGGCAGCCGACGGCAAGCCCCGCCGCCTGCCCCGCCGTCAGCAGGGCGGCCTGCGCTTTTCCGGCGGCGAAATCCCCGGCGGGGTCCCGGCTGGCAGCCGCTTCCGGGAAAAGGGGCAGCAGCTCTTCCGGGGCCAGGGCGCCGATCAGCAGGGCGGGGTCGAAGACGGTTTCGGGTTCCAATGTCTGCCGCGGTTCGGGGGAGGGGCGGATAAACAGCGCGCCGGTGGGGGCCGGGGTGGTCCGGGCGGCGGTTTCATCCCGCACAATCAGGGCGTACCCCCGCAGGCACACCGTTTCCCCGCCTTCCGGCGACACCAGCAGGTCGGGCGGCACGACGCCTTCCGTCCCGTCCAGCGCGGCCTTCACCTCTTCCTCCGTGGCCGCGCGCAGGTATACCCGGCGGCCCGTTTCCTTTTCATAGACGGCGGCGCACTTTTTCAGCCACCGGTCCACCGCCTTTTCCTTTTCGTTCACCCACAAAACGGCGGTTTCCACCCCGGAGCGTTTTTCTCCTTCCTCTGTTTCGGGCACGAAATAAAGGAGCGCCGCCGTCAGCAGCAGCGCCGCCAGCGTCACCAGCCGATGCCGCATTGTTCCATTCCCCCTCTTGCCAGGGTATGCCGTCCGCCGTCACGGCAGAACAAACGGGAAGCGACGCCCCGTAATTGAAATTGAAGAGAAAAAAGTGGTATAATTGTATGGGGCAGCCGCTGTCGACGCCCTTCGCACATTCCACACGGATTCCAAAAAAGCCCCACGCGGATTCCGCATTCATGGTTTATCCTGCAATTACTGACGGAAGTCAGAGAAAGGTGGGAAAAACCATGAAAAAGAAAACAATGGCACTGTGTGCTGCCGCGGCGGCGCTTGCCCTGTCCTTGGGCTGCGTGACCGCGTTTGCCTCCGAATCCGACGCGTTCAGCTACCTCACCGGCCGGCAGCGCAGCACCGAACGGAACGAACTGTACGCCCAGGCGGCCGAATTGCCGGAAGAGGAACAGGGCGCGTTCCTGGCGGAAAAGGGCATTGCGGACACGCCGTATTCCGATGAAGCGGCGGCATCCTACAGCTATGTGACGGGCCAGCAGGCGGGCTCCCAGTATGAGGACGATACCGAGGATAAGACCGGTTACAGCTACATCACGGGGCAGGAAACCGGCGCGTCCTACGCGCCGAAGGCCGAGGATGAAAGCGCATACAGCTATGTGACCGGCCAGCAGAGCAGCACGGCCCGCAACGACCTGTATGCGAAGGCCCAGGAGCTTCCCGAGGACGAGCAGGACGCTTTCCTGGCTGAGAACGGCGTCGGGGAAACGGCCTATTCCGAAGAAGCGGCGGCTGCTTACAGCTATGTGACGGGTCAGCAGCGTGGTTCCCAGTATGAAAACGACGCGGAAACCAAGAGCGGCTACAGCTACCTGACCGGTCAGCAGCGCGGCAACAGCTATCACAAGTAACACAAAGACAGAATGCGCAAAACGGCAAACCGTCCTAAGCGGCGGTTTGCGTTTTGCGCTGCATGGGGGGAAAATCATGGCGCATTTACTGGTTGCCGATGACGAACGGGACATTGTGGAACTTATTTCCCGTTTTGCGGAGCATGAAGGGTATACGGTGGATACGGCGGGCAACGGCGCGGAGGCGGTGAGCCTGTGCGAAAAGAAGGATTACGACCTTGTGATCCTCGATATCATGATGCCCGAAATGGACGGCTTTACCGTATGCAAAAAAATCCGTGAAAAAAAGAAAACGCCCGTCATCATGCTGTCCGCCCTGGGGGCGGAGTACGATAAGCTGATGGGCTTTGAGCTTGGCGTCGACGATTATGTGGTGAAGCCGTTTTCCCCCCGGGAACTGATGGCGCGGGTGAAAGCCGTTCTGGCCAGAAACGGGGCGAAGGAGCAGAGCGGCGAAATCACGTTCCAGGGCATCCGGATCGATACGCTGGCGCGGGCGGTGTATGTGGACGGAGAAAAGAAGGAACTGACGGCGAAGGAATATGAACTGCTGGTATACCTTGTCCGGAACAAAGGAATCGCCCTGACGCGGGAAAAGATTCTGAGCGCCGTATGGGGCTATGACTATTACGGCGACGACCGCACCGTGGATTGGCAGATTAAGCTGCTGCGCGGCAAGCTGGGGCCCTATCGGAAATGCATCGTCACGCTGCGGGGAACGGGGTATCGGTTCGATGAAAAAGCGTAAATCCTTCGGCGTGAAGCTGTGGCTGTGGTTCGCCCTCTTTTCCGCCGCGATCTTTCTTGCCTTGTGGCTTTTGCAGACGGTATTTCTGCAGCGCTTTTATAACGGGATGGCCATCCGGAATGTGGAAAGGGCGGCGGAGAACATCGCGGCGCATGCCGAAGCCGCGGATTTTTATGACGTCATCGACGAAACAGCCGCGGAAAACCCGCTGCTTGTGTTTGTGACGGATACGGAAGGGAATATTCTGTACAGCGCGGATGCGTACAAACGCCTTTACGGGGAAAAAGAGCCGGCGGCGCAGCAGCAAAACGGCAACCCGTACTTTTCACCGGATACGGTTCTGAACTGGGAAAAAGGGGCCCTGCGCAATCTGCCTTCCGGCTATGAGGATTTCATGGCAAGGCTGATGGCCTCCGGCACGGGCAGCGTGGGCTTTGAAACGGCGGATAACGCGGCGTACGTAACGGGCGCCGTCCTGGAAAACGGGAAGATTCTTTACATCAGCATGCCCCTCGACGCGGTCGGCGGAACGGTAGGGATTCTGCGGCTTCAGCTCGTCTGGGTTTCCGCTTTGTCCCTGCTTCTGGGGTTTGCCCTTGCCTGGGGGATTTCCAAGCGGTTTGAAGGGCCGGTAGCGAAAATCACCCATTCGGCAAAACAGATTGCCGCGGGGAACTTCCATCCGGAGCTTTCCAAGGGATTTTGCCGGGAACTGGACGAACTATCGGATACGCTCGCGGAAACGGCCCGGAGCCTGGAAAGAGCACAGGCTTCCCAGCGGGATTTCCTTGCCAATATTTCCCATGACCTGCGCACGCCCCTCACCATGATCAAAGGCTACGCGGAGATGGTGAAGGACATCTCCTGGGAGGATGCGCAAAAGCGGGAAAGCGACCTGAATATTATCATCCGCGAAGCGGACAGGCTGACGGCGCTGGTCAACGAAATTTTGGATTTTTCCGCCATGCAGTCGGGCAAGAAGGAAATTACGCGCCGCGTTATGAACTTAAGCCGCGCGGCCCGCGATGTGATCGGGCAGTTTTCCCCATTCTGTGCGCAAAACGGGTTTGCAATCGAAACCGAAATCGCGGACGGCCTCCTGATCACGGCGGACGAAATGCAGATCAAGCGGGTCATTTACAATTTCATCGATAACGCCGTCAACCATGCGGGCGACAGTCGAAAGATCCGCGTATCGGTAAAGGAAACGGAAGGCCGGGCGCGGCTTGAAGTGACGGATTACGGAAAAGGAATTGCCGATGCGGAGCTTCCGTACATATGGGACCGCTATTATACCGCCCGAAACAGAAAGAACAAAGGGGCGGTGTCCGGGCTGGGCCTGTCCATTGCAAAGGAAATCCTGATTGCCCATGACGCGGCGTTCGGCGTCGACAACAAAAACGGCTGTACTTTCTGGTTTGAAGTAAAAATCTGCCAGGCATAGCGGCGGAAGAAAATATTTGAAAAAAAGTGTCCGTTTCCGATACGAAACCGAACCGTCGAAAGCGGACGTTTTATTTATCCTTTTCCCGGAAAAAGGGAACAGAACGGCCGCGGCAATACAAAAATTGCGGCAAAAATCGGGCCGGAACAAAATTTTGTAAAATACGGTTGACAGGGCTTACCAGATTGCATATAATCTTAAACGGTTAATTATTAATCGGCTAACGAAAGGAGGATCAACGTGGAGCTTCACGAAATCGCGGGGGCCATGCGCCGACTGGAGCTTTTGCGCAAGATCCGGGTGCGCGCCGCCATTGCGGGGGCGGGCCTGCATGCGGGTCAGCCCATGCTGCTGGAATTTATCGGGCGGCATCCTGGCTGCACCCAGCGGGAATGCGCGGAAGAGCTGGACGTGACCGCCGCTTCGGCCGCCGTGAGCCTGAAACGCCTGGAAAAGGCGGGGCTGGTGCGGCGGCAGCCCGATCCCCAGGACGCCCGGTGCAATCGCCTGTACGTGACGGCGGAAGGAGAAAGGCGCATCGGACTGTCCCGCAGCGCCATGGACGCCCTGGACAGCGAAATGTTTTCGGGCATCGATCCAAAGGAGCTGGAAAACTTCAAGGCGCTCTGCGAAAAAATGTTTGACAACCTGGCCGACGAAAGCACCCGGAGCCTGAACATCTGCAAACTGCACCGGGCGGCCCACGACCTGATCCATCAAAGCGAGGAGGAACCGTAACACATGCAATTCAAACGTCTGCTTGGCTACGCGGGCAAGTACAAAAAGTACCTGATTCTCTGCCCGCTGGTCATGATCGGCGAAGTGGTGATGGAAATGCTGCTGCCCACCATCACCGCCGCCCTGATCGACAACGTGATTCCCGAATGCGCCCAGAGCGGCAGCATTTCCCGGGTGCTGCTCTACGGCGGCGTCATGCTGGTGATGGCCGTGCTGTCGGCGGGTTTTGGCATGGCGGGGGCGCGGCTCTCCGCCCTGGGGGGCCTGGGCTTTTCCAAGAACCTGCGGAAGGCCATTTTTGACAAGGTGCAGCATTTTTCCTTCAAGAACATCGATAAGTTCTCCACCGCCTCCCTCATCACCCGCCTCACCACCGACGTGAACCAGATGCAGATGATGGTGATGATGCTGGTGCGCATGGCCGTGCGCAGCCCCATTATGTGCGTCATGGCCTTTGTGATGGCCTGGCGGATGAACGCGTCCCTGCTGCCCATCCTGGCCGTGGCGATTCCGCTGCTGGCCATCGGCATTGTCATCATCATGAACCTGGCCTTCCCCCGGTTCCAGGTGATGATGAAGAAATACGACGCGCTGAACGCCTCCGTCCAGGAAAACCTGATCGCCATCCGGGTGGTGAAGGCCTTCGTCCGCGCCGTGCACGAAAAGGAAAAGTTCGAGGCCTCGGCGGATGACGTGACGGCGTCCCAGCGGGCGGCCGAAAAGATCGTACTGTGGAACAACCCCCTCATGCAGATTCTCATGAACGGCTGTATTATCGCCGTGCTGTGGCTGGGGGGCAACCAGGTGATCGGCGGCACCATGAAGCTGGGCGCGCTGTCCTCCTTCATTCAGTACATTACGCAAATCCTTATGAGCCTCATGATGCTTTCCTTCCTCTTTGTGAACTTCGTGCTGGCCCGGGCATCCATCAACCGTATCTGCGAGGTGCTGGATGAGCAGCCCGAAATCGTCAGCCCCGAACAGGCCGCGGAAACCGTGCGGGACGGCAGCATCGTGTTCGACCATGTGGGCTTTTCCTACAGCGGCGACGAAAGCAACCTGGTGCTGGAGGACGCGAACTTCACCATCCGCTCGGGCGAAACCATCGGCATTATCGGCGGCACGGGCTCGGCCAAGACCACGCTGGTATCCTTAATCCCCCGCCTGTACGACGTGACCTGCGGCCGCATCCTGGTGGGCGGCAAGGACGTGCGGGAATACGATATCCACGCCCTGCGGGATCAGGTGGCCATGGTGCTGCAAAAGAACGTGCTCTTTTCGGGCTCCATCAAGGAGAACCTCCGCTGGGGCGACGCCGACGCCACGGATGAGGAAATCACCGCCGTGTGCCAGACCGCGGCGGCGGACGAATTCGTGCGCACCTTCCCCGGCGGCTATGATATGGACCTGGGCCAGGGCGGCGTGAACGTTTCCGGCGGCCAGAAGCAGCGCCTGTGCATTGCCCGGGCCCTGCTGAAAAAACCCAAAATCATTATCTTTGACGACGCGACCTCCGCCGTGGACACCGCCACCGACGCCCGCATCCGGGAGGGCCTGCGCACCGCCATGCCGGATACCACCAAGATCATCATCGCCCAGCGCATTACCTCCGTCATGGACGCCGACCGGATTATGGTGCTGAACGACGGCAAAATCACAGATTTCGGCACCCATGAGGAGCTCATGGAGCGCAGCGAGATTTACCGGGAAGTTTATCTGTCCCAGCAGAAGGGGGTGGCCTGATAAATGCCTCCCAGGAATATGCGTATGCCCGCCAAACCCAAGAACGCCAAGGGCACCCTGCTGCGCCTGATGCAGCTGCTGAAACCCCACAAGGTTTCCCTCATCGCCGTGGCCTTCTGTATCCTGGTCACCACCGGGGTCAGCACGTTCGGCATTTACCTCCTCCGCAGCGTCACTTCGCTGCTGGAATCCCTGAACGCGGAATACGTCGCTCAGGGGGCCATGCCCGACCTTTCGCCCCTCATCCGCCTGCTTTTCGGCATGGGGGCCATGTACCTGGCCAGCGCCTTCTGCGCCTACATGTACAGCAGGCTCATGATGCTGGTGTCCACCAGCGTGCTCAACAAAGTGCGCAAGCAGATGTTCAACCATATGGAAGACCTGCCCATCCGCTACTTTGACCGGCGCACCCACGGCGAAATCATGAGCCGGTATACCAATGATACCGACACCCTGCGGGAGTTCTTTTCCCAGACCTTCCCCCAGGCCGTGTCCTCCTTCCTGTCCCTGTGCTTCTCCCTGTTCTTCATGATCCGCCTGAACGGGTGGATGACCCTGCTGGTGATTGTGCTGGTGCCCGCCATGACCGTTGCCACCCAGTTTATCGGCAAACGCTCGGGGGCCAGCTTCGTGGCCCAGCAGCGGGCCGTGGGCGCGCTGAACGGCTACATCGAAGAGACCATCGAAGGCCAGCGGGTGGTGCAGGTGTTCTGCCACGAGGACAAAGCCCGGCAGGACTTTGAGGAAAAGAACGAAGCCGTCCGCGCCGCCGGCACCCGGGCCAATACCTTTGCCGGCATGCTGGGCCCCATCATGAACAACATGAGCCATTGCTTCTATGTGATGGTCACCCTCCTTGGCGCCATTCTCATCGTCAACAATACCGGCATGAACGTGCCCACCCTGGTGGCCTTCCTGCCCATGATCCGCCAGTTCACCCAGCCCATTTCCAACCTGGCCCAGCAGTTCAACACCATCATGCTGGCCCTGGCCGGCGCGGAGCGGGTGTTCGATCTGCTGGATGAGCCCGTGGAGGAGGATGAAGGGTACGTGACGCTGGTCAACGCCCGCAAGGACGCTGAGGGCAATATCGTGGAGACGGAAGAACGCACCGGCCTGTGGGCCTGGAAGCATCCCCACGCCGCCGACGGCAGCGTGACCTATACCGAGCTCAAGGGCGACGTGGTCTTTGAAAACGTCACCTTCGGCTATGAGCCCGAAAAGACCGTGCTCCATAACATTTCCCTCTACGCCCGGCCCGGGCAGAAGATCGCCTTTGTGGGCTCCACCGGCGCGGGCAAGACCACCATTACCAACCTCATCAACCGCTTCTACGATATTCAGGAGGGCAAGATCCGCTACGACGGCATCAATATCGAGAAGATCAAAAAGGATGATTTGCGCCGCTCCCTGGCCATGGTGCTTCAGGATACCCACCTCTTTACCGGCACCGTGCGGGACAATATCCGCTACGGCAAGCTGGACGCCACCGACGCGGACGTGGAAAAGGCCGCGAAAATCGCCAATGCCGATTTCTTCATCCGCCACCTGCCCCAGGGCTACGATACCATGCTGACCGGCGACGGGGCCAACCTCTCCCAGGGCCAGCGACAGCTGCTGGCCATCGCCCGCGCCGCCGTGACCGACCCGCCCGTGCTTATTCTGGATGAGGCCACCTCCTCCATCGATACCCGCACCGAGGCCCTCATCGAAAAGGGCATGGACGCCCTCATGAACGGCCGCACCGTCTTCGTCATCGCCCACCGCCTGTCCACCGTGCGCAATTCCCAGGCCATTATGGTGCTGGAGCATGGCGTGATCATCGAGCGCGGCGACCACGAATCCCTCCTCGCCCAGAAGGGCAAGTATTACCAGCTCTATACCGGTATGTTCGAGCTGTCGTAATGTACGAGGGCTTTCCGGGAGGCTCCGCGCCTCCCGGACCCACCCGCCAGGGGGATGATCCCCCTGGACCCACGGCTGCGGAACCATATTGGCGATTGTTTCATGCAATGTGCCGCTGCAGCTTTGGATACGCGATAGCATGACGGCCCCAGGTCACCCAGAAAAGGCAGGAAAACCGCCGGGGAAAAGCAAGCTTTTCCCGATCGGTTTATCCTGCCTTTTCCCCGGACAGGCGTGCCTGTCCGGGCGGGCGGCGTTCCGCCGCCGTGCCCTGGGGCCTGCGCCCGTTTCTCCATTGCGGCCATGACGCACCGCTTAAACGCCGTTTATGTTCCGGAGGCAACGCAGGGGGCTTCTGATGGACCGGCTCCGGTTTCTTTTTTGTTCCCCTGCTTTTTTGCTTGTATTTTGCACACTTCCTGTGATACAATTGCAAAAGCCGGTTTCCCAACCGAATCGGTTTGCAATATCTGATAAATGGAGGACAATGGAGGATGCGGAAGACGCTCTCTATCCTGCTGACGCTTGTTTTGCTTATGGCCTGTCTGCCAGCCAGTGCGGAGGAATATGCCGATCTGCTGGCAAAGGCGGAGGAATATCTGATTGCGGGGGACCTTTCTGCGGCGGCGGCCGTCGTCGACGCGGTACTGGAGCAAAACCCCGTTTCCCCGGAGGCATGGGAGATGAAGTGCCGGATTGATATTCAGTCCCAGGACATTTCGGCAATCGAGAAGGACATCCGGCTGGCGGCGGCTTATGGGACGGAGATGACGGATATATATCTGTCCGCTGCGGCGCTGTTCCAGAACGGCCTGCCGAAAAAAGCGGGGGATCTTCTCGCCAAATTGGATGTAAATGCATTGAATGAAGCGCAGCAGAAACAGTATCTGGAAGTACGGCAGGGCATTGCCCGGCCGAAGCTGGAGCAGGCAAGGGAAGCTTATGAGACAAAAGACTACGAAAAAGCCTTTGAGATTTACTCCGATTTAGCGGAAAGCGGAAATGCGGAAGCGCAGCAGTTTTTCGCCGATATAGCGGCAGGGGAAGATACGGAAGCGCAGAATTGTTTCGGCATACTGTGTCAGGACGAAAACGAAGCGGAAGCCGTAAAATGGTTCCGGACGGCTGCTGAGCGGGGCAATCTCAGCGCACAGTTTAACCTCGGCAATTTGTATGAGCATGGGCGCAGCGTACAGAATGATGGAGAAGCCATAAAATGGTATCAAATGGCTGCGGAACAGGGGTATGCGCCTGCACAGCTTCGCCTCGGCATGATATATGAACAGGGTACGGGCGTGCGGCCGAACATGGAAGAAGCCATAAAATGGTACCAAATGGCCGCCGACCAGGAGGAGGCGGGCGCGCAGTATTGCCTTGGTCTTCTGTATGCGAACGGCCGCGGCGTGCCCCAAAGCGACGAGGAAGCCGCAAAATGGTTTCAAATGGCCGCCGACCAGGGGGACGCGGACGCGCAGTATTGCCTTGGTTTTCTGTATGCGAGCGGCCGCGGCGTGCCCCAAAGCGACGAGGAAGCCGTAAAATGGTACCAAATGGCCGCCGACCAGGGCCATGCGCCGGCGCAGGAAGCGCTGCAGCAGCTGACGAACGGGAAATAACAGGCTCAGGCAGCGGGATAAACGAACCGTATTGCGCATGCCGCAGAAAAACAGGATTCACTCCGCAGCGACGCATGCGCGCGATAAGATACTTTGTCGCCACTCCACGCCGGGGCAGGGCGGCTGTAAGCCGCCAGCCGGAGGGCTTGCCCTCCGGAGAAAGACAAAATGCCCGATCCGCAGGGCGTGCTTGCACGCATCTCGGTCGGGCTTTTGGATTTCGCGCTGCCCCGGCGTCTTATCACGATACACAAAAGCAACAGCGGCACATTGTTAGAATATCACACCAACCCCGTTCCGCAGCCGCGGGTCCAGGGGGATCATCCCCCTGGTTCGGGGGTCCGGGGGCCGAATAGGCCACCGGGGGCCCCTGGCGAGTGGGTCCGGGAGGCGCGAAGCCTCCCGGGAACGGAACATCCTCAATCCAGCACTTCGCCCGTTTCCGCGTCGATATACAGCACGAACACATTCGTCTGGTTCCGGCAGATGCCGCTGGCAAAGCGCCACGCGGGGCGGGCGGCCATGACCGCGTGATAGTCCGGGTCGTCTTCCCGCAATTCCGGAACCAGGCGGTAGCACAGGCCCGCTTCCCGGAGGATAAAGCCGCCGCTGTCGGGGAAGGCGGGAACGAAATCCGCATGTTCTTTCAGAATGCCGATTGCTTCCTCCAGGGAAACACGGACGGGGGCGCTGCCCTGCTCCGTATAGCTTCTGCAGACGCCGTCGATGCGCAAAACGCCGCTGCCGTCCAGATAAAACTGCATCAGGTCGCCCTCAGTTTCCGAGCCGGGCAGCACGTCCCGGGCGACGGGGATTCCGTTCAGAAAACGTTCGTATTCCACCAGGTAAAGCCCCGTGGAAACATAGTTTTCGTTTTCCACTGTCCGCCCGTCGCCGGGCGGCAGGGCATAGGTATGGGCCCATTGAAAATTTTTCCAGCCAAGGGCGGAAGAGAATCGGTCGATCCAGCCTTGCGCGGCTGCCCGCGCCTGTTCCGGGGAAAGGGCGACGCCCTCCGCCTGGGCGTTTTCCACGGCCGCCGGGATATTCCGGATGAGTTCCCGCGCCGTCGCGCTGTAGGTCAGGGCGCAAAAACAGGCCTGATACCGGGTGTGGATGTTTCCCAGGGAATAGGCGCGTTCCCGGTCGGCGTCGGTGACGCGGGCGGACAGAAGCGCTTCTTGGCTTTTCCCGGCAAAACTGTCCGTCACGTCCGCGTGCGGGTCGCCGAAAAAAACCGCCAGCCACGCTTCTTTGGTCGACGGCGCATAATCCGTTTCATAGACCGGCAGCCGCGTACCCGCTTCAACAGGCATAACGTCCGCGTCGATCACAAAATGCAGGGACGGGGCAGACCATGCTTCGGAAATATGAAGAAAAGAAGTATCTTCCGCAAAAGCGGAACATGCCGCCGCCAATAATCCAATCAGCGCAGCGGCCAATAAACGCAGTTTCATCATAACCTCCTTGCCGTAAAAACAATC
>CANQKI010000040.1 GCA_947624355.1 uncultured Clostridia bacterium | reverse complement strand
ATAAAATTTGTTTGTTTTGCACGAATCTACAGTGGCTTATTCGTGTATGAGGCTGGCGTTGTCGATTTTGCCCCAGGCCCCGCCGCCTTCGCCCGCGCATTTCACGTATACGCCCACGGTGACCGTCTGGCCCTCCGCGATGGCGATATGTTCCACTGCCGCCGTGTCCCAGGAATCGAAGGAGGTGATACGGAGGGGCGCGGCGCCCGCCCGTTCCCCGTCCAGGAGGACGTAGGCGTAAATGTCGCTTTCGCCCGCGTCGCCGCCCATGATGGAAACGGTGAAGCAATACGTTCCGGCGGGCACGGTTTCCACCGTCTGCTCCAGGGTGAATTCCACGCTGTTCTTTTCCGCGCTCCAGAAATGGAAGTGTTTCGTGCCCTTCAGGGAATCGGACACCTTGTCCTCCACGTACAGTTCCTCGGTTTTCCCCAGGTTGACGGCCGTCCAGCCCCTGTCTCCGTCCTCAAAGCTCTCGTTGACCAGCAGATTGCCCAGCGCGCCGCTCCCCGTCCGCACCAGGCGGAACACCTGCAAGGAGGGCAGGGGGCGGCCCTTTTCGTCAAAGAGCGCCTGGTTGTCCACGGCGCAGCCTCCGTAATACTTTCCCGCGTCGTTGGGGTCATAGACGGCGGCAAAGCGGCTGGCCCAGCCCGAGCCGTACTTTTCCCACAGGGCGTTGTTTTCCTCCCGGGTTTTGCCGCCCACCGTAATCCATGTGCCCTCCCAGTACGCCACGCCGATACCGCCGGGAATGTGGGCCACCGTGTCGATGACGTCCCGGATCTCGGTGGCCTGACCCTGCACGGTGTAGGGGTAGTTTTTCGCCAAGCCGTTCCCCTCGCTGACGGAGTTGTCCGAAAAGTCCGTATCCGCCGGGGTGTAGGCATAGGAGGTTTCCATCACCATCACCTTTTTGCCGTACGTTTCCGAAATGTCCGTCAGCACGTTTTTCAGGTTCTCCAGCGTGCCGTGCCAGAAGGGATAATAGGAGGACGCGAATACGTCGTAATCTACCCCGTTGTCATGCAATTCCTTTGCGTAACCTGCATGGCCCCCCGGTTGTTCGGGGTTGCCAAAGTGCACGGCAATGAGGGCGTCCGGGCAGCAGGCACGCACGGCACGGCCCCCGGCCTTCATGAGCGCTGCGATGGCAGACCAGTCTCTTTCGCCGCAGAGGACGCCGTTGGTTTCGTTGCCCAGCTGTACCATGCTGACCTGAACCCCGGCGGCTTTCAACTTTTCCAGGCTTTCGGCCGTGAAGCTGTACAGTGCCTCGGCCTTTTGTTCCAGATACATGTTCTTCCAGGCCAGGGGAACCATCTGCTTGCTGGGATCGGCCCAGAAATCGGAATAATGGAAATCCACAATGAGCCGCAGGCCGTACCGCACGGCCCGTTTGCCGATGGCCACGGCCTTGTCGATATCGTTGTTGCCGCCGCCGTAGCCCCGGCCCTGGGCGTCGTAGGGGTTGTTCCACACCCGGACGCGGATGTGGGTTATGCCATTTTCTGCCAGGGTCTGAAACACGTCCTGTTCTTCCCCGTCGAAATTATAGTACCGCACGCCGCTTTCCTCCTCGGCGATGACAGAGGAGGCGTCCATTCCCATAATGAAGTCCTCGGGCAGGTTTTCCACCTTGTCCACCCAGAGGGACGTGGTTTCCTCCGCTTTGGTTCCGGCGGGGCAGCATCCCATGGCCCCCAGCAGCAGCGCCGCGGCCAGCGACAGCACTTGTTTCATGCGCATTTTTCTTCTTCCCTTCTATTTTTAATTTAATCTAATCTAAGTTCAATATTGCGCGGGCCACGGCCAGGGCTTTTCCGTCCTCCAGGTGCTCAGACCCTGTGCCCAGGAACAGGTAATAATCCTCGTCGGCATAGGCAATGTACGTTTGGGCCGCCCCCGTGCCCCCGGCGGCGTCGTAAATCCGCACATTCTGCCCGTCCTCCGGGGGAAGGAGCAGCTCCTGATAGTTTTCGATTTCGGAAGCGGGCAGGATGAAAATATCCCCCTGGTAGAAGGCGTCCACCCCGAACATGACATAATCGAAGGAATGCACCTGAATCATGCGCAGCCCCTCGGGCATGGTTTCCTCCAGGGCCGCCGCCATCTGCGTATCCTGGATTTCGGGGGTCAGGCAGTACACGGTCACCTTTTTGTCCGGTGAAGTATCCGTAACAAAAGTGAAAATCCACGACCAGAACAGGGCGGATACCAGCGCCCACAGCACGAAGGTGTGCAGCTGGGAAAAAATTTTCTTGATCATTCTGCCACCTCATACGCGGCCGCGTAATTATGCGCGGTATACAGCACGGCCTCGCCCAGCCCTGCCAGGGCCCCGGCGCGGCTTTCGCACACCAGCGCCCGGCGCACCTCGTCCCCCGCGCGGATTTCCACCCGCCGGGCGGTGATGCTGCCCCGGATGACGACGCGCTCTTCCGTGACCGACACGACGCCGCACACTTTTTCCCGTTCCTCACTTCGCAGCATGCGGGCGTGGCGCAGCTCCCGGCGGCAGGGCAGCGCCGTCAGCAATTGGCCGTAGAGGACGACCCACCCTGCCAGCGTGCTGACGGCAATGACGAGAATTTCCATCCGCGATGCGTTGGCCGTGCCCGTCAGGGCGATCAGGACCAGGCACAAAGCAAGCGCTCCGGCGGCCAGCAGAATATGGAAAACGTTCAGCCGCCTGATTTTGCGCTGCAGGGCATCCAAATCTTCATCGGTGTAAAGCTCTGTGATTTTGCCGTTCACCGGTCCCGCCGCCCTTTCTTTTCGTTTTCGCCGGAAGCCGACTGTTCCACCGCCCGGACGGAATGTCCTTCCAGCAGGCTCACGGCCACCCTGCGCCGTTCCGCCGGGGCCGTCCCGTCCCGCAGCATGGCAAACAGGTATTCCCCCGCGCACCGGGCCTTTTCTTCCATGTGCTGGGAAACGGTGGTGAGCTGGGGGAAGGTATACTGGCATTCGGGCAGGCCGTCAAAGCCCATGACCGAAACGTCCTCCGGCACCAGCACCCTCCCCTGCCGCAGGCCGTCCATCACCCCGAATGCCAGCACGTCGGCCATGACGGCCGCCGCCGTAAAGGGGACGCCGGAAGAAGCGATCTGCTTTCCCGCTTCCACCCCCTGTTCGTACAGCACGCTTTCCGTGACGATGCGGCAGTCCGCGCCGAAGGGCGCGCCGGCCTCCCGCATTTCGTCGCAAAAGCCCTTGTATCTTTCCTGCATCACGCCGGAATGCTCCGTCAGCACGGGGCTGACAAAGGCGATGCGGCGGTGCCCCCGCTCCAGCAGATACCGGGCCGCCAGCCGCCCGCCCCCGTAATCGTCCACGCACACCGTGGCCAGGGGCGCTTCCTCGGCGGCGTACGTGTCCAGAAACACGGCGGGGATATTCAGCTTTTCCCGGAGGCGCAGGGCGTCCTCGGCCACCAGGCTCAGCACGAACGCGCCGTCAATGTTCCAGGAGGTAAGGTCCGGCAGGGCGTCCATGCTCTCGGCCACGCACCTTGGCATCATGTAATAGCCCTGGCTGCGGATATACTGCTCCAGGTATCCCAGAATGTGGGCGTGATACGGCCTTTCGGCAAAGGATTCGCCCGCGTACAGATAGGGAATGATCACGCCGATCATGCGGCTTTGCTTCAGGCTCAGGCTCCGGGCGGTGGCGCTGGGCCGGTAGCCCGTTTCCCGGATGATTTTCTGGATGCGCTCGATGGTCTCTTTGGACGCCTTGTCGTGCTTTCCGTTGATGACGTTGGAAACCGTCACCTTGCTTACGTTGGCCATCCGGGCGATGGTCTGCAGATTGATGGGTTTGTCCGGCACGGAACCGCCTCCCTGCGCCGCGGGAAAATGCCCGGCACAGGCCGGAACCCCGCGTTTTTCATTTGTTTTCTTTATCATCCGGCTGACTGGCGAACCGGTTAATCTCCTTTAGTATAGCCGTTTTCGTGCATTCTGTCAATTCCCCCGCCGGCGCACCCTGGAAGGATCGGAAAATATCTTGACATTTTCGCCATATCCGGGTATACTCAATTGGGAAACCGGTTAACTAACCGGCGGAACGGGTGATTTCATATTATAACATTGCTGCATTTGGAACGGTCCTTTTCATACGGTTACGGAGGGAAAAAGATGCCCGGAACACGTTTTCCATTTTCCATACGCGCCGGGGCGGCCCTGACGGCGCTGGTCCTGGGCCTGTCCGTGCCGGGCGGCATGGCCGAAACGCCGCCGGATGCATCCCTGGCCGATCTGATTGCAGCGCAGGAAACGGAGTGCGAATTCCCCATGGCAAGCATTTATTCTTCGGAAGCCTTTGAGGAAGCCTACACTTACGCCGGGGACGACCTGGGGGCGACCTGGACAAAGGAAAAAACGGCCTTCCGGGTGTGGGCCCCCACGGCGGAGGCGGTGACGGTGAACCTGTATGCCTCCGGCACGGAGGGGGAGAACGACCTGCTGGAAAGCATCCCCATGATTTCCGACGTGAACGGTACCTGGACTGCCGAAAAAGAAGGTGACCTGAACGGGGTTTATTACACCTACACGGCGGAGGTGGAGGGCCGCGTCAACGAAACCATCGACCCGTACGCCCGCACGGCGGGGGTCAACGGCAAGCGCGGCATGGTGCTGAACCTGGACGGCACCGACCCCGAGGGATGGGAAACGGACGGCAACCCCAACGCGGGCCTTTCCTATAACGACGCGATTATTTACGAGCTTCATGTGCGCGATCTGTCTACCCACGACAGCGCGGGCATTTTGAACGCGGGGAAATTCCTTGGCCTGACGGAAACGGGCACGACGACGCCGGGGGGCGTGCCCACGGGGCTGGACCACATCCGGGAGCTGGGGGTGACCCATGTGCACCTGCTGCCCGTGTACGATTTCGGCTCGGTGGACGAAAGCCGATTGGACGAGGCCCAGTTCAACTGGGGCTATGACCCGGTGAATTACAACGTGCCCGAGGGCTCCTACGCCACCGACCCGTACAATGGGGAAGTGCGGGTGGCGGAAATGAAAAAGATGGTGAAGGCGCTGCATGACAGCGGCCTCAGCGTGGTGATGGACGTGGTGTACAATCACGTCTATGACGCCGGGGCGTTTTCCCTGAACCGGCTGGTGCCGGGATATTTTTCCCGGGTCAGCCGGGAGGGCGTGTATTCCAACGGCTCGGGCTGCAGCAACGACACCGCCAGCGAGCGGAGCATGGTGCGCAAGTTCATCGTGGATTCCGTCAATTACTGGGTGGACGAATACCACATCGACGGCTTCCGGTTCGACCTGGTGGGTTTGCTGGACACGGAAACGGTGAACGAGATTGTGGAGACTGTGCACCAAAACCACCCCGACGTGATTTTTTACGGCGAGGGCTGGCAGATGAACACCGCCCTGACCAAGCCGGGGGTTCTCCTGGCCGTGCAGGGCAATTCCCCCCGCACTCCGGGCTTTGCCTATTTCAACGACGGCCTCCGCAACGCCCTGCGGGGAACGGGCTCCCGGGGATACGCTTCCGGGGCGGGGGGCCAGGATATCGCCGTGCGGCAGGGGATGATGGGGTTGAACGGCTGGTGCACCACCCCGGCCCAGACGGTCAATTACGCCTCCTGCCACGACAACAACACCCTCATGGACTGCATCACCCTGGCCACGCCCAAGGCGTCCCGGGCCGAGCGGATCCGCATGAACAACCTGGCGGCGGCGGTTTATTTCACCGCCCAGGGCATCCCCTTCCTGCAGGCGGGGGAGGAAATGCTGCGCACCAAGGAAAACCCGGACGGCACCCTGAACGAAAACAGCTATAACGCCCCGGACGAAGTCAACAGCCTGAAATGGGACACGCTGGAAGCGGACGAATACCGGCAGGTGTACGAATATTACAGGGGCCTCATCGCTTTCCGCAAGGCCCACGCCGCCCTGCGCCTGACCAATGCCGAGGATGTCCGGGCGGGGCTTTCGTCCGTCAAGGGGCTGCCCGCCAATGTGCTGGCCTTCCAATTGGAGGGCGGCGTCAACGGCGAAGCGTCGGAAGGCATCTTCATTCTGTTCAATCCCACCGAAAAGCCCCAGGAAATCGCCCTGCCGGAGGGCGTGTGGGATGTGTGCGTCAATGGGGAACAGGCCGGCACCGAAGCGCTGGAAACGGTGCAGGGTACGGTCTGCGCGGCCCCCATTTCGGCCACGGTGCTGGTGAAACGGTAAGAAGGAGGAAAACGGAAATGAAAAAATGGCTCTGCGTTCTGCTGTCCGTGCTGCTGCTGGCGGGCATTTTGCCCGCCCGGGCGGAGGAGACCGACGCCTTCAACTGGTACGAGATTTTTGTCTATTCCTTCCAGGACAGCGACGGCGACGGCATCGGCGACCTGAACGGCGTCCGTCAGCGGCTGGATTATATTGCGGACATGGGCTTTGACGGCATCTGGCTCATGCCCATTATGCCGAGCCCCAGCTATCATAAATACGACGTGACGGATTATTATCAGGTGGACCCCCTTTACGGCACGGTGGACGACCTCAAGGCCCTGGCGGCGGAATGCCACGAACGGGGCATCCGGCTGATTCTGGACCTGGTGGTGAACCATTCCTCCTCCCAGCATCCCTGGTTCCTGGAGGCCGTGAATGCCCTGCGCAAGGGGGACACGGAGAACCCGTACATCGATTACTACTGCTTCTCCCGGGAGCCCGGCGCGAAAACGGTGCCCGTATCGGGGACGGAATGGTATTATGAAGAGCAGTTCAGCGGCGGCGGCATGCCCGACCTGAACCTGGCGAGCCCCGCCGTGCTGGAAGAAATCCGAAAGATCATGGATTTCTGGATGACGGAGTGCGGCGTGGACGGCTTCCGGCTGGATGCCGTCACCAGCTTCTTCGCCGGGGATATCGAGGCCAATATCCAATGCCTGCATACCCTGAAGGAAATGGCCGAGGCAATCAAGTCCGGCAGCTACCTGGTGGGGGAGGCGTGGACCAGCCTGCCCGAAATCGCCCGGTATTACGAAAGCGGCGCGGACAGCTTTTTCCTCTTCCCCGCGTCCCAGGCGGAGGGATACATTGCCCAGGTGTTCCGGTCCATGAAGCCGGGCACGGCCTATGCTTCTTATCTTAAGCAGGTGGAGGACGCCCTGCCGGATAAGGTGTGGGCCCCCTTCCTCAGCAACCATGACACGGGCCGGACGGTGGGCGTCATGCAGGCCCGCAGCAATCTGCCCAAGCTGAAATTCGCCCACGCCCTGCTGAACCTCATGGGCGGCAACACCTTCACCTATTACGGAGAGGAAATCGGCATGGCGGGCTCGGGGGCGGACCCCAACAAGCGCACCGCTATGTACTGGAACGACGGAGACATGACGCAGAACCCTCCCGGCGTCACCAAGGCGGAATACCCCTATCCTTCCGTGGATGAGCAGCTGGCCGACCCGGATTCCCTGCTGAATTATATCAGGGCCATCAACTTGCTGAAAAAGCAGTTTCCCGCCATCGCCCGGGGCGAGCATGAAACCGTACTGGCGGACAAGGAGCTTTGCTTCCTTGGCCGGGAGTGGCAGGGAAAAACGATCTACATCGCCGTCAATTTCTCCGCTTCGGACGCCCTTTCCCTGACCCTGCCCGAGGAAGCCGCCGACGCTTCGCTGCTGGGGGAACTGGATGCGGCCGGCGGCGCGTGCCAGATGGAAAACGGGGTGCTGACGCTGCCTCCCTACGGCGTGGCCGTTCTGGGGAACCCGTAATGCGGGGGCGGATATGAGCGAGTTTTCAAGATCGGCCCTGCTGCTGGGGGAAGAGCGGATGGCCCGGCTGGCGCGGGCCCGCGTGGCCGTGTTCGGCGTGGGCGGCGTGGGCGCGGCCTGCTGCGAGGCCCTGGCCCGGGGCGGCGTGGGGCAGATGACCCTGTTTGACCCGGATGAAGTGACCGTCACCAATCTGAACCGCCAGCTGGTGGCCCTCCATTCCACCCTGGGGCAGAACAAGGCGGAGGTCATGCGCAGCCGCATTCTGGATATCCATCCCGCCGCCCGGGTGACCGTTTGCCCGGTGTTTTACGGCCCGGACAACGCGGATCAGTATCCCCTGGACGGTTACGATTTCGTGGCGGACTGCATCGACACCGTTTCCTCCAAACTGCTGCTCATTGAACGTGCCCATACGGCGGGCACGCCCATCATTTCGGCCCTGGGGGCGGGCAACAAAACGGACCCCGCCCGCTTCCGGGTGGCGGATATCTACGAAACCTCGGTGTGCCCCCTGGCGAAAGTGCTGCGGAGCCGCCTTCGCAAAATGGGCATCGAGCGGCACCTGGTGGTCTATTCCACGGAGGAGCCCATGACGCCCCTGGAACCCCTGTCCGAAGCGGGACGGCATCCCCCGGGCAGCCTGTCCTTCGTGCCTCCGGTGATGGGCATGATTCTGGCCGGGGAAATCATCAAACGCCTGTGCGGCATGGCATGAATAAAGTGGCGCGGAAACCGGGCGGTTTTCGCGTCTCTTTTGTTTATGCCTGCAAAAGCAGTATACAGGACGCGGCAAAATATGCTATAATGTTTAGGCGGCCGGGTCGCCGGGCCGCGTATGCGAGCACGGCGACAAACCAGAGAGATAAGGTTTAGGATTTTTGCGACGCAAAAATCCGGGTCGCCGGGCCGCGTATGCGTGCACGGCGACAAACCAGAGAGGAGCGAAGCGTTCATGGCCGATCTGATTCTGTTGCCGGGCAGGGAAAAAAGGGCGTTTTCCGGCCATCCCTGGATTTTCAAAAGCGATATTGCCCGGGGCAAGGGCGACCCCAAGCCCGGGGACACCGTGCGGGTCACGGCATCCAATGGGCGGTTCCTGGCCATGGCGGTTTATAACCCCGCCTCCCAGATTGCCCTGCGCATCCTGAGCTATCGGGACAAGCCCATCGACGAAGGGTTTATCCGGACCCGGATCCGGGCGGCGGTGGATTACCGGCGGCAGTTTGCCGACCTGCGTTCCTGCCGGTTGATTTTCGCCGAGTCGGACGGGCTCCCCGCCGTTATCGCCGACAGCTTCGGGGACGTGATCGTGCTGCAGTGCCTGGCCCTGGGCATGGAAAAATACAAGGACGTTATCTGCGACGAACTGATGGAGGAGCTGCACCCCCAGGGCATTTACGAGCGCAACGACGTGCCCGTCCGGGAGCTGGAGGGCCTGCCCCAGCAGACGGGCGTTCTCCGGGGCACGGTTCCGGACACGGTGGAGATTGCGGAAAACGGCGTCCGCTTCCTGGTGGACGTGAAAAACGGCCAGAAAACGGGCTTTTTCCTGGATCAGAAGGAAAACCGCGCCGCCATCGCCCCCTTTGTGAAAGGCAGGCGGGTGCTGGACTGCTTTACCCACACGGGCTCCTTCGCCCTCCATGCGGCCAAATACGGGGCCAGCGACGTGACGGGCGTGGACATTTCGGAATACGCCTGTGCATGCGCCGCGAAGAACGCCGCCCTCAACGGCTTTGACAACGTGCGGTTTGTGACCGCCAACGCCTTTGATTTCCTCAAGGAGCAGTGCGCCGCCGGGGCGGAATACGACGTGGTGATTCTCGATCCGCCCGCCTTCACCAAGACCCGCCATAACCTGGAGGCCGCCGAGCGGGGCTATAAGGAAATCAACCTGCGGGGAATCAAGCTGGTGCGAAGCGGCGGGTACCTCATCACCTGCTCCTGCTCCCAGCATATGCTGCCCAACCAGTTCCGGGAGGTGGTGCTCTCCGCCGCCCGGGACGCCCGGGCCCGGCTCTTTCAGGTGGAATACCGCACCCAGGGCCGGGATCACCCCATCCTCCCCGTCGCCCCCGAAACCCAGTACCTCAAGTGCGGCATTTTCCGGGTAGACAAATGAAAGACTGAATAAGGTTTAGGATTTTTGCGAAGCAAAAATCCGGGTCGGCGGGCCGCGAATGCGAGCACGCCGACAAACCAAGAGAGGTGTAGCGCTTGCGGTTCTTGTTACCTTACTTCAAACGGTATCAAAAGGATATTTTTCTTGGCCAGGGCTTTAAGCTGGTGGAGGCCGTTCTGGAACTGATTCTGCCCCTGGTCATGGCGGCCCTCATTGACGACGGGGTGAAGACGGGCAGCCGGGCCGTAATCTGGCAGAAGACGGGGCTCATGCTGCTTATCGCCCTCATCGGCGTGGCCACGGCGCTGGTGTGCCAGGTGGTGGCCTCCCGGGCCAGCCAGAATTTCGGCACCGAGCTGCGGCACGACCTGTTTGCAAAAATCAACGCCCTCTCCGCCCAGGACATTGACAAAATCGGCGCTCCCGCCCTCATTACCCGCATGACCAGCGACATCAACCAATTGCAGCAGGCCCTGGCTATGCTGATCCGCCTGGTGGTGCGGGCCCCCTTCCTGGCCATCGGCTCCATCGTCATGGCCATGATTCTGGATATTGAGTTATCGGCGGTGTTCCTGATTACCACGCCCCTCATTGCCCTGCTTCTTTGGTTTGTGATGAAAAAAACCCTGCCCTTTTTCAAGACCATGCAGAAAAAGCTGGACGGCCTGGCCCGGATCAGCCGGGAAAACCTGGAGGGGGCCCGGGTGGTGCGCGCCTTTTCCAGGCAGAAGGAGGAAACGGAGCGGTTTGAAGCCGTATCCCGGGATTACACGAAAACCGCCGTGCGGGTGGGCCAGTGGAGCGCGCTTTTGAACCCCGCCACGTCTGCTGTCATGAACCTGGGGGTGCTGGCCGTACTGTGGCTGGGGGCCGGACGGGTGCAGGACGGGTTCCTGACCCAGGGCGTGGTCATCGCCTTTATCAATTACCTGGCCCAGATTCTGTTGCAGATTACCGTCGTGGCCAACCTCACCGTGATTTTCACCAAGGCCGGGGCCTCGGCCCTGCGGGTGGGGGAGATCATGGAAATGCAGCCCGCCCTGCAGGAGGGCGGCGGCGCGGAGCCGGACAAAACCGCCCCCGCCGTGACCTTTGACGGCGTGGACTTTTGCTATCCCGGCGGCGGCGAAAACGCCTTGAGCGGCCTCACCTTTTCGGTGGAAAAGGGGCGCACGGTGGGCGTGATCGGCGGCACGGGCAGCGGCAAATCCACTTTGGTGCAGCTGATTCCCCGGCTCTATGACGCGACCTGCGGCACGGTGCGCCTGTTCGGGCAGGACGTGCGGGATTACCGCATGGACGCCCTTCGCGGAATGGTCGGCATGGTGCCCCAGGGGGCGGCGCTGCTTTCGGGCACGGTGCGGGACAACGTGCGGTGGGGCAAACAGGACGCCACGGACGATGAAATCAGGCGCGCCCTCCAAATTGCCCAGGCGTGGGAATTCGTGGAAAAGCTGCCGGAACAATTGGATTCTGTCATTGAAGAGGGCGGCAAAAACCTCTCCGGTGGTCAGCGCCAGCGGCTTACCATTGCCCGGGCGCTTGTCCGCAGGCCGGACATCCTGATTCTGGACGACGCTTCCTCCGCCCTGGATTTTGCCACCGACGCGGCCCTGCGCCAGGCCATCGCCCGGGAAACGGACGGAATGACGGTGTTCATCGTGTCCCAGCGGGCGGGCAGTATCCGGAACGCGGATACCATCATCGTGCTGGACGACGGCCGGATCGCCGGCATGGGAACCCATGAAGCGCTGATGGAAACATGCCCCGTGTACCGGGAAATCTGCCTGTCCCAGCTTTCCGAAAAGGAGGCGGCGCAATGAAGAAAAACGGCGTTTCCCGGCTGTTTGGCTATTTGAAAGCCAGCCGGGCGCATCTGATCGTCGCCTGCGTTTCGGCGGTGGCCGGGGTGGCCTTGTCCCTGCTGGCCCCCCGGATGGTGGGCAGCGGCATCGACCTGATTGTGGAAGGGCATACTGATTTCGCGGCGCTGCTGCGCATGATCGGGCTGCTGCTGGCGGTGTACCTCCTTTCGGCGGCGTTCCAGTGGGTGATGAGCTACTGCACCAACGCGGCCTGCTACCGCACCGTCAACGCCCTGCGGGACGACGTGTTCCGCAAGCTGCACAAAGTGCCCCTCAGGACCATCGACGGCGTGCCCCACGGGGATATTGTGGCCCGGGTCACGGCGGACGCCGAGGCCGTGGGAGACGGGCTTTTGCAGGGGGCGGGCCAATTGATGACCGGCGCGGCCACCATCCTTGGCACCATGATTTTCCTCTTTACGATCAGCTTTCAGGTGGCCATTGCCGTGCTGGTGCTGACGCCCCTGTCCGTGCTGGTAGCAAAAAGGATCACGGGCCGTTCCCATCATCTGTTCCGGGAGCAGAGCGACACCCAGGGGGAACTCACCGCCTTCGTCAGCGAGCGGGCGGGCAGCCAGAAGCTGGCCATCCTCTTCGGCCAGGAAAGGGCCGCCGTGGGCGCCTTTGACGAAATCAACGAACGGCTGCGCAAATGCGGCTACCAGGCCCAATTGTACGGGGCCCTGGTGAACCCCACCACCCGGTTCGTCAACCACTTAGTGTACGTGGCTGCGGGCATCGTGGGCGGACTGGTGGCCCTGGGGGGCGGCATGAGCGTGGGGGATATTTCCGCCTGCCTCACCTATGCCAACCAGTACACGAAGCCCTTCAACGAAATTTCTTCCGTCATGACCCAGCTGCAGACCGCCCTGGCCGCCCTGCGCCGGGTGTCCGATTTCCTGAACCTGCCGGACGAAAGCCCCGACCCCGCCGATGCGGCGGACGTATCCAAAGTGCGGGGGGACGTGAAATTTGAAAACGCGGCCTTCGGCTATACGAAGGAGCGGCCCCTCATCGAGAATATGTGCCTGGACGTCCGGGCCGGGCAGAAAATCGCCATCGTGGGCCCCACAGGGGCGGGAAAAACCACCCTGGTGAACCTGCTTATGCGGTTTTACGACCTGGACGCCGGGAACATTCAAATCGACGGAACCAGCATTTACCGCATGCGCCGGGGGGATTTGCGGTCCCTTTTCGGCATGGTATTGCAGGACAGCTGGCTGCGGCAGGGCACGGTGCGAGAAAACATCGCTTACGGCCGGCCGGACGCCACGGAAGAGGAAATCGTGGCCGCGGCCAAGGCGGCCCACGCCCATTCCTTCATCAAACGCCTGCCCCAGGGGTATGATACCGTCATCGGCGCGGGCAGCGGCCTGTCCCAGGGGCAGATGCAGCTGCTTTGCATTGCCAGGGTCATGCTGGCCGACCCGCCGCTGCTCATTCTGGACGAGGCCACATCGGCCATCGACACCCGTACCGAACTCAAAATTGCCGCCGCCTTTGACGAAATGATGAAGGGGCGCACCTCCTTCATCGTGGCCCACCGCCTGTCCACCGTCCGGGAGGCCGACCGGATTTTGGTCATGCGGGACGGTCACATCGTGGAGCAGGGAAAACATCAGGAACTGCTGCAGAAAGGCGGCTTCTACCACATCCTGTATTACAGTCAGTTTGCCCTGTCCCGGGCGGAAAACTGACGGAGGGAAAGAAAGATGAGTCTCTTTGATATTATCGGCCCGGTGATGATCGGGCCCTCCTCCTCCCACACGGCGGGGGCGGCCCGCATCGGCCGGGTGGCCCGGCAGCTGCTGGGGGAAAAGCCCGTGAAGGCAGTGATTTCCTTCCACGGCTCCTTTGAAAAAACCTACCGGGGCCACGGCACCGACCGGGCCGTGGTGGGCGGGCTGCTGGATATGCCGGTGGACGACGAACGGCTTCGCCGCAGCCTCAAAATCGCAAAGGAAGCGGGGATGGAAGTGACCTTTCGCCCGGTGCGCCTGCGGGACGCTCACCCCAACACCATGGTGGTGGAGGCCGTGGGGGAGCACGGGAAACGGGTCCGGCTTCAGGCGGCCTCCATTGGCGGCGGGCGCATCCGGGTGCAGTACCTGGACGGGCTGGAAATGGGCTTTTCGGGGGATAAGATCACCCTGGTGATCCGCCACGGGGACGCCCCGGGGGTCATCGCCAAGGTGTCCCAGATTCTGGCCGACGCGGGCATCAACATCGCCACCATGCGGGTGTTCCGCACGACGGCGGGGGGCGCGGCGGCCATGGCCATCGAATTGGACGCCCTGCCGGGGGACGGCCTGACGGCGGAGCTCCGGCAGCTGCCCGGTGTTCGGGATGTGACGCTGCTCAGCCCAATCTGACGGGAGGACACAGGAATGTTTGAAAATTCCCTTGAAGCTCTGGTGCGCTTGTCCGAGGGCGTCGGCCTGGCAGAAGCCGCCCGGCAGGCGGAAATGCGGGAAACGGGCGCGGCCCGGGAGGAAATCAACAAAAAAATGGAGACGGCCCTGCGGGTCATGCGCCAGAGCGCCGAAAAAGGTTTTGACCCCAAGCTCCATTCCATGAGCGGCATGACGGGGGGCCAGGCCTGCCGGCTGCGCCAGGCGGTGGAAGAAAACCGGACGGCGGGGGGCAATTACCTGGGCCGTGCGGCGGCCCGGGCCCTGGCTGTGGCCGAGTGCAACGCTGCCATGGGCAAAATCGTGGCGGCCCCCACGGCGGGGGCCTGCGGCATCTTGCCCGGCGTGCTTTTGACCGCCCAGGAGGAATTCGGCCTTTCGGACGATCAATTGCGGGACGCCCTGTTTGTTGCCGCGGCGGTGGGGGACGTGATTGCCGCCCGGGCCAGCATTTCGGGGGCGGAGGGCGGCTGCCAGGCCGAATGCGGCACGGCGGCAGCCATGGCGGCGGCGGCGCTGGTTTACCTGCGGGGCGGCACGGCCAAGCAGAGCACGGACGCCTGCGCCTTTGCCCTGATGAACATCATGGGCCTGGTGTGCGACCCCGTGCGGGGGCTGGTGGAGGTGCCCTGCGTGTACCGAAACGCTTCCGGTGCCGCGGGGGCCTTTGTGGCAGCCGATCTGGCCCTGGCGGGCATTCCCTGCCCCCTGCCGCCGGATGAAGTGATCGACGCCATGAAGAACGTGGGGGAGCTGATGCCCGCTTCCCTCCGGGAAACGGGGGAGGGCGGGTGTGCCGCGTGTCCCTCGGCCTGCGGAAAAAAGGTCGATTGAACGGCTGCAAAGCCCGGGAATCTGGGCTATCATGTGCATAAGCAATTCTGAAAAGCGAGGCGAAAGAAAGATGGCAATCAAGGTAACGGTGTGGAACGAGGACAGCCTGGCGGAAACCGCCGAGGCGGTGCGCAAGGTGCATCCGGAGGGGCTGAACGGCACCCTGGCGGGCATTTTCAGGGGGAACGAGGGCTTTGAGGTGCGCACGGCGTGCCTGGCCGACGCGGACGCGGGGCTTTCGGACGAAATGCTGGAGGATACCGACGTGCTCATCTGGTGGGGCCACTGCAAGCATCATCTGGTGCCCGACGAGGCCGTGACCCGGGTGCAGCGGCAGGTGCTGCGGGGCATGGGCCTGATCGTGCTTCATTCGGGCCACGAATCCAAGATCATGCAGCGGCTGCTGGGCACCCAGTGCTCCCTGCGCTGGCACGAAATGAACGAAAGGGAGCGGCTTTTCGTCGTCGAGCCCGCCCATCCCATCATGAAAGGCGTGCCCCCTTATTTCGAACTGGAGGGGGAGGAAATGTACGGCGAGCGGTTCGATATTCCCGCCCCGGACGCGCTGCTGGCCATCGGCTGGTACGAGACGGGCGAGGTGTTCCGCTCGGCCTGCTGCTTCAACCGGGGCTACGGCAAGCTGTTCTATTTCCAGCCGGGCCACGAAACCCTGCGTTCCTACTATAACGAGAACGTGCGGAAGATCATCCTGAATGCCGCCGCCTGGGCCGCCCGGGACCGGAGCATGGACCGCCCGCTCCACAGCGAATTTGCCGAGCCGCTGGAGGCAAAGCGCGGATAATACGCCGTCATCCACCATCCATGGAGGTCATTGCCGTGAAAAAATTCCTTTTGATTGCAATGACGCTTGTTCCGTTTGCAGCGGGCCATCTGATGGACGTGATGCTGCTTGTTCCGGTGGCAGGAACGCTGACGTTTTACCTGGTTCCCCTTGCGGTTCTCTGGTTTTTGTTCTGGCTTGGCAGGCAGTACGCCGGGACGGATTGGGGTCCGGGCAGGGCGCTGCTCTTCGGCAATGCCGCGGGGCTTCTTTCGCTGGCGCTTTATCTGTGGCAGTTCGAAGGGCAGAACGCCGAAGAACGCAGTTTGCTGCTGGCGGGCCTTTCCCAGAAGTATTTCACTGCGGCCCCGCAGTATCTGCTCGGCCCCGTCGCCCGGCTGTTTCCCCGGCCGGTCACGGCGCTGGAGGCGTTTTCCTTCCTGCTTCTGGCAGGGGTGTTTGCATTAGGCTTTTTCACAGGCAGAAAAGCGAAAAAGGGAAAAAGCTGAGCGGCATCCATTTGAAAAAGTGACGGCATCCGAAAAAACGTTAACGGCGCGGCCTATTCAAAAAACCGCCTGCCCGCATCGGTTTTCCGATGAAGGCAGGCGGTTTTTGATTTTCCCGGGCAGACAATTACAGCGAGGCCAGAAGCGTTTCATGGACGGGCCGCGGTGCGTAACCGAAGGCTTTCGACGCTTTTTCGTAAGAGAAATTTCCGTTGGTGTGCAGCGTTTGGACGGAATAGGGCGTGAGAATGGGCTGCTTTTGCCCGAAAAAACCGGCGATCCGCTCTGCGGCGGGGGCGATCCTTTTCATGAGCCCATAGGGCGCTTCCAGCCGGACAGACCTTTTCCCCACGATGCCGCGGACCGCGTTCTGCATTTCCAGCACGGAAACGTAGTGCCCGCTTAAAATGTAGCATTCGCCGCGTTCGCCGCCCTTTTCGCAGCCGAGAATGCCGCTCACCACATCCCGGGAATCCACAAAATCGTATCCGCCCTTCATGGCGAAGGGGATTTTTCCGCTGGCCATGGCCTGGATGGTGCGGATCATGTGGTTTCTGCGGCGCAGATCCCCCGGCCCGATAACACCCGATGGGTGCACGATGCTGACGTTCAGCCCCTTGCGGGCGTACTCCAGCACCCTTTGAGAGGCCGCCGCCTTGGATTTTGCATACTGCCCCTGCACCAGGCCGGGGGAAAAGGAATTGACCTCGGTGATGGTTTCGTTCAGAGGCCTTTCGGGAATGGCGTGCACCGAACTGACGTGGATAACCCGCTGAATCCCCGCCTCCGCCGCCTTTTGCATCACATGATCCGTGCCGTTTACGTTCACGTTCCAGACCCGTGCGTTTTCCCCGGAAGCGATGGTAATCAGGGCGGCGCAGTGAATCAGCGTGGTTTCTTCATAATCGGAAACGTTGAAAAACCGCGTCAGCGAACCGGCGTCCGTCACGTCGCCCTCGCAGACCTCCACGCCTTCGGGGGCGAACCGCCTTTCCTGCGGCAGGACCAGCGCCCGGATGTCCGCGTGCCGCGCCCGAAGAGCCGAAACGAGGACCGTGCCCACATGCCCCGTCGCCCCGGTGACCAGATACAGCTTTTTCATAAACGGACCTCCTCTATTTGGCTTTTCGGATTTTCATTTCGCCACGCCGGCAAAGCCGGTTCCGCGGCCTGCAGTTTTGTTATCGTTCCCTCGCAAAAATATTTTACGGAAAAACTTTGTCAAAAATATTCGGCAACTTTGTCAACAATCAGAAAAGCACCCCGCCATATGGCGGGATGCCCCAGTCTGTCAAAAAAGCAACATCTAATTTTGGGGGATGCATGAAGGGGCCGCAGCCCCTTCATTTGAAATCCGCAGGGGCGGGTTTGCCGCCCCGAGGGCCGTATCCCGCCGCTACCTGTGGCAGATGAAGGCGGGAGAAGGCCCAATGAGGCAAGGAGTGCGGTGAGCGGTAGCGAAATCGCACGACTATGCCGAATTGAGAGTTTCCTATATCATTTTCCGGCCGTGAGCGTAGCGAACAGGAAAATGATGTGGTCGATGCAGGAACGCGAAAGCGATCCTGCATCGCAGGGTGATTTAGTTGATCTGGATGCCGTACATGCGGGAATTATCCTTGCTGCACGTGCCGATCACCAGGATATTCCGGAAGACCGCGGGGGAACCCTGGATTTCGCCGCCCAGATCCAGCGACGTTCTTTCCATTCCCGTCCGGGCGTCCAGCATATGCAGCACGCCGTTGCCTTCCGCCTGGATGATCCAGGCGTCGCCCGCCGCGTTATACACGGCCACGGGGGAGGAAACGGTTTCGGCGGTGGACATATCGAAGCTCCAGACCACGGCCCCGGATGCTTTGCTGAGGGCAATGACCCGGCTGCCGGCGCCTGTCACCTCGCTGACGGTGAAGATCACCAGATCGGAAATGTTATTCTGGCCGATGACGGGGCTGGCCTTGCAGCCCGAAAGCTGGTTCTTATCGTAATCGCACTTGATTTGATAATTCCAGATTTCTTCGCCGGTCAGGGCGTTCATTTTGCGGATGGTCACGTTGTTCTTGCTGCCCAGGCGGGAGTAGGCCGTGTTGCCGGTATACAGGCTCACGCCTGTGCCGCCCTCCATGTCCAGGGCGATGGCGGCGTCGGTATTGTCGCCGCAGTCTGCGGCCCAGACGGTCTGCATGGTGTCGGTATCCACGCAGCGGACCACGCCGTAGGCATCCGCCATGTAGACGTATTTGTCGTACATGGCCACGCTGCTTTCCACGCTCACCAGGGTATCCTTTTCTGCGTTCGCCTTGGTGCGCAGGTACGTGGTGTCCCGGTTCAGTGTGAGGGAACCTTCGATAGAGGGATCCTCGTTGGTGGGATACTTGAATTCGCTGTTGAGGTCCACGGTGTAGAGCAGGCCGTTTTCCCCCGCCACGATGAGGGCGTCGTTTTTGGCCGCTTCACTGCGGTGCAGGAAGAGGGCCGTGCCGTCGAAAGCGCCGTTGGTGGAATACTGCTTCTGGGAATCGGACTTGCGGCCGTTGAGGAGGAAGAAGCGCTCGCCGTTGATGAGGTTATAGACGTGCAGGCCAATGTCCCCCGTTTTGTTGGGCAGCTTCGAGATGCCCTGTCCCACGGCCAGCAGGGGCCGCCCGTAGGTGTCCAGGGACACGCTGCCCTTGAGGGGATAGCCCACGTTGATGGGGTCCCGGGTGAGGGTGCCGTCGGTGAGGTCCAGGAAGTAAATCTTGCCGTCCTGGGCGCCGAAAATCACTTCCCGCAGGGCGGAGGTGTTTTTCTTGTCCTCGTACAGGTTCATCATGTTGCGGCTCTGGATGGTCCACTTCACGATGGCGGGCTGGCCGGTCCAGCCCACGCCGTACAGGGTGCCGGAATCGGCGGTGCGCATGCTGCCAATTTCGTGCTGCCACAGCACGGACAGCGCGCCCTGCTGCACCTCCACCGTGCCGAAAGCGGCATTGCGGCGGAAGTTATCGCCCCGGAAGGTGAACACGCCGGCTTCATAGAAGGTGTAGGCGTCCGGATTGGGGGCCAGATAGCCGTTCTCCCGCCGGAAATCGCTCTGGGTCTTGCCGCCCTTGAACACTGTATCGGTCACGTTCAGGCCCTCCACCGCGCTTTCGGCAGTCAGCCTGGGCAGAGGCGAGGCCGTGGGGGCCGGCGTGGGAGTGGGCACGGCGGTAGGCTCCGCCGTGGGTTCAGGCGTATCGGTGGGAATGGGCGTTTCGGTCACAGGCACTTCGGTGGGCGCTTCCGTTTCGGGCGGCGCGGTTACCTGGGCGGCCCAGGTGGGCACGACGGGCGGCGCGGAAACAACGGGTGTGTTATCCGTGGCTTCGGGCTGCCCGCTCACCGTGTTTTCTTCCACGGGCGCTTCCACGGGAATCTCGGTGGGGGCATCCGTCGGCACGGGCGTACTCGGCGCCGGGGTTTCGGTGGGAGCCTCCGTGGGGGCTTCCGTGGGTTCGGTAATCCGGAGAGGCACCGTTATATCGGAACGGGTCCAGCTTGCGCCGTCCGAAACGGCGGCGTATACCTCGCCGGCAAAAGGATAGGAGAAAGAGGCGGTAACCTCCCAGATTTTGTTGGTTTCTTCCTGACCGTTGATCAGGCTGGCGGCGCAGGGAATTTCATGCCCTTCGGCGTCCTCCAGCCGCACGTTTTCCGCGGCGCTGTTGGTGGTGATCTGGAAGCGGATGCGGCCGCCCGTCACCCCCGTGGCGGACTGGGTCTGGAAGGATACCACCTGGGCGGGCGTTTTCTTGGCTTCGGAGGAGAAGAGGCCCGTCACGGCGTCCTTCACCGGCTGCAGGGGCCCCACGTCCGGAAGGAAGAACAGCGCGGCGCAAAAAAGCGCAAGCACCAGAATTACGGCAATCAGCACCCGGGGCCAGATCCGGGGCGCATCCTCATCCTCGAATTCGTCTTCATCCTCGTCGCTGTCATTCAGCGCCACCGGGCGGCGGACAAATTCGTCTTCGCCTTCCTGAAGGGGCGCGGGCCGGACGTTGGTCCTGGGCGGCGGGGTAAAGGGCAGGTCTTCCCCCTTCGGCTGGGAAACGGACCGGGGCGGGGGCGGGGCGATGGGGGCTTTTTCATCCTCGGACCTGGGCGCAGGCGTAAAGTGCGAACCCTTCACCAGCGGCCGCGTGTTGGTACGGGGCGGGGGCGGGGCAATGGGCGGCTCTTCCGAAAAGCGGGCACGGGGCGGCTCAAAGCCGCTTTCCCCCGGCACGGAATCGGGCTGGCGGCGTTCCCATTGGCCATCCGGTTCGTTTTCCTGCAATGGCGCGGGCCGGACGGGCGCTTTTGCTTCGGCAGGCGCTTCGCCGGGGGCGCGGTGCCTGTCACTGCGGCGATGACGCACGACGGGCGGATTCTGCGGCGCGGCGGGCTGTTGATTGTTTAAGTCATTGTTAAATTCGTTAAACTCGTCCAAAGGTAAAAACCTCCTTACACGTCGGATGAGCACAGGTAGCCACATAACAGTATAGCAGAATTCTCCCTGTTTCACAAGTGAAAATATTCATGTTTCTGTATTTTGTTACAATCGTGACGGAAATTTGCGGGGTTCAAAAAAAGACAGGGTTGTGATAGAATAGGAAGCGATACAGGCGGAGCGGGCTCCTTTCCCGCCGCGCCGCCCGGAAGGAGGGGTTGCATGCACCGTTTTTTTGCCGCCCGGCTGGGTGCGGACAGGGCCCTGCTGCCCCCCGAGGAGGCGGCCCACGCCCTGCGGGTGCTGCGCCTGAAGACGGGGGACAGATGCCAGGTGATCCTGGAGGAAACGGTTTTCGGGGCGGAAATTCTGGAAACGGCTCCAGAAGTGACGGTGCGGCTGCTGGAGCCCCTGCCGTCCCCCGAGCCAGGCGTCCGGGTAACCCTCTATCAGGGCCTGCCCAAGGGAGACAAAATGGATTACATTGTACAAAAGTGCACGGAGGCGGGGGTCTGCCGCATTGTGCCCGTGCTCTTTTCCCGGTGCGTCATGAAATGGGACGCAAAGGACGGGGAAAAGCGCCTGCTCCGCTGGCGGCGCATTGCCCGGGAGGCGGCCAAACAGGCGGGACGGGCCGCCGTGCCCGAAATCGAAAGCGCTCTGACCCTGGAGGCCCTCTGCGCCCGGCTGCTGGGGCATGAACTGGCCCTGGCCCCCTGGGAGGAAGCGACGGGGGGCGGCATGCGGGCGCACCTGCAGGGGCAAAAGGACGTCGCCCTCATCATCGGTCCGGAGGGCGGCATCGACGCCGCCGAAATGGCAAAAATGCGTGCCGCCGGGGCCGTGCCCGTGTCCCTGGGCCCCCGGATCCTGCGGACGGAAACGGCGGGGCTGGCGGCACTGGTGTCCCTGCTGACGCTGACGGGCGACATGGAATAGGGTGTCGAAAAAATTTTCGACACCCTGCGATGCCGCTGCTCTGCACGTCTGAGCCTGCGGCTCATCCGCGCTACTTAAGCAAACTGCTTGGCCGCGTTCCGGCGTGGCTACGCCCCGCCTCCACAATGCTTCGCACATCGGTTGTTTCAACACATTCCGGCCATGCCCCGTGTCCCACCACTACGTGGAGGCGCGGACATCGGGCGGCAATTCAAGAATTGCACGCCCTCGGTCGCCCTGACGGGTGCAGCCTGCCCTGCGGATTACATATGAAGGGGCTGCGGCCCCTTCATGCATCCCCAAAGTTAATGAGTTTCTTAAACAACAAAAAGAGGGAGAACATATCATGCCGACCGTGGCGTTTCATACCCTGGGCTGCAAGGTGAACCAGTACGATTCCCAGGCCATGCTGGAACTGTTTGAACAGGCGGGTTATACCCCTGTGGATTTTTCCGAACCCGCCGACGTATACGTGGTGAACACCTGCACGGTGACGGGCACGGGGGACAAAAAGAGCCTCCAGGCTGTGCGCCGCGCCCTGCGGCAGAACCCCGCCGCCCAGGTGGTCATCGCCGGATGCCTGGCTCAGCGGGACGGGGAAAAGCTGCTGGAGACGGGGGCGCGGCTGGTGATCGGCAACGCCCGGCGCGGGGAAGTGGTGCGGCTGCTGGAAGAAGCGATCGAGCGGAACACGCGGATCGCCGCCGTGGAAAACATCCTCCGGGCGGATTACGAGCCCCTTTCCATTTCCAGCCACGAAGGCCATACCCGGGCTGTGCTCAAGATTCAGGAGGGGTGCGACCGGTACTGCGCCTACTGCATTATCCCCTACGTCCGGGGCGGCATCCGCTCCCGGAAGCCGGAGGAGATCCGCGCGGAGGCGCTGCGCCTGGCCGCCGCCGGTTTTTCTGAACTGGTGCTGACGGGCATTCATCTCACCAGCTATGGACGGGACCTGCCCTGCGCCTCCCTGACGGACGCCGTGGCGGCCTGCAGCGTGGACGGGGTGGCACGCATTCGCCTGGGCTCCCTGGAGCCTGTCATCGTGACGGAGGCATTTGCCGATGCCCTGCAAAAGGAAGAAAAGGTGTGCCCCCAGTTCCATCTGGCGCTCCAGTCGGGCAGCGAAGGGGTGCTGCGGCGGATGCGGCGGCGGTATACGCCGGATGAATTCCGGGCCGCCTGCGCCATCCTGCGCCGGGCCTTTCCCCACTGCGCCATCACCACCGACGTGATTACCGGCTTCCCGGGGGAGACGGAGGAAGAGTTTGCCGAGACCCGGGCTTTCTGCCGGGAAATCGGCTTTGCCCGGATGCATGTGTTCCCCTACAGCGCCCGGCAGGGCACCCCGGCGGCGGCCATGAGCGGCCAAGTGCCCAAATCCGTCCGGGAGGAGCGGGCCCGGCAGCTGATCCGGGACGGAGCGGAAATGGCGAAAAGCTACCGGGAAAGCTGGATCGGTGAGCGGGTGCAGGTCCTCTGCGAGGAGCGGGAGGATGGAGCGTGCCGCGGCTACACCGCCCAGTACGTGCCCTGCGCGTTCCCGGGGGGCGAGCCCGGAAAAATTTTTACCGTGAGGGTCACTGCCGCCACAGAGGACGGGCTGACGGGCATTCCGGAAGACGAAAATGGAAACGGCTGAAAAACATGCGGAACGCGCCAGGGTTCTCGTGAGCGCTTTGCCCCGGATTTCGTTTCCTGCAAACAGGACGTGCCGTTTGGAAAAACCCGAACAATCCGGATATTGACGTGAAAATCCGGCGCATCGTCAACGCCGCTTTATGGACCGTCTGTTATTCTTAGATTCACATATAATACAGATTAGATTTTTTTAATTTTTTTATTGACAGTCCTTTGGGCCCGGAATATAATGTACGTATTCAAATGAAAGGGGAGAATTTTGTATGTATCAATCTTCATCCGCATCTCCATCCACATCTGCGCCGGTTGGGCAGCTGAACACCACCCGTGGATTGCTGAAGTTCATCTTGCTTTCAATCGTCACCCTCGGCATCTACTCGATTGTCTTTTTTTCCAGCATCTCCAATGATATCAACGTGATTGCCAGCCGGTATGACGGCCGCAAAACCATGCATTACTGTCTGCTGCTTTTCCTGGTTGGGCCGATTACGCTCGGTATTGCGGTTTTCGTCTGGTTCCATAAACTCAGTGCCCGTATCGGTTCCGAAATGAGCCGCCGCGGAATGCAGCCCACCATCAGTGCCGGCACCTTCTGGGGATGGGAAGTTTTGGGCATGCTCATTGTGATTGGGCCCTTTGTGTACATCTACAAGCTGGCCGACGCCATGAATGCCCTGGCCTCTGATTACAACCGGCGCGGCTGATTCGCGACGTGGTCAAAGAGCGGCAGGTACGGGAACATGCCTGCCGCCTTTTTGTTGCGGCAGGGCCGTTGCAAAAGCCCGACAAAAAAGCCCCAGTTTCTTTCGAAACAAGGGCCCTTTATTTTGGATTGCGTTATTTCACCGGGCGGATCAGGATGAAGGGCGTCAGTTCGTCCCCCTGGCCGGAGGGATTATCCTGCATGGCGTCCTGGATTTCGTCGTCCGTGAGGGGGAAGCCGTCGCACTTGCCCAGCTGGTTCTGCTCGATGTCGTTGGCGTCCATCAGCACCACGGGGATGCCCGTTTTGGCTTTCAGGTCGTTGCAGAGCTCCACGGGGTTCGGGGGGTTGATGAGGGCCAGCTCCTTATACCGGTCAAAGCTGGAGCGGAAATAGAAGCCGTCGATGCCGCCCACGCCCTTGCCGCACACCTTGTAAAACACCCCGTGCACGCCGAAGGGCTTCGTAACAGCAGAGCACACCACCGCCAGCAGCACCCGGGGCAACCCGCACATATCGATGACCAATTGCAGCTTATAGGGCTCGTGCATGCCCACCCCCGTGTGGTTGATGCCCGCGAAGCGCCACAGGAAATTGGCCCAGAAGCCGGGCTTGACCTCTTCCCGGGTCTTCACGTTTTTGGTGCACATGGCCATGACCTTGGCCCCGAAGGAGAGCATGTCTCCTTCCTGATAAAGGGGCCGCACGTATTTTTCCACCAGCGCCGCCTGATCCTCGCCCACCTCCACGAAATGGGTCTGGATGGCGAAGCGGGAATATTTGCGGCCGTTTTTGCCTTCTACCACGCCGCGGTCAAAATAAGTAACGCCGTTTTCTTCCCGGCGCTGTTCTTCCAGGTTCCGGGACGGAATGATGCCCATGCTCCTGTACCTCCCTGTCGTTCGTAAAGGATAACCCATTTTACACCCGGCCATGCATTTTTGTCAATTCCGGGGCATAGCATGGGCCGGGAGGGATTGAATATGACCGAAGCCCACTGGACGGCCCTGCTGCTGACGGGGCTTTTGCTTTCGCTGATGCTGTGCTTTTCCCTGAACGCCCGGCCAAGGACGCGGCTGTACCGCTGGACGAGGCGGGTTTTCTGGGCGGCGGCCTTCGCCTATTTCGGGCAGACGGCGGGGCTGATTTCCTGCAACGCCGCCACGGTATCCGCCATGGCGCTGCTTGGCGCGCCGGGGCTGGGG
>CANQKI010000039.1 GCA_947624355.1 uncultured Clostridia bacterium | reverse complement strand
ATCCCGGCGTTTGACCTCAGCATCCCCCTGCAGCCCGGCGACAACGTGATCCGCTTCACCCCGGAACAGGAAGGCACAATTCCCTACACCTGCTGGATGGGCATGATCCGGAGCACAATTTACGTGACCGGGGACGGTTGAACGGACGCACGTCAACCCTGGAGACAAAATGAAACGGAGGAAACGGTATGATGATTTCAACCCGGGGCAGGTATGCCCTTCGCGTACTGATCGATCTGGCGGAGCATCAGGACAGCGGCTATATTCCCATGAAGGAGGTCGTCCGGCGGCAGGAACTTTCGCCCAAATACATGGAGCAAATCATGCCCTTTCTCACGAAAAACGGATATGTCCAGGGGGTTCACGGGAAGGGCGGCGGGTATCGCCTTTGCCGGGACCCCAGGGAATGCAGCGTCAAAGATATTTTGCTGCTCACGGAAGGCGACCTGGCCCCGGTCGCCTGCCTTGCCTGCGGCGCCCGCCCCTGTCACCGGGCCGAAGGGTGCAAAACGCTTCCCATGTGGACAAAGCTCGACCGCATGGTCAATGATTTTCTGGCAGGCATCACCCTCGACGATTTGATACAGAGGAAAATATAAGAGAATACCGGCGACAAAAACATAACGAGCAAAAGGAAAACATTGACGGAGGCAGATTCACAGCGACGTATAGCAACCCTTGAAAAGCGTTTTTGGTCGCGCCGGATTCTTGAACAAGGCGTCCACAATCTGTGTTTCCACGTCGTACCCGCTGCAAGTGAACGCTCGGGATGCCCACACCAGCGCCTTTTCGCTGATGCCGCCCAGCAAAGTTTTCTTTCCCTGCGGCCATGCGGCGGACAATGGCGCATCCCATGCTGCCGGCTCCCAAAGGGACAACAGCTTCTTTCAAATACCTCCTGTGTTTTATGGCAGGGCGCTTTTGCACTTGTATTTTTATTGCGCACAAGTCCATTCTATTGTTTTCCCTTGAAGTGAATAACAACTCCGCTGTAAAAGAAATTTACGCCACACTTCCTGCTGAAATGTGGCGTAAATAACAATGAGAAATATCATGAAGGTTTCATTCTGCAATCATCATACCCTCGCCCGCTTCCGGAGGCTCAAATAATCTGTTTTCCCCTTCGATGCGTTCTGCTCCCCTGAACTTTTGCCGCTGGTAAAACAGTTTTGGGAACGCCGTGCGGCAGGGGACGGGAACGGGGCAGGGGTCCCGTCTCAAGTGCCGGACAGCTGTTGATGGATGGCCCTTGCGGCGGTTTTGCCCGCGCCCATGGCCGAAATCACGGTGGCGGCCCCGGTCACGGCGTCGCCGCCGGCGTACACGCTGGCCCGGGAGGTAAGGCCGTCCTCGGTCACCACAATGCCGCCCCGGCGATTCACCTCGAGGCCCGCCGTGGTATCCTTAATCAGTGGATTGGGCGACGTACCGATGGCCATGATCACGGTGTCCACAGGCATCGTAAACTCGGAGCCCGGGATAGGCTCAGGCCTGCGGCGGCCGCGCTCGTCAGGCTCGCCCAGGGCCATGCGGATGCAGCGCATGCCGGTCACAAAGCCGTTGCGGGAATCCCGCCGGTCGTCCTTGTTTTCATAACCCAGGATTTCCACGGGATTGCACAGCAGATTGAATGCTATGCCCTCCTCCTGGGCGTGCAGCACTTCCTCGCGCCTGGCGGGCAGTTCCTCCATGGAGCGGCGGTATACAATGAACACCTTTTCGGCCCCCAGGCGGAGGGCCGTCCGGGCTGCGTCCATGGCCACGTTGCCGCCGCCCACCACGGCCACCCGGCCGCCCTTCATGATGGGAGTTTCGGGGTCGGCCAGATAGGCCTTCATGAGGTTGCTGCGGGTCAGAAATTCATTGGCGGAATACACGCCCTTGAGGGCCTCCCCCGGGATACCCATAAAGTTGGGCAGCCCCGCGCCCGAGCCGATGAACACGGCCTCATAGCCCATTTCGAATAATTCGTCCACCGTTAACGTCCTGCCGATAATAACGTTGGTCTCAATTTGGACTCCCAGCGCCCGCAGGGTATCGACCTCTTTTTCCACGATGGCCTTGGGCAGCCGGAATTCCGGAATGCCGTACACCAGCACCCCGCCCGGGGTGTGCAGCGCTTCATACACCGTCACGGCATAGCCAAGCTTCGCCAGATCCCCCGCGCAGGTGAGGCCGGACGGGCCCGAGCCCACCACGGCCACCCGATGCCCGTTGGGCGCGGGTTTTTCGGGAGGCTTCGGGTCATGGCCGTTGTGCCAGTCGGCGGCAAAGCGTTCCAGGCGGCCGATGGCCACGGGCTGGAATTTCACGCCCAGGGTACACCTGCTTTCGCACTGGCTCTCCTGGGGGCACACCCGGCCGCACACGGCGGGCAGTGAGGAAAACCGGGAAACGGACTGATACGCCCCCTCGTAATCCCCCGATGCGATATGGGCGATAAAATCGGGAATATCGATGTTTACCGGGCAGCCTTCCACGCAGGGTTTATTCTTGCAGTGGAGGCAGCGGGCGGCCTCGGCCCGGGCGATTTCGGCGGGATAAACCCCGGCGACCTCGTCAAAATTGTGAATGCGCACGCTCGCGTCCTGGATAGGCGCCTCGTGCCGGGTGGGTTGAATCGCCATGTTCGCCGCCTCCTTTACGCTTTTTTGAACAGATTGCAGGTTTTTTCATAGGCGCGGCGTTCAAAATCCCGGTACATGCCCGCCCGGGAAATGGCCTCGTCAAAATCGATTGCGTGGCCGTCAAACTCCGGGCCGTCCACGCAGGCGAATTTCACCTGGCCGCCCACCGTCAGCCGGCAGCAGCCGCACATACCCGTGCCGTCGATCATGATGGGGTTCATGCTGGCGATGGTTTTGACGCCGAATTCCTTTGTCAACTGACACACGAACTTCATCATGGGCAAAGGGCCGATGGTGATGACCTCGTCATATTGTTCCCCGCTTTCCAGGAGCCGGCGCAGGGCGTCCGTCACCAGGCCCCGCTCGCCCCAGGTGCCGTCGTCGCTCATGGGGAAAAACTTCGCGGAATTCTGCCGGAATTCATCCTCCAGAATCACCAGGTCCTTATTCCGGAAGCCGATCACGGCGTGCACCTCGCACCCCTGCCTGTGCAGCTTTTTGGCCACGGGATAGGCGATGGCCGCGCCCACGCCGCCCCCTACCACGGCCGCTTTACGCAGGCCCTCCGTCCGGGTGGCCCGGCCCAGGGGCCCGGCGAAATCGGCAATAAAATCCCCTTCCATCAGGTGATTGAGCCGCTCGGTGGTGGCGCCCACCACCTGGAAAATCACGGTGACGCTGCCCTGCTTCCGGTCAAAATCCGCCACAGTGAGGGGAATGCGCTCCCCGTCCAAAGTAGGGCGCAAAATAATAAACTGGCCCGGTTCTGCCTTTCTTGCCACCAGAGGCGCGTCGATTTTCAGCAGCGTCACCTGGGGGTTCAGCACTTTTCTTTCCAGAATCCGATTCATGCGCAGCCTCCCGATTTCACAAACGTTCCTTCCGTATTTTACTTTAGAATCATCAATCTGTAAACGGAAAATTTGCCGGAGTGACGGAAAAAGCGCTTTCCCGCGGCAACATGGCCTGTTCTTTTTCTGTACTCATCTTCCAACTGCAACAAAAAGCGTTCCGAAACCATCCGATTCCGGAACGCCCTTTTGTTGCGGTTATGAGCCGTCAGTCCACCGTGTAAGGCAGCAGCGCGATGGCACGTGCGCGCTTGATGGCCTCGGACAGCTGGCGCTGATGCTTGGCGCAGTTGCCGGTCATGCGGCGGGGCAGGATTTTGCCGCGCTCATTGATGGAACGGCGCAGACGGTTGACGTCCTTATAGTCGATATATTCGATCTTGTTCACGCAGAAATCGCACACCTTGCGGCGGGGGCGCTTTCCACGGGGACGCGGACGCTTTTCACCACGATCCTCAGACATGAGTGTTTCCTCCTTCGATAGATTTCCGTTCGGTCAGAAAGGCAATTCCTCTTCATCCACCTGCACGAAGCCGCCGCCCTGGGGCACCGGCGCGCGGGGCGCGGGGGCCGCGGCAGGAGCGGAATTATAGGCAGGGGCCTCGCCCGCTTCGCTCCGGGGCGTCAGGAACTCCACATCGTCAGCGGTCACTTCCAGGCTGGCCCGGGCTTGCCCGTCGCTGCCCGTATAGGCGGACGCGGACACCGTGCCCACCACGGAAACCTTGCGGCCCTTGGCCAGATACTTGGCGCAGATATCGCCCAGCTGCCGCCAGGCGGTAATGCGGAAGAAATCAGCCTCGGGCTGGCCCGCCTCGGCATTACTGGACCGACGGCGGTTGACCGCGATGGTGAAGGTGCACAGCGACACGCCCGACTGGGTGGTGCGGGTTTCGGGGTCGCGGGTGAGATTGCCGATCAGAAAGACCTTGTTCATGGTTCGCTCCTCCGATTATTCAACGGCAGGGGTTTCTTCCGCGGGGGCTTCTTCCGCCGCGGGGACCGCTTCCGCCACAGGGGCTTCCTCGGCCGCGGGAGCGGCTTCAGCCTCGGGGGCCGCGGGGGCCACGCGCACGGGGCGCGGCTTCACGCCGGCCTTACGCTCCAGCAGCTTAATCACCTGGTAGCGAATGACGCTGTCGGAAATCTGCAGGTTACGCTCCAGCTCCCTGGGGAGCTCGGCCTCGCCCTGGAAGTTGACCAGCACGTAATAGCCTTCGGTCTTGTAGTTGATCGCATAGGCCAGACGGCGCTTGCCCCACTCCTCCACCTTGTCCACGCTGCCGCCGTTATCGGCGATCAGGGTATTGAACTTGGCGATGAGCTCCTTGCGGGCTTCCTCCTCCACGGCGGGATCGATGATGTACACCACTTCATACTTGTTCATTCTTTTCACCTCCTCATGGACGTATGGCATCCTATCCAATGTAGGATGCAAGGATGTGCCAATTTGATATTATAATCGTTTTCAGAAAGAATTGCAAGGGTTTTTTCGCGTTTTTTCGAAAAAAATCATCGTATTCAAGACAACACACGGAACGGCCGCACTGTCTGTCCGCTTCACGTTCTTTCTTCGGGCGGCAGTTTATCGAAATCGTAGCAGAAGGTCTGGCCGAGGGCGGGATGGCACTGCATCACCCGTTTGCCTTCCCACATGCCGGGAGCGGGAACGCTGCCCGCCCGCAGGGGATCCTGCGCAATGCCCGCCCGGAAATCCAGCAGGGCCTGCCGGGGATACAGCCCCTCCGCGTGGGAGCACAGGGCAAAATCAAAATCCAAAGACAGCATCCGGTCAAAGGACGCCCGGAAGACCGCCATGCCCTCGGCCTCGGGGAAAAAGAGCCAGGTGGTCAGGTTCCAGTCGTCCCCCGTCACCAGCAGCTTCCTTTCGGGCACGTACACCACGGCGGAGCCCGGCGTGTGCCCAGGCGCGGACAGCACCCGGGCGGTCAGGCCACCCAGGGCGATATCTCCTTCTGCAAGGGGCGCGCAACGGCCGCAGCCCGCATGAATGAAATCTTCTTTATTCCAGTCGCTCAGGTCAATTTTCTTATCGACGGCCTGGCCCCACACCCGTTCCCGCCAGCCCCCGGCATAGGTTTCGCACACGGCAAAATCGGCGGGAAACAGCAGCACGGAACCGAACTGGAAATTGCCGCAGGCATGGTCATGGTGGCCGTGGGTGCAAAGCACGGCCAGGGGCAGCGCCGTCGCCCGGGCCGCGGCCTGCCGAAGGTCATCAAAGCCGTACCCCGTGTCGATGAGCAACGCGCGTTTCTCCCCAACCAGCAGCGTCATGTGCATGCCCATCCGGTCGGTCCATTGAAAGACGCCGGGCAGAAGCTCCTTTTGCGTTACGCGGCAATCCATTTTCCCCGCCTCCTTTTTCTTTGATTCTACCATATGAAATGTACAAAAACAAGACCGCTATTTTCCGCATTTTGGGTTGACAGAAGGGCGTTTTCCTCCTATAATAAGCAGGTAATCCGGGCCATGACGGGAAGAGGCCGGCCACAGGCGATGAAAGAGAGCGCGTCCCCAGGCTGCAAGGCGCGCATCGTCCGAACCGGCGGGACACCCCCGAGCCCTCCCGCGAAAGCGGGCGCGGTTCCGCGTTATCGGATCAAAAGCGGGGGCGGCATGCCGCCTCAAGCTGGGTGGCACCGCGAAGGTATCTTCGTCCCATGCGAGGGCATGGGCGTATTTTTTTAGGGAGGGATCACATGCTGACGCAAGCGCCCAAGGGCACCCGGGATATGCTGCCGGGAGACGCCTACCTGTGGCACGACCTGGAAGACAAAATGCGGGCCCTGGCGGCCCTGTGGGGCTACCGGGAAATCCGCACCCCGGTTTTTGAGCATACCGAACTGTTCCAGCGGGGCGTGGGCGACGGAACGGACATCGTCACCAAGGAAATGTACACCTTCCGGGATAAGGGCGACCGGTCCATCACCCTGAAGCCCGAGGGCACCGCCGGGGCCGTGCGCGCTTTTATCGAAGGGAACCTTGCCAACGAAGGGCTGCCCTGCAAAATGTATTACCTGAACGCCCCCATTTTCCGTTACGAACGGCCCCAGGCCGGGCGGCTGCGGGAGCACCACCAGTTCGGCATGGAGTGCTTCGGGGGCAAGGAACCCACGGTGGAAGCAGAACTCATCAATCTGCTGATGACGCTGCTTCGTGAAGTAGGGCTGCAGAACCTGTCCGTGCACATCAATTCCATCGGCTGCCCGGAATGCCGGCCCAAATATCACGCCGCCCTCAGGGAATATTTGGGAAACCGCATTCACGATATGTGCGAAACCTGCCGGGAGCGGTTTGAAAAGAACCCCCTGCGCATCCTGGACTGCAAGGAAGAAAAGTGCAAGGAGACGGTGAAGGACGCCCCGTCCATTCTGGATTACCTCTGCGACGACTGCAAAGCGCACTTTGAAAAGCTCCAGGCCCTGCTCGCCGCCCAGCATATTCCCTTTACCGTGGATCCCCGCATCGTGCGGGGGCTGGACTACTACACAAAAACCGTGTTTGAAATCATCATGCAGTCCGGCCGGGAAGGGCTGGCCCTCTGCGGCGGCGGGCGGTACGACGGGCTGGTGGCCCAACTGGGCGGGCCGGATACGCCGGCGGCGGGCTTTGGCATCGGGCTGGAGCGGATCCTGATGGAAATCAAAAACGCCGGGGCTGAGCCCGAGGCCCCCAGCATTTCGGACGTGTACGTGGCTTCCCTGGGAAGCGAAATGATCGCCCCCGCCTTCACCTTCACCCAGACCCTCCGTGCCCTGGGCGTCAAGGCGGACTGCGACCTGTGCGGCCGCTCCCTCAAAGCCCAGTTCAAATACGCGGACAAAATCGGGGCGAAATACGTGTGCATCCTGGGCGGGGACGAATACGCGAGGGGCAACGCAAAAATCCGGGATATGTGTACCAAGGAAGAAAAAGAAATTTCTCTTGAGGCCGTGGGGCAAACCCTGGCCGATATGCTGAAATAAAGAAAGGAAGCATGCAATATGGAACGGAATCTCATCGCGCAGGTCAAGCCCGGCGAAACCAACAAAATCCAGGGGTTTGTGGAAAACCTCCGCAACAAGCGCACCATGGCCTTCCTGGTGATCCGGGATCACACCGGCCGCATCCAGGTGACCGTGGAAAAGGAAAAATCCCCCGAACTGGCCGCCATCGTGGATCAACTGACAGTGGAATCCGTGGTCACATGCGTGGGCCCCGTGGTGGAAAACAGCTACGTGAAAATGGGCGGCATTGAAATGCTGCCCGAATCCATGGAAATTCTTTCCGTGGCCGAGCCCCTGCCCATCACCAAGGACGCCGCCATCGATTCCCGCCTGGACTACCGCTGGATCGACCTGCGCAGCGACCGGAACACCCTGATTTTCAAGGCCCAGACCGAGCTGGTGGCCGCCATGCGGAATTTTCTGCTGAACCGGGGCTTCATGGAAATCCACACCCCCAAACTCATCGGCGCGGCCAGCGAATCGGGTTCGGACGTGTTCGAGCTCAAGTACTTCGACCGAAAAGCCTATCTGTCCCAGAGCCCCCAGTTCTACAAGCAGATGGCCATGGCCGCGGGCTTTGACCGCATTTTCGAAGTGGGCCCCGTGTTCCGGGCCGAAAAATCCTTCACCAACAAGCACGCCACCGAATTCACCGGCTTTGACCTGGAAATGAGCTACATCACCTCCTTCCAGGACGTAATGGCCATCGAGGCGGAGCTTCTGCAGGACGCCCTTATGCACGTCAAGGAAAAATACGGCGACGCCATCCGGGAGCTCTTCGGCCTGGAGACCGTCGTGCCCGCCCTGCCCTTCCCCCAGATGAAGCTGGCGGACGTGTACAGGGAACTGGAGGAACGCTACGGCTATACCTGCCCCGATTCCGAAAAGAACGACCTGACCACGGACGCCGAGCACCTGTGCGCCAGGCTGTCCATGGACAAGTTCGGCCACGAATTCCTGTTCGTCACCGATTACGGCCCCGAAAAACGCGCATTCTACCATATGCGGGATGAAAAAGGCATGCCGTTGGGGTACGACCTCATCTGGCGGGGCACCGAAATCACCACCGGCGCCCAGCGCGAGCACCGCTATCCCCAGCTCCGGGCGCAGGCGGACGAAAAGGGCCTGGGCGAGGACGTGAAGTTCTACATGGATTTCTTCCGCTACGGCTGCCCGCCCCACGGCGGTTTCGGCCTGGGCGTGGACCGGCTGACCATGCTGCTGCTGGGCATTCCCATCAAAGAAGTCATGTTCCTCTTCCGCGGCCCCAACCGCATTGCCCCGTGACCCTTTCCCGCCACAAAGCTGTTGCCAAAATGACGGAAATCTGTTATACTGTTTCTATATCCGTAAGGAGGTGCGTTTTGCATGGCGCAGAAAAAAGATAATCTGCCCGTCAAGGTAGACGTGGATCTGCAGAACGGCGGAACCATCACCTATGCCAACGAGGTGATCGCCACCATCGCGGGCGTGGCCGCCAATGAAGTGGACGGCATCGCGGGGATGTGCGTCAGCGGCGGTTTTGGCGAAATTCTGGGCCGGAACCGCAATATTACCAAAGGCGTAAAAGTGGAAGTGGGCAGCCAGGAGGCCGCCGTTGATCTTTACATCGTGGTGGAATACGGCAAGCCCATTCAGAAGGTGGCCGGCGAAGTGCAGGAAAACGTGCGCAAGGCGCTGGAGAGCCTGACGGGCCTCCACGTAGTGCGGGTGGACGTGCATGTGCAGGGCGTCAGCTTCGAAAAGGAAAAGAAGGCCGCCATGAGCAGTATCGAAGCGGCCAATCATCCCGTGCTGGCCGCGCCGCAGGCGGAGCCCGTCCCCGAAGTCCCGGCTCCGGAAGAAAAGAAGGCGGAGGAAGCCCCCGTTCCCGAGACGGAAAAGGCGGAAGATATCCCCGCTCCCGAAGCGGAAGCGCCTGCGGATGCTCCCGCCGATGCCCCCGCGGAGCCCGCCGGGGAAGAAAGCGAACCGGCCCCCGCAGAAGCGGCCGAAGCAGAAAAGCCCGCGGAGGAAGCCCCTGCCGCGGAGGAAGAAAAGCCCGAAACGCCGCAGAAAAAGCGGCCTCGCGGGCGCAAACGCTGCTAAAGGCAGCGCAAGGAGGGGATCCGTATGAAAATCCGCTTCTGGGATCGCGTGATGCTGTTTCTGTGCGCGCTGGCGCTGGTGCTGGCGGGCGCTTATCTGATTGCCCAAAGCACAATGATGCTTTCCATGGGCGAGCCGCCCACGTTTACCGTATCGAATATCTGGATGTGGGCCCAGGCGGCCGCCGGCGTGCTGCTGGCCATCCTGGGGGCGTATCTTTTCGCCTTCCCGGGCAAGTTTTTCCGCAGCAAACGGGATTTCGTCATCCAGCAGACCGAAATCGGCGAGCTTCGCATTGCCGTGACGGCCATTGAAAACCTGGTGCAGAAGTGCATCGACGTGCACCCGGAAATTCATGTGGTGTCCATGCATGTGCGCAACGGCCGGGAGGGCGTGGTGATTGACCTGCGCATCGCTTTGGCGAACAATATTTCCATTCCTCTGGCCGTCGCCTCCCTGCAAAAGCAGATCAAGCAGTACCTTTCCGCCTCTTCGGGCATTGACGTAAAGGAAATCCAGGTTTCCGTGGAAACGGCGGAGGACGCCGCCGCGGAGGGGTCGCCCTATCTGGTTCCGAGCAACGCCCAGGCCGCGCATAACGCGGCGGAAAAGGCGGCCGAATCCCGGGAAAAGGAAAAGCCCGCCCTGCATCGCCGCATTTTCGGTCACAGCGAACAACCCGCCATCGTGCCCGAGGCTCCGGCGGCTCCCGAACCCGCGCCGGCGGAAATGCCCGCGCAGGAAGCGGCTGCCGAATCCGCGGCGGAAGCGGAAGAAAAAAACGCTGCCGAGCCCGCACAGGAAGCGGAAGAAAAGTCCGCTTCCGAACCTGCGGAGCCTTCGCCTGACACCGACGCCGACGTAAAGGAGGAGGGTGTCAAGAATGCGTAACGATTGGAACGAAACCTTCCGGAACATGTTCCGCATCGGCACGCCCGAATGCGCCATCTTCTTCGGCGCGGCGGCCATGGTGCTGGCCCTTCTGTTCCTCACCATCGGCTTCTGGCGCACGCTGCTGGTGGCCGCGCTGGTGGCGGCGGGTGCCTTTATCGGCGGCGTGGGCAACAAAAAGGATTGGTTCCGCGGCGTCATCAACAGGCTGTTCCCGCCCAAGCGGAACGTAACCTACAAGGCCGAAGAGCCCGAAACCAAAGACGAGAAAGAACAAGAGAACAAATAAGTTAAGAGGTTTTTCCCATGGCTCGAAAATCAGCGCGGGCAGCGGCCGTGCAGATGGTGTATGAAAACATGCTGGGCGGCGACGGCGGCGAGGATACGCTGCGCGGCCTGATTGAATTTACGCCCGAAGGGGACGACCAGCCGTATATCGACGGCATCCTGGAGGGTGTTGAAAAGAACGCCGATGCCCTGGACGAGGCCATCGAAAAGTGCCTCAAGGGCTGGACGCTGGACCGAATCGCCAAGGTGGACCGGGCGGTCTTGCGGGTGGCGGCGTATGAACTGCTTTTCGCCCGGGAGACCCCGGACGCCGTGGTGATCAACGAAGCCGTTTCCCTGGGGCAGAAATTCGATACGCCCCAGGCCGGGAAATTCATCAACGGCGTATTATCCTCCATTCTGGCCGGGCGAGAGGAACATTCCTGATGCTTGCCCTGGGCCTGGATACCAGCTGCTACACCACTTCCGCCGCCCTGGCGGGAGAGGGAGCCGAGCCCATACAGGCCCGGCAGCTTCTGCCCGTCTCCGCGGGCGAACGCGGCCTTCGCCAAAGCGAGGCCGTTTTCGCGCATATAAGGCAGGTTTCCGCCCAGGTGGAAGCCGTCATGCAGGCGGCGCCGGGCCCCGTTTCCTGCGTGTGTGCTTCCTCCGCGCCTACGGCCGCGGAAGACAGCTACATGCCCGTGTTCCGGGTGGGGCTGGCCGTGGGGCAAAGCGTCGCGGCGGCGCTGCGTGTGCCCTTTTTTGAAACCAGCCATCAACAGGGCCATATCATGGCCGCCCGGTACGGGACGAATCTTACGGCGGACCGGTTCGTGGCCCTGCATTTGTCGGGCGGCACGACGGATGTGCTGCTGTGGGAGCAAGGGAATCTAACGCCCCTCGGCGCGTCCCTGGACCTGCACGCGGGACAGCTGGTGGACAGGATCGGCGTGGCGCTGGGGCTGCCTTTCCCCTGTGGGCCGCATTTGGAAGCGCTGGCCAGGCGGGGCGTATGCCGGGAGAAAATTCCCGTCAGCCTGGAAAAGGACGGGCTGCACTGCCATCTGTCCGGGGCGGAAAACGCCCTGACGCGCATGATTGCAGCGGGCGAATTCCCCGAAAACATTGCCGCAGAAGTGTACGGCGTGCTGTGCCGGACGGTGCTGCGGCTACTGCAGAGGGCGGCGGAACAAACGGGCTGCCCGGACATGCTGATGGCGGGGGGCGTGGCCTCCTCCGCCCTGCTTCGGGAAATGCTCATGGAGCGGAACGAAAAGCGCCGGGCAGGGCTGAAGCTGTATTTCGGCCGTCCCGAATTTTCGGGGGACAACGCCGTGGGCGTCGCCCTGATCGGCCTTGAAAAACTGAAACGCGGGGAGGCGGAAAGCCGTGCGGCTGCTGGACGGTAAGCAGATGGCCGAGGAAAAGATGGCCGAACTGAAAACGCAGGCAGAGGCGCTGAAAAGCCGGGGCATCGTGCCCGGTCTGGCCGTGGTGCTGGCGGGGAACGACCCGGCCAGCCAGGTTTATGTCCGCAACAAGGAGAAAGCCTGCCAGGCGCTGGGCATCCGCTCCGAAACCCACCGCCTGCCCGAAACCGTGTCCCAGGCGGAAGCGGAGGCCCTCGTTGCGCGCCTCAACGCCGATCCTGCTGTGGACGGCATTCTGGTGCAGCTGCCCCTGCCGGAGGGACTCGACGAAAGCAAACTTCTGCAGCTGATCGAACCCAAAAAAGACGTGGACGGGTTCCATCCCGTCAATGTGGGCGCGCTGGCGTCCGGGCAGCAGGGCATGATTCCCTGCACCCCCAAGGGCATTATGCACATGCTGAAAGCAGCAGGCGTTCCCCTGGCGGGCAAAGAAGCCGTGGTCATCGGCCGCAGCAACATCGTGGGCAAGCCCACGGCGCTGCTGCTGCTGCGGGAAAACTGCACGGTGACAATCTGCCATTCCAAAACAGAGAACCTCCGGGAGCACACCCGCCGGGCGGATATCCTGGTGGCGGCGGTTGGCAAGCCCCGGTTCGTCACCGCCGATATGGTCAAGCCCGGGGCCGCCGTCATCGACGTGGGCATCAACCGGACGGAGGCCGAGCTGGTGGGCGACGTGGATTTTGAAAACGTGGCCCAGGTGGCGGGATACCTCTCCCCCGTGCCGGGGGGCGTGGGCAAAATGACCGTGTGCATGCTGATGGAAAACACCCTGCTGGCCGCCCGGGAAAGGAGCCGATAAATGGCCTGGACGCTGACGGTATCCGAACTGAACGATTACGTGCGCCGGGCCCTGGCCAGCGACCCCAGTTTGCGCTTTCTTTCCCTTCGCGGGGAAATCAGCGATTTCAAGCGCTATGCCTCGGGCCACTGGTACTTTACCCTCAAGGACGAGCAGAGCCGCATCCAGTGCGTCTGCTACCGGCAAAACGCCATGCGGGTGAATTTCCTGCCGGAAAACGGCATGAAGGTGCTTTTGCAGGGGGCCGTGGGGCTGTACACGGTGTCGGGCAGCTATCAGTTTTACGCCGACACCATCACCCAGGACGGGGTGGGCGAACTGTACCTGCGGTATGAGGCGCTGAAAGCGAAACTGCTCAAAGAGGGCCTCTTCGACGTGGCGAAAAAGCGGCAGCTGCCGCTCCTGCCCCGGGCCATCGGCGTGGTCACCAGCCGGTCGGGGGCCGTAATTCACGATATCGCCACCGTGACCCGGCGGCGCTATCCCGGTATGCAGCTGATTCTGCGGCCCGCCCAGGTGCAGGGCGAGGGCGCGGCGGAGGATATTGCCGCCGGCATCGCCGAAATTTCCGTTCTGCCCCAGGTGGACGTAATTATCGTGGGGCGGGGCGGCGGGTCCCTGGAGGATTTGTGGGCGTTCAACGAGGAAATCGTGGTGCGGGCCATTGCGGCCTGCCCGGTGCCCGTGGTGTCCGCCGTGGGTCACGAGGTGGACGTGACGCTTTCCGACCTGGCGGCCGACCTGCGGGCCGCCACCCCCTCCGCCGCCGCCGAGCTGTGCGTGCCCGAACTTGCCGTGCTGCAAAACACCGTCGCCAAGTTCCGGGCGGCCCTGGAGCGGGCGGGAAGCGGCGTGATTCTGGGGGGCCGCGCCCGGGTAACGACGCTGGAAAAACGCCTGGCCGGGCGGCACCCCGCCGCCATGCTGCGAAACGCCCAGTCCCGGGCAGCGGTGCTGAAGGAACGGCTGACCGCGCTTGGGGAAAAACAACTGACGCTGCGCAAGGCCCGGCTTTCCCTTTTAACGGACAAGCTTTCGGCCATCGGCCCCCGGCAGGCGCTGAACCGGGGCTATGCCCTGGTGATGGGCAAGGGCGGCCCCATTGTCAGCGTGGAGCAGGCGCAGGAGGATATGACGCTGCTTTTGCGGGACGGCCGCATCGACGTGCGGGCCGTGAACATACGGAAGGAGGATCCCTTTGCCGAATAAGAAAGAGCCCACCTTTGAGGAAAAACTGCTGGAATTGGAAGCGCTGGTGCGCAAAATGGAGGAAGGCTCCATGCCGCTGCAGGACACCCTGGCGGCCTATGAGGAAGGGATGCGCCTTTCCAAACAGCTGACGGCGGAATTGGACGGCGCGGAAAAGCGGATGCTGGAATTGTCCGGCGGCCAGACTTCCCCCATGGAGGACGCGCCGTGAATTTTGATCAGCAGCTGACGGCCTATAAAAATCAGGTGGAAGCGGCCCTGAACGCCCTGCCCATGGAAAACGCCCCCGAGCCCCTGAAAAGCGCCATGCGCTACAGCCTCCTGTCCGGCGGCAAGCGCCTGCGGGGGTGCCTGACCCTGGCGGCCTGCGAAGCGGCGGGAGGAAATACGGCGGACGCGCTGCCCTTTGCCTGCGCCGTGGAAATGATTCATGCCTATTCCCTCATTCACGACGATCTGCCCGCCATGGACAACGATACCCTGCGCCGGGGCAAGCCCACCAATCATGTGGTGTACGGCGAGGCCGTGGCCATTCTGGCGGGGGACGGGCTGCTGACCCACGCCTTTGAAGTGATGGCCGCCTCCAGGCATCCCATGGCTTTCCGGGCCCTGGGGGAACTGGCCCGGGCGGCGGGAATCGGCGGCATGCTGCGGGGGCAGACGCTGGACGTGACGCTGGAAGGCACGGTCCCCGACATCAGTACCGTTCGGGACATTCACCTTGGCAAGACGGCGGCGCTGCTGACGGCCCCCGTTGCGGCGGGGCTGATATTGGCCGGGGCGGACGAAACGCTGCTCTGCGCCGGCCGCGCATACGGCACGCACCTGGGGCTGGCTTTCCAGATCGTGGACGACCTGCTGGACATCGAGGGCGACGTCGCCCTGCTTGGAAAGAGTACGGGCAAGGACATCCAGGAGGGCAAGCTCACCTGGCCCGCCTGCGTGGGCGTTCCCCAGGCCCGGAAGGACGCCGAAAGCCACATTGCCGCCGCCGTGGAGGCGCTGGCCCCCTTCGGTGAAAAAGCGGATTTTCTGCGGGCGCTGGCCCGCGCCACACTGCATCGTGTCCAATAAGGAGAATGCGGCATGAACGCGTTTCAGGAACTGTTTTCCAATCGGGTGCTGCTGTGCGCCGTGCTGAGCTGGGTGATTGCGCAGGTGCTCAAATTCCTGCTGAATTTGTGGATTCACCGGAAGGTGGACTGGCGGCGCATGTTCGGCATGGGCGGCATGCCCTCCTCCCACAGCGCTTTTGTGTTTTCCCTGGCGCTGGCCACAGGCATGGCAGAGGGCTTCAATTCCATCGCCTTTGCCCTGGCCTTTGCCCTGATGGCGGTGGTGATTTACGACGCCATGGGCGTGCGGGCCGAAACGGGCAAGCAGGGAGCCGTGCTCAATCATATCCTGCGGGAAGTGCTCATCGAGGGCCAGCCCATCACCGAGGAACGGCTCAAGGAGCTGGTGGGCCACACGCCCCTGGAGGTACTGGGCGGCGTGCTGATTGGGGCGCTGATGGCGCTGATCATGATGTGAAATAAACCGAAGGGTTTCATAAAGGAGGATGTACCATGGACAATTTTCTGGAAGAGGTTGTGACCAAACGGAACAGGGGCGGGGAAAACCTGATGTACATGCTGGCCTGGGTCGGCGTTGTGGTCATGGGGCTGTACGCCTTTCTGCAATTGCAGAACGTGATGTACTGCCTGGCCGCCGAAGGGTTTACCGTCAATCTGCTGATTTATGTGGTGCAGCTTCTCGTGTTCGGCGGCGCGGCGGTGCTGCTGTTCCTCAAAAAGGACACCGTCAAAACCGAATATGAATATACCTTCACCAACGGGCAGATGGACTTTGCCAAGGTATTCAACAACAAAAAGCGCAAGAGCCTGGGCACCATGAACATCCGCAACGTGGAGGCCTGCGGCATGGTGGCTTCCGGCTCCTTCCAGCGGTATATCAGCATGCAGAATGTAAAGCAGACGCGGTGGTTTCTGAACCGGGACGCGGAGCTGCTCTACTTCTATTTCCAGAAGGACGGGCAGAAGCGCATCATCATCATCGAGCCCAGCGCCGACATGATCGACCTCATCAAGCGCTACATTCCCCAAGGCGTGTGGCAGGTCAATTAAGGCAAGACCATGATTTACCTTGACAACAGCGCCACCACCCGGCCCTGCGAGGCGGCCATCAATGCTATGACGCAGTGCATGCGGAAGGAGTATTTCAATCCCTCCGCCCTGTACGCGCCTGCTTTGCTGGCGGAAAAAATCATGCGGGCATGCCGGGAGGAAATCCTGCGCATTGTCCATGCTCCCACAGGCAGCCGGGTGATCTTTACCTCCGGCGGCACGGAGGCCGATAACCTGGCCATTCTGGGGGGTACGGAACGCATGCGTCCCGGCCGCGTGCTCTATTCGGCGGGCGAGCATCCCGCCGTGAAGGAGGCCTGCCTCCGGTCGGGTCACGAGGCTGTCGTGATCCCCTATGACCGGACGGGCCGGGCGGACGTGGGAAAGCTGGCAGAGCTGCTGGATGAAAACGTGCGGATGATCTGCTGCATGCAGGTCAACAACGAAACGGGGGCGATCCAGCCCCTTTCCGAAATCGCCCGGCTGCGGAAGCAAAAATGTCCCCAGGCCCTTTTCCATGTAGACGCGGTACAGGGTTTTTTGCGTGTGCCGCTAGATATGACGGCGCTGCAAATCGACAGCATCGCCATTTCGGGGCACAAAATCCACGGCCCCAAGGGGATCGGTGCGCTGATTACGGCCCCCGGCATGAAGCCCCATGCCCGGCAGGTGGGAGGCGGCCAAGAAAGCGATTACCGCTCGGGCACGGAAAACACCCCGGGCATTGCCGGACTGTTGGCAGCCATCCGGGCTTTTCCCCGGGAGCACGAGATGCGGGAAATGAAGCTGCGGTTATGGCGGGCAATTCAGGAAAGAATTCCCCAGGCGGTCCTCAACGGCTCCGACCCGGCGGATCCCACCCTCACTGCGCCCCATATTCTGAACGTATCCCTGCCCCCGGTGCGGTCCGAAACCATGCTGCACGCCCTGGAAGGCGAGGGGATTTTAGTAGGTCTCGGCTCTGCCTGCTCCTCTCATAAGCAAAAGGTCAGCCCGGTTTTGCAGGCCATGGGGCTGCCGCGGCCCCTGCTGGAATCGGCCCTGCGGTTTTCCCTGTGTCCCGAAAACACCATGGAAGAAATGGAAAAAACCGCCGACGCCTGCCTGCGGCAATATCAGGTGCTGTCCCGATACCAGAGAAGATAAGGAATGAAAAACATGCGGGAACTCATTATGGTTCGCTACGGCGAAATTTACTTGAAAGGCCTGAACCGGCCTTATTTCATGCGGGCGCTGGTCAGCCGGGTGAAGGAAGCCGTAAAGCCCTTCGGCGGCAATGTATGGCTCCACGACGCACGGGTGTTCATCAGCGATATGAAGGACAGGCAGGGGTGCCTGGAGCGGGTATGCAAAGTGTTCGGCGTGCATTCCGCCTGCCCCGCCGTGGAAATGGAAAAGGACGATTTTGAAGCCATTTGCCGGGAAGCGTCCCGCATGATGGCCGACGTGAACGGCACCTTCAAGGTGGAAGCCCGCCGGTCGGACAAGCGGTATTTCCTGGATTCTCCCGAAATCAACCGCCGGCTGGGGGAATACGTGCTGACGGAAAACGAGGATCATCTTTCCGTGGATGTGCACCACCCGGAGCATATCCTGTCCGTGGAAATCCGGGACAAGGCATACCTGTACTGCCGGGTGTATCCTGCAGTTGGCGGCATGCCGGTGGGCACAGGGGGCAAGGCGGCGCTGCTCCTCTCCGGCGGCATTGACAGTCCGGTGGCGGGCTACATGATCGCCAAGCGCGGGGTGCAGTTGACGGCGGTGCACTATCATTCCTTCCCCTACACCAGCGAGCAGGCCAAGCAAAAAGTGCTGGACCTGGCGAAAATCCTGTCCGAATACTGCTGCGGCCTCAAGGTGTACGTGGTACCCTTCACCGAAATCCAGATGCAGATTCACGAAAAATGCCCGGAGGAATACACCACCCTGATCATGCGGCGGTATATGATGCGCATTGCCGAAAGAATCGCCCGGAAGGAGGGCGCTCTGGCGCTGGTCACCGGGGAATCGGTGGGCCAGGTGGCCAGCCAGACCATGGAAGCCCTGCAGACCACTGACGAAGTGGCGCACATGCCCGTGTTCCGGCCCCTCATCGGCTTTGACAAAATCGACATCATTGAATACGCCAAAAAGATCGGCACGTACGAGACGTCCTCCCTGCCCTATGAGGACTGCTGCACGGTGTTCACCCCCCGGCACCCCGCCACCAAGCCCAAAATGGCCAAAATCCTGGAAGGCGAAAGCAAGCTGGACCAGGAGCAGCTTATCGAAACGGCCGTGGAAAACGCCGAAATCGTGGAAGTGTAACATGAAAATTTCCAAAAAAGACGCGCTGATGTGGTTCCGCTTTTTTGCGGAGCTGCCCGAGGAAGAGGAAGTATCGCCAAGGCAGCTGGAGCTGGCTTACGCCGTGTTCGCCCAGATCGAGCGGGCGGTGGAGGCGCGAAGAGAAAAGCTCATGTCGGAAATCCCGGGCCTCAGGAACCTGGAAGGACGCACGTACTTCGTGGGGCCCGAGGATAAATTTCCAAATGGCTGCCGCTCCTGTCTGCTGGGCACGGGGTTGGGGGCCATCCGCAAAACCAACAAATGCAACATTGCCTGCCCCTTCTGCTACAATTACGGGGAATTGGACTGCCAGCCGCCCATCGGGGACGGGCTCTGGGAAATCGGCGGGGCAAAGTATGCCGCCGAGGATATTCCCCTGCTCCTGTCCATTCAGAAAAAGCCCACGGGCGTGGCGTATGTGTATCTGGAGCCGTTTATGGAAATCGCGGAATACTATCCCGTCATCCGGCATTTCCATCAAGCGGGCGTGCACCAGCATATGTACACCAACGGTACCCTGGCCAACGAGAAAAACCTGCGGGCCCTGGGCGAAGCGGGGCTGGACGAGCTGCGGTTCAATTTAGGGGCTGCCAACTGCGCCGATTTCGTCATCGAAAACATCCGCACGGCCAAGCGCTTTATCCCCCGGGTGGGCATCGAAACCCCCATGACCCCCGAATTTTTTGAAACCTTTGGAAAAAAGAAGGAACGGATTCTGGGCACGGGGCTGGACTTCATCAACTGTGCCGAGCTGCACTTAAACGAAAACAACCTGCCCAATTACCTGGGGGAAAACCTGTATTTCTCCCGGCTGGGGTACCTGTCCCCCATCTGGAGCCGGGACCTGACGCTGCAATTGATGAAAACGGCAGCCGGGGAACAATGGCCCGTCGCCGTGCATGATTGCTCCAACCGCACCAAATTCGTGCGGGATATGCACCTCAAAAGCCAGGAGGGCGGCTGGTTCGGGGCCAGCACGTACGCCATGGAGTTTGAAAAAATCCCCTTCGCGGCCTTCCTGCCCGTGCTGGAGGACGAATCCTTCCCCTTCGTGGAGGAAGAGCCCCTGCCCCCCGGCTTCCGCCCCGGCGACATTGTGATCTGAAACGGAGGGATTTCCATGCGGCTTTGCGACATGACCTTGGAAGAGCTGATCCGCCCCGAAGGGTTTGACTGCGCCTGCGGGCGGCACCATCGGGTGGGCCTCCGGTTCGTCCGGATTGGCCGGGGTGCGGTCGCCGCCCTGCCCGAAGCCCTGCGGGCCGTGGGCGTCCGAAAACCCTTTATCGTATGCGACCAAAACACGAAGGCCGCGGCCTGGGAAAAAGTGCGTACGGTGCTGGACGCCGCGGGCGTCGACTATACGCTGTACTGCTTTCCCTGGGCACGGGTGGAGCCTGACGAGCGGGCCATGGGCAGCCTGACCCTGGCCTTCGATCCCGCCTGCGACGGGGTGATCGCCATGGGCTCGGGCGTCATCAACGACTGCTGCAAGGTGCTCTGCCATGCTGCCCAAAAGACCCAGATTACTGTATGCACCGCCCCGTCCATGGACGGCTATGCCTCCGATTCCTCCTCCATGATCGTGAACGGCGTCAAAACCACCGTCTACAATGCCTGCCCCGCCGCCATTATCGCCGATACGGATATCCTGCGCACGGCCCCGGACAGGATGCTGTGGGCAGGCCTGGGCGACATGCTGGCCAAATACATTGCCGCCTGCGAATGGCGCATGACGGCGCTGATCAACGGGGAATATTACTGCGAAGAAATCGCGGAGCTGATGCGGGCCTCTCTCCGCAAAATCGTGGCGGCGGCCCCCCGCCTGATGGAACGGGACGACGATACCCTGGCTGCCGTGACGGAGGGGCTGATCCTTTCCGGCGTCGCCATGGCCTTTGCCAAGGTTTCCCGGCCGGCTTCCGGGCTGGAGCATTACTTTTCCCATATGTGGGAAATGTTTCATCTGGATCGGGGGCTGCCCGCCGAGCTGCACGGCATCCAGGTGGGCGTGGGCACGGTGCTGTGTCTGAAAATCTATGAAAAACTGCGCACTCTGCGGCCCGATTCCGTCGCCTTCCAAAGGGCGGCCGAAGTCTTTGACGAAAACGTCTGGGAATCGGAAATGCGCCGGGTTATGGGCGGCAGCGCGGACACCCTCATCCGAGCCGAAAAAACCGAATGGCACAACAACGACCCCGCCGCCCGGGCACATCGGTTTGACTGCATCCGCAAAAATTGGGACGCGCTTCTTCGCATCATGGACGAAGAGCTGCCCGACGCTGCGCAGGTACTGGCCCTCATGAAGCAGACCGGCATGCCCATGCTGCCGGGCGAAATCGGCGAAAATGACCAGGACGTGCGGGACGCCTTCCTCTATTCCCGCAGCGCACGGAAAAAGTACCTGACCAGCACGCTGCTCTGGGATATGGGCATTCTGGAGGATTTTCTGCCCGTTCTGGAATAAAAACGTATAATTCTCTGCCGCCCGGCATATGCAAAGAACGGGCGGCGGCACAGAAAAAGCGGGACGCCCGGAGCGCCCCGCTTTTCTTTTGCCGAAACGGATTATTCGATGCCTTTCCTGAGCTTTTCCAGGCATTTTTTGCAGATCAGTTTATCGCGGTAGTGGACCACATCCCGTGCGTCGTTACAAAAAATGCAGGCAGGATGATATTTCTTAAGGATGATTTTATCATCTTCCGTGAAAATCTCCAGCGTATCCCGCAGGCCGATATCCATCGTCCTGCGAAGCTCAATGGGAATAACGATCCGGCCCAGATCATCCAGTTTCCGCACCACTCCAGTAGACTTCATCATAATTTTCATTTCCTCCCATGTCCGTTCCAGCTTTGGTTCCTATGTATATTGTATATTTTTCCTGGAAATATGTCAAGAAAAAAAACAAAATGCGAAAGAATTGGTGGAAAAGGTAAATAAATTTCGTTTCAAATTTGTCATGTTTTTTGGAGGGGCCATATGATTCAGGCGTTGTTCGGTGTTCTGCTGGGGGGCGGGCTGCTGTTCGGTCTGGTGAAGGGGCAGGGCGACGCAGCGTTGACCGTGCTGCTGGGTGCCGCCCGGGAAGGGGTGGAAACGGCCTTTTCCCTGGCCGGCAGCTTCGCGCTGTTTTGCGGCATGATGGGCATTCTGCGGGCCTCCGGCGCGGCGGACGCCCTGGCAAGGAAAGCGGAAAAGCCCCTGCAAAGGCTGCTGGGCCGCGGCGCGAACCCGGAAGCGCTTTCCTACGTGGCCATGAACCTGACCTGCAACCTGCTGGGGCTGGGCAACGCGGCCACGCCCATGGGCCTGGAGGCCGCCCGGCGGCTGGGGGACGGCGACCGGGCAAACAATGCCCTGTGCATGTTCCTGGTGATCAACGCGTCCTCGGTGCAGCTCATGCCCACCACCGTCATCGCCTTGCGCGCCGCCGCAGGCTCGGCGGATCCCGGGGCCGTTGTGCTGCCCACCATTATCGCCACCGGGATTTCCACCCTTGTGGGCATCCTCAGCTGCAAGGGGCTGGAAAAATGGCTGTAACCGTCCTGATGTTGCTATGCCTGGCCATCGGGGCCCTGCGGCGCACGCCGGTATACGACGCTTTTCTCAGCGGCGCCCGGGAGGGGCTGGAAACCGCCCTGCGCATTCTGCCCGCCCTCATCGCCATGCTGTGCGCTATCCGGGTCTTTATGGCCAGCGGGCTTATGGACGGCCTGACCTGCCTGCTCGCTCCGCTTTTTGCCCGGCTGGGCGTGCCCCGGGAAACGCTGCCGCTTATGCTGATGCGGCCCCTGTCCGGCTCCGCCGCCCTGGCGCTGCTTCGGGAAACCCTGGAACAATATGGCCCGGACAGCCGCATCGGCCTGATTGCCAGCGTGATGATGGGCTCCAGCGAAACGGTGTTCTATACCTGCGGGGTTTACCTGGGCGCGGCGGGCGTCAAAAAATCCCGGCACATCCTCCCCTGCGCCCTCCTTTCCTGGCTGGCGGGCAGCATGGCAGCGGCGTTCCTGTACCCGACGCCATAACGAAAAACCAGCAAAAAAACAGCCCGTTCATTGACAAAACGGCCCCGCGCTGATATTCTGTATACAATTTTTTCAAAGAGGAGGCGTTCCTATGGGGCGCGTGATCGTTCCGGCGGGCTACCGTTCCGCCCTGTCCCTTTATGAAACCCAGGAGGCCATTGCCCTTATCAAAAAAATTTTCCAGGGGAATCTTTCCCACGCGCTGAACCTCAAGCGCGTGTCCGCGCCCCTGTTCGTGGACGGCGCTTCCGGCCTGAACGACGATTTGAACGGCGTGGAGCGCCCTGTGTCCTTCGATATGCTGGAAACGGGCGAAGAAGCGCAAGTGGTGCATTCCCTGGCCAAGTGGAAGCGCTATGCCCTGGCCCGGTATCATTTTCCCGTGGGCGAAGGGCTGTATACCGACATGAACGCCATCCGCCGGGACGAGAGCCTGGACAACCTGCACTCGGTGTACGTGGACCAATGGGACTGGGAAAAGGTTATCACGGAAACCGACCGCACCATGGATACCCTGAAGGACGCCATGCGCCGTATCGTCACCGCCATCTGCGTCACCCTCGATTTGCTCAAGTGGCAGTACCCCCAGGTGAATGTGTCCTTAGAGCGCGAAATCACATTCATTACTACCCAGGAATTGGAAGACCTGTACCCGGACAAAACGCCGCGGGAACGGGAAAACCTTTTCCTCCGGGAGCACAAAACCGCGGGCATCCTGCAGATCGGCGGCAAACTGAAATCGGGTATCCCCCACGACGGCCGCGCCCCGGACTATGACGACTGGGCGCTGAACGGGGATATCATGTTCTGGAACGACCTGCTGGGCTGTGCCTTTGAAATTTCTTCCATGGGTATCCGCGTTTCCCCCGAATCGCTGGAGCGCCAGCTGAAGGCCGCCGGCCAGGAAAAGCGCCGGAACCTGCCCTTCCATCAGGCCCTGCTCCGGGGCGAGCTGCCCTATACCATCGGCGGCGGCATCGGTCAAAGCCGCATGTGCATGCTGCTGCTGGGTAAGGCCCATATCGGCGAGGTGCAGTCTTCCTACTGGGACCCGGATACCCGCCGAATCTGCGAAGCCGCAGGGATTACGCTGCTGTAATTGGTGTGATACCGCTGGGGGCCTCTTCGGCCCCCAGACCCCTGAACCAGGGTACTGAGTACCCTGGACCCACATTTGCGGAACAGAGTTGACGCGTCATTCAGACAATATGCCGCTGAAGCTGTTTTGGGTATCGTAATAAGACGCCGAGGCAGCACGAAAGACAGAAAAAGCCCGTCGGATGAAGAGCAAGCTCTTCCCGAGCGGGCATTTTTCTGTCTTTCTCCGGAGGGCAAGCCCTCCGGGCGGCGGCCCATGGCCGCCCTGCCCCGGCGAACGGAGAACGACAAAGCATCTTATTGTGTGCAAAACATCGTTGCGAAGCGCAACTTGTTTCCTGTTACGCTCGCAAATCGTTTCGCTGATTCCGATACAAATGGCAATAAAGCAGCTTGCCGCGTACGAAACATGGGTAACGTTTCAGTTACGCAATACGAGAGCCATGAAGAACACTCCCGCAGGCCCAGGGCACGGCGGCGGTACGCCGCCAGCCCGGATACGCTTGCGTATCCGGGGAAAAGCCGGGAACAACCGATCGGGAAAAGCTCGCTTTTCCCCGGCGGTTTTCCCGGCTTTTCTAAATGCCCTGGGGCCGTCATGCTATCGCCCACCCATAGCTCCAGCGGCACATTGTTTGACTTACCCGCCAACACGGTTCCGCAAATGCGGGTCCAGGGTACTCAGTACCCTGGTTCAGGGGTCCGGGGGCTGAAGAAGCCCCCGGGGGCCCCTGCTTACAGCGTGATCCAGTACCGCTCCACCTTTTCCGGCTCGCCCGGTTCCTCCACGGTGTTTTCGTACTGGCCGCCGTTGCGGAGGATTACCTTCCGGCTGCCTTCGTTGCTTTCGTCGCAGGTGACGAGCACGCGGGAAAGGCCGGTTTTGCGGGCCTCCTCCAGCGCCGCCGCCAGCATCCGGGTTCCGTAGCCCTTGAGGCGTTCGCTGGGGCGGACGGAATAGCCAATATGCCCGCCGAAACGGCACAGGTAATCGTTCAGCTCGTGCCGCAGGTCGATCATCCCCACAATCTTCTGATCGCGTTTGCGGACGTATACAAACTGCGTGGCAAGCACCTTGCCCGGCGGCACCCGGGCAGGGTCAGCCCGGTTTGCGCAGTCGGCCAGCCACTCCATGGGATCGGCTGTCCGTTTCAATGCGCCGACGCCCGCCAGGTCGCGTTGGTTTCCGGCAAACTCGGCCCGATAGGCGGCGATTTCCCGCAGCATGGACGCGTCCGGGCGGCAGAGAACCAGCTCTTCGGCAGGCGGCACAGCTTCCCCGGCCAGGAAAGGGGCAATGAGCCCGGCGGCCTCTTCCTCCGGATTTCCCTGCATATTGAGCCAATGAATGGCCTTGTCTTTCTTGAACCAGGTGACCTGCCGCTTGGCGAATTTCTTGATGGCGTCGCCCAGCTCCTTCACCATCTGCTCATAGGGCATTTCCCCCAGCAGATA
>CANQKI010000038.1 GCA_947624355.1 uncultured Clostridia bacterium | reverse complement strand
GTAGTTTAGCAGCTTTATCTTACCACACAGCCGGTCAACCTTCTATCTCTTTTTCCTCCTTTTCTTGCTTGGTGTCCTATATGTATTGTAATCCAACATCCGATTTTGGGAGAATTTTCGACGGGTCTTGCCATCATTTTTTTGTTATGCTATAATGTAATGGGGTTGAAATTCGCTTCCGGCTGTGCCGGCCCTGCCGCCGCTTAACCGGCGGGGATATCACTGCGCGGTCCATGCCGCGCCTGGGGGAGTGAGTGCGGATGTACAAACTGCTGCTTGTAACGGATCAGAAAGAGATCGCTGCCCTGTTCCGCAGCCGGATCGACTGGCCGCGGCTGAACTGCCGCCCGCCGCAGATTGCGGAAACGGCCGAGGACGCCATTGCCCTCCTCAATTCCACGGCGGTGGACGCCGTGGGCTACCGGATGGAAAAGGCCGCCGCCGCGCCGCTGAAACGGTTTCTGCGTTACGGCCGGCCCAGCCTGCCCGTCTTCGCCGTGTACGATTCCCTGGAAAAACAGCTGCCCGCCCTGCAGGAAATGAAAACGGTGCTGGATCGGCTGCATGCCGATTTCATCGACGATTATTACGACGAGGAAGCCATGCTCACCATGCTGCGGGACGAGGTAACCCACGGCATGCTGGCCGGGGAATTCAGGGACTGGTCCACCCTCAAACGGGGGCTGAGCCTGATCCGCGCCCGGCTCTCCCTGGACGCGCCGGGGCTTTTGTATGAAATCGATATGCCCCAGGGGGAAATCTACCTTTCCGAACATCACGGCCACGCCCAGGAGCGCCTGGAAAGCGCCCTGCGGAACAATTTCTTCGGCCGCTATGTGGACGGCATTTATTACGCCGTGGGCGTGCTTACCCCCCGGCACATCCGCTTGGCCTGCATTCCCATGGCCAACGACGTGCCCGAGGATTCCGAGATTTTTGCCGCACGGGTGGATGAGCATGTGCAAAGCAGCATTCAGAAAATCAAGGAATACCTGGATCTGGATCTGTCGGTTGTGAACATATCCTGGCTGAACGGGCTCAAGGACCTGATTGCGTAATTTTTCGGGAGGAAATCAAATGGGTATTTTCAGCAGCATCGGCAATATCGTGAAGGGCCAGTTCGTGGACGTGATCGAATGGAAGGATTCCACGGACGATACCATGGTGTACCGCTACGACCGGAACGGCAAGGAAATCATGATGGGCGCGCAGCTGACCGTACGGGAAAGCCAGGTGGCAGTCATGGTGAACGAGGGCAGGATCGCCGACGTGTTTCAGCCCGGCCGCTATGAGCTGTCCACCCAGAATATGCCCATTATGACGGCCCTGCAGTCCTGGAAATTCGGGTTCAATTCCCCCTTCAAGGCCGAGGTCTACTTCGTGAACACCAAGCAGTTCCTGGACCAGAAATGGGGCACGGGCAGCCCGGTGATGATGCGGGACGCGGAGTTCGGCATGGTGCGCCTCCGCGCTTACGGCATTTATTCCTTCCGGGTGGCCGATCCCGCCGTGTTCCTCAAAGAAGTGTTCGGCACCGCGGCCTACATGACCACGGAAGGCGTGACGGGGCAGATTAAGCGCACGCTGGTTTCGGGCCTGTCGGACGCCATCGCCCAGAGCAAGATTCCCGCCCTGGACCTGGCCGCCAATTATGACGAGCTTTCCCAGTACGCCCTGCAGGTGCTGGCCCCCCGGATTGCCGGGCTGGGCCTGAAGCTGGAGTCCTTCGTTATCGAAAATATCTCTCTGCCCGAAGAAGTGGAAAAGGCCATGGACCGCCGCACCTCCATGGGCGTGGTGGGCGACCTGAACAGGTATACCCAGTTCCAGGCCGCCGAGGCCATGCGTGACGCCGCCAATAATCAGGGCGGCACGGCGGGCATGGGCGCCGGCATGGGCGCCGGCATGATGATGGCCCAAGCCATGCAGGCCGCCGCCCAGGCAGGCACAGCGCAGCCCGCTCCCGCTCCGGCAGCCGCCTCCGAAGGGGATACGAAATTCTGCCAGGAGTGCGGCAAAAAAATCCCGCGCGCCGCGAAATTCTGCCCCGAGTGCGGCGCGAAACTGGCGTAAAACGGAGGCTTTCTTGGGGCCTCCGCGGCCCCAAACCCTGCGCCAGGGTACTGAGTACCCTGGACCCGCATTTGCGGAACAAGGTGGGCGTGATATTCTAACAATGTGCCGCTGCTGCTTTTGGGTGTCGCGGAGAGACGCCGGAGCAGCACGAAAGACAGAAAACCCCTCGGGATGTGAGCAAGCTCCCACCCGCGGGGTTTTCTGTCTTTCTCCGGAGGGCAAGCCCTCCGGGCGGCGGCCCATGGCCGCCCTGCCCCGGCGAACGGTTGACGATAAAGCTTTTTACAGCGTATCCGGCACTGTTATGGAGCATAACTTGTTTCCCGTTTCACCCATAAAGCGTTTCGTTGAATCTGTTGCTTGAATAATAAAAAGCGCTTGTTGCGTGCAAGCGGTATTGCAAAGCGTAACTTATTTTCCGCTGTGCCCGCAAAAAGTTTCGTTTATCCCGATACAAACGGCAGCAAAGAAACTTGCCATGAGCAAAGCATTGAAAGAAAGCGCTGCATGCTTTTGTTTTGCCTGCAAAGCGTTTCGGATAACGGATACAAAGCAGCTTGCCGCGTGCGGAACATGGATGGCGATTCAGCAGCACAACACGAACGCAATGAAGAACACCCGCGCAGGCCCAGGGCACGGCGGCGGTACGCCGCCAGCCCGGACAGGCAAGCCTGTCCGGGGAAAAGGCAGGGTAACCCTGCGGGAGAAAGCTTGCTTTCTCTCCGTCAGGTTCCCTGCCTTTTCAAGGTGCCCTGAGGCCGTCATGCTATTGCGTATCAAAGCTACAGGCGCACAGTGTTTGTTATCCAAGCCTTTCCTGTTCGCCAAAAGTGGGGTCCAGGGGGATCATCCCCCTGGTGGGGACTGGGGCAAAGCCCCAGGGAAGCCCCTGGATAACCTGCCGTAATAGTGTTTCAAACCAGCCTCAAAGCGTCACGCCGGACTTGAAAATAGCGATTTCCCGGTAGCCCCGGCGTTCGGCGGCCGTTTCCCGGCCGGAGGCCGTATCCAGCACCAGCTGCAGCAGTTCTTTGGCCGCCGCGTCCATGGGCGTGCCGGAAAGCAGCTTGCCCGCGTTGAAATCCACCCAGGCGGCTTTCCGTGCCGCCAGGTCGCCGTTGGTGGCCACCTTCAGGGTGGGTGCGGGGCCGCCCAGGGGCGTTCCCCGGCCGGTAGTAAACAGAATCAGCTGTGCCCCGGCCGCCGTCAGGGCCGTGACGGCACAGATATCGTTGCCCGGGCCCCAGACCAGGTTCAGCCCCGGGGTGCGGACGGGGGCGGCGTAAGGCAGCACGTCCCGCACGGTGGCCAGGCCGCCCTTCTGGGTGCAGCCCAGGCTTTTCTCTTCCAGGGTGGTGATGCCACCCGCTTTGTTGCCGGGGGAGGGGTTTTCGTACACCGGCATATGGTTTTCTTCGTAATAGCGCTTAAAGCCGTTGACGAGATCGCAGGTTTTTTGGAAGACTGCTTCGTTTTCGCACCGGGCCATGAGCAATTCTTCCGCCCCGAACATTTCGGGCACTTCGGTGAGCAGGGCCGTGCCGCCCGCGGCGCAGACGCCGTCGCTGAGGGCCCCCAGCAGGGGATTGGCCGTGATACCCGAAAACCCGTCCGAGCCGCCGCACTTAAGGCCGATCACCAGCTTCGACACGGGCTGGAGCGTGCGTTCGTCCTTCTGCGCCGTTTTCCAGATTTCGGAAATCAGGGTAAAGGCCGCTTCTTCCTCATCCTCCGTTTCCTGGCAGACCAGGAATTTGACCCGTTCTTCGTCCACAGGCCCCAGTTTTTCCCGGAAAACGGCCATGCTATTGTTTTCGCAGCCCAGGCCCAGCACCAGCACGCCCCCCGCGTTGGGATGGCGGCACAGGGCGCAGAGCAGCTCCCGGGTGCGGTTGTGGTCCTCCCCCAGCTGACTGCAGCCGTAGGGGTGGGTGAAGGCATAAACGGGGGCATTCAAAGCCTGCCGTGCCTTTTCCGCCGCCCGCTCCGCCGTGTGGTTCACGCACCCGACCAGGGGCAGCACCCAGATTTCGTTCCGCACGCCCACGCGGCCGTCCGGGCGGGCATAGCCCATGAATGTGCCCTCAGAAGGCGCGGCAGCGGGATGGGATTCGGGGGCGTAAACGTAATCCTTTTCGCCCCCCAGGGCCGTTTTCAGGTTGTGGGAATGCACCCACTCCCCCGCCCGGATATCCGCCGTGGCGATGCCGATGGGGCAGCCGTATTTCACGACCCTTTCCCCCCTGGCAATGTCCCGCAGGGCGATTTTGTGGCCGGCGGGAATTTCCCCCCGGGGCGCAATCAGCACGCCCACGTTGTCCCGCTGATTCAACTGCAGATAATCGCTCATGCTGTCACCTTTTCCATGGCGGCGCGGACACCCAGGGCCGCGATGTCGGTCAGCTGCGCCGTTACCTTTTCCAGAAGACCCGGAACCTTCGTCAGGTCCTCGCCCCAAAGGGCGGCATTGCAAAGCGTTTCCTTCGCTAGCGTTCCGGGGGCCGTATCCCGGCCCATTTTTTCAAAGAAGGCGAGGACGGGCGCGTCGTCCCGGACAGGATAGGGCTGCTCTCCCCGGAGGTTGAAGCAATCGCCCTTTTCGTCCTTCCGCAGTCCGGCGTAGAACCAGATGAGGGAAGAAAGGCCGAAGGCCAGGCAGTCCGGGGCCGCGCCCGTTTTTTCCGCGCAGTCCTTTACGGAGGGCAGCACCCGGGCCACCCACTTGCTCACCGAATTGAGGGCGATGGACAAAAGCTCGTGTCGGTTGTAGGGATTTTCAAACCGGCGGCACACGGCCTCGGCAAATTCCTGCACTACGGGCCGGGGCAGGGGCACGTAAGGCATGATTTCGGTCTGCAGGGCTTTGTCCAGGAAGGGGCGCACGGTCTTGTCCGCCATGCATTCCCCCACGGTGTCCAGCCCGGCCAGGTACGCCCCCAGCACCATGGTGGTATGGGCGCCGTTGAGCATGCGGACCTTGCGGAGCTTGTAGGGCTTCACGTTATCGGTGAACACCACGGGGTTGACCGTATCCAGCGGCAGCTCCTTTTTCACCTGCTCCGGCCCCTCAATGACCCACAGGCCGAAGGGCTCGGCGGTGTCCAGCAGCTGGTCTTCGTATCCCAGCTCCTGCCACAGGGCCTCTTTTTCGTTCCGGGGGAAGCCGGTCACGATCCGGTCCACCAGGGTGGAGCAGAAGATGTTTTCTTCCTTGATCCAGCGGATGAAGTCCGCACCCAGGTTCCACTGCTCCGCCGTTTTGAGGACGGCGTCCCGGAGATGGAAGCCGTTGTCGTCGATGAGCTCGCAGGGCAGCAGGATGAAGCCCGGCTTGCCCAGGCGGTAGCGCTCGTGGAGGAAGCGGGTCAGCTTGCCGGGATAGGAGGCCTGGGGCCGGTCGTCATAGCTGTCCTGACCCGTGTAGACGATGCCGGCCTCGGTGGTGTTGCTGACGATAAAGCGCAGGGTGTCGATTTTCGCCAGGGCCAGATAAGCGTCGAAATCCCGGTAGGGCTCCACCGTGTCCAGCACGGATTTTACGATCCGCGCCCGCTTCACGTCGCCTTCCTCTTCCCGGCCCCGGAGCATGACGGTGTAGAGGCAGTCCTGCTCCCTGAGCATGCCGCACAGGCCCTGAGGCAGGGGCTGCACCACGGCCACGCCGTAATCGCCCCCGGCCTTGCAGTTGAGGTTATCCAGCATTTCGTCCACAAAAGCCCGCAGAAAATTTCCTTCCCCGAACTGCATCACCCGGATGTGTTCCGGGCGGCCCTGCTTATCCGCCAAAGCGGCGTTCAAACGTTCCATTTTTTCTCAATCTCCTTTTTTCAATCGTACAGAGGTCCGTAATGCCGGCAGGCGGCAAAATCGGCGGCCTGGGTGTCCTGCGTCCCGAAAGCGGACCAGCAGTGGGGCCGGTACACCTGCGTTTCGGGCACGTTGTGCATGGAAACCGGGATGCGCAGCATGGCGCACAGGGTAATCAGGTCGGCCCCCACATGGCCGTACACCGTGACGCCGTGATTGGCGCTCCAGTTGGCCATGACGGAGTAAACGTCCCGGAAAGCCCCTTCCCCTGTAATGCGGGGCGCGAACCAGGTGGTGGGCCAGGTGGGATCAGTGCGCTGGTCCAGGGCGCGGTGCACGTCTTCCGGCAGGGTGACGGTGACGCCCTCGGCGATCTGCATCACGGGGTCCACGCCCTCCACGATGCTCAGGCGCAGCATGGTAACGGGCACCTCGGCCACGGTTTTGTAGTGGCAGGAGAAGCCGCCGCCCCGGAAATACTGGTAATCCGCCCGGCACCAGTCGGTAGCCTTGAGGCAGGCAGCAATATCCTTTTCGGCCATTTCCCAGAAGGGCTTATGGCAATGTTCGCCCCGTTCGTTGACCGCCGCCGCCGTGCCGTCCAGGGCAGTGGCCCCCGAGTTGATCAGGTGGATAAAGCCCCCGGCCGCGTTCCCCGTGGGCTTCCAGCCCGTCACGCGCTCCACGGCCTCGGGGCTCCAGTAGGTGCGTACGTCGTGGAAGCAGGGGGCGGTATGGGTGATCAGCGTGCCCAGCATCATGGAAACGCCGTTCAGGGTGTCGTTCTCGGTGGCGAAGGGGGTGGGCATTTTGACGCCGTTCCAGTCAAAGGTGGAGGCCAGGATGGATTCGGTAAAGTCCCCGTTGGGCAGCCAGTCCGTCCACTGCCGCTGGCCCTGGAATCCGCCGGCCACGGCGTTTTTGCCCAGCGCTTCCTCATGCCAGCCCATTTCGTCCAGCTTGGGATTGCCGTAAAGGATGTCCCGCACGATGAGGGAAAACTTGGCGATGAATTCCCAGTCCTTGTCCGGGGAAATCACCTTGCTCTTTTGGATGATATCGGAAAGCGCCTTCCCGGCGTTCTTGTCAAAGCCCTCCGGGCAGTTGGCCCGGATCCACCGGAGGGCCTTTTCGTATTCATCGTGATCGTAAATTTCCAGGGTGATGCGGCGAAGCAGCTCGGTCATATCCACCCACTCGGCCCGGATACCGAAGTACTTCTGGAACATGTTCGTGTCGCAGTAGGCCCCCATGATGCCCATGGCCACACCGCCGATATTGACGTAAGATTTGTTCCGCATCCAGCCGACAGCCGCCGCGCCCTTGGCAAAGCGCACGATCTTATCGGCTACGTCGGGGGGAATCGTCCGGTCGTCCATATCCTGCACGTCATGACCGTAAATGGAGAAGGCGGGCAGACCCTTTTGCGCGTAGGCGGCCAGCACGGCGGCCAGATACACGGCCCCGGGCCGCTCGGTGCCGTTGAAGCCCCAGACGGCTTTCACGGTGTGGGGATCCATATCGAAGGTCTCCATGCCGTAGCACCAGCAGGGGGTCACGGTCAGGGTGGCGGTGACGTTCTGGGTGGCAAAATATTCCTGGCACTTTGCCGCTTCGGCCCCGCCGCCGATGGTGGAGGGAGCGATGACAGCCTGCAGGTTCGTGCCGTCCGGATAGCGGAGGGTTTCGATCAGTTCTTTGGCGGCCCTGGCCATGCCCATGGTCTGCTCCTCCAGGGATTCCCGGATGCCGCCCCAGCGGCCGTCGATGGCGGGCCGGATGCCGATTTTGGGATAAATCATGCCGCATTTCTCCTTCATTATTTCTGGGTGTTTCTGCCCTGCTTCAAATATTATACCTTTTTTCCCGGAAAGTGCAATTGCAAAAACGGTAAAAATGCTGACAGCCCGCAAAAAACAGCGGGCCTTCCTTTTTCGCGCGGCGTTTCCCAGGAAAAAAGGCGGCCGCCCGCATTCAAAAAAAGTTTACAATTTACAGGGCTCTTCCCTGTTTGACAAAGGTTTTGGCCGGTGCTATAATACCCGCGAATACGGCGAAAGGAGGACGAAGCCATGAAGACAACCCGGCGCAGGATGCTGGCTGTTTTGCTGCTTGTCCCCCTTCTGCTGGGCCTTTTTGCGTCGCTGCACACCCTGGGGCCGGGGCATCGCTGCGCGGCCCTCGACGCGTGCCCGGTCTGCGCCTGCCTGGACGGCGATTTTTGTCCGCTTTTTTCCGCGATTGGTCTTGCTTTTGCGGCGTTCACGCTGCTGATTCTTGTTTTCCTGCCGCTTGACGGGGCGGGGCGCTCTTTCTATCTTACCTTTGTATTTCCCGGAACGCATATGAACGATTAAGCTTTTCCCCGTATCTTTTCTTTGCGTACAATTTTATATTCGAAAATACGGAGGAAAACCATCATGATCGAAACAAAAGGACTGATCATGCGTTTTGCCGACGGCTCGTCCATCCGCTATCAGGATCTGGCCTTTGAGGCCGGGCATTCCTATGCGCTGCTGGGCGCTTCGGGCTGCGGCAAAACCACGCTGCTCAATATGATTGCCGGCATCCTGACCCCCACCGAGGGCAGCGTATGCATCGACGACAAGGACGTCGCCGTCTGGTCCCAGCGCCAGCGGGACGATTTCCGCATTCATCAGATCGGCTATATTTTCCAGGATTTCAAGCTGCTTGGCGATATGACCGTGCGGGACAATATCGATATCCTGCGCCTGGAAGGCGTGGACGTGGGCAATATGGACGCGCTGCTGGACCGGCTGGGCATCCTGCGCCTGAAAAAGCGCCGGGTGCGCAATTTGTCCGGCGGCGAAAGGCAGCGGGTGGCCATTGCCCGGGCGCTGATCAAAAACCCGCCCATCGTGCTGGCCGACGAGCCCACGGGCAACCTGAATTTCGAGGTGGGCAGCGCCGTGATGCGCCAGCTCATCGATAACCTGAACGGCGGCACCCTCATCGCCGTGACCCATGACGACCGGCTGTCCGGGATGTTTGACCATGTCCTGGATATGAACCAGGTAGCCAGAGGGGAGGCGACGGCCTGATGATCCGCTTCGCATTCCGCCATATGGCCACCCGGCTGGGCCGGCTGCTGCTTTCCGCCCTTTCCATTGTGGTTTCGGCGGGGGTGGCCCTGCTTTCCTATAATATTTCCACCCAGGTGTCCGAGGGCATCATCGGCGGCGCTTCCCGGTACGATATGATCATCGGCCCGGCGGGCAGCTCCACCCAATTGGCCATGAACACCCTGTTCTTTACCGATCAGCCGCTGGGCACCATTCCCTATGATATGGTGAACGAGCTTCTTTCCACCGGGGCGGTGGCCGAAGCCGTGCCCTTCAGCATGGGCGACAGCTATAACGACGCCCCGATCGTGGGCACGTCCCCCGCCCTGCTTTCCGATAAGCCCCTGCGGGAGGGCGTCCTGTTTGCCGATACCTTCGAGGCCGTGGTGGGCTATGATACCGCCCGGCAGTACGGCCTGAAGGTAGGCGATACGCTGATCACCTCCCACGGCCTGTCCGGCACGGGCGCTTCCCATGAAGCCGCGCCGCTGACCGTCGTGGGCATCCTGAACCGCACCAATACCGCGTTCGACCGGGCGGTGTTCACCCCCTGCACCACCGTGTGGGCATTGCACAATCATGAAGAAGAGCAGGAGGAAGCGGAAGGGCAGGAGGAAGCCCACGAGCACGAGGAAGGCGAAATCTGCGCCGTGCTGGTGCGCTGCCGCAGCATTGCCGACTATCAGGCCCTGATGAACCATTACAAATCCGACGCTTCCCTCCTGGCCATCAACCCCAACACGGTGCTCCGGGAGGTGCTGGAAAACGTGGACCTCAGCCGCACCATCGTATACGCCCTTTGCGCGGTGGTGATGGTGATGAACCTGCTGGTGATTTCGGTGATTGCCGCCCTGAACCTGTATGACGCCCGGCGGGAAATCGCCCTGATGCGCCTGATCGGCATTTCCATGGGGCATATCAACCGGATGTACCTGCTGCAGAACGCGGTGATGGGGCTGTTCTCCATGGCCTTCTCCCTGGGGGCCGCCCACCTGATTCTGCTTTGCATCCGCGGCTTTGTGGCGGGAATGGGCATTGCCCTGAACGCCGCCCATGTGTATCCCATTGAATGGGCCATTCTGCTCGTCGTTTTCCTGGTGAGCACCCTGCCCACCGTCTTCATGACGGCGTCCATGGCCCGGCACGACCCGGTAAAAGGAGGCGTTTCCCAATGAAAAAGAACCGCATGGTATGCCTTGCCCTCCTGCTGGCGCTGACGGCCGCCGTGCTTTCCGGCTGCGGCGCCGCCCAGGAAGAGGGCGCAAGCAAGCTCAGCTTTTCCCAATCTGTCGACGATCTTGAAAAACTGAACGGCAAACCCGTCACGCTGGTGGGCTATATGGCCACCCTGTCGCCTCTGGACGGCAGCTATATTTACCTGATGAATATGCCTTATCAGAGCTGCCCCTTCTGCATTCCCAACACCACCCAGCTGGCCAACACCATGGCGGTTTACGCCAAGCAGGGCGGCAAATTTGAATTCACCAACCGCCCGGTCCGCATCAACGGCACCCTGGAGGTGGGGGATTTCACCGATTCCTACGGCTACCAGTACGGCTACCGTATCGCCGACGCCGCCTGCGAGATTGTGGACCTTTCCGACGTATCGGAGGACTATGCCCTCTACCAGGCCCTGGCCGAGGACGGCGTCATTGCCGATATTTACGCCATGTTCGATTACCTGCACTTTATCAGCCAATGGACGGAGTATCAAAGCTCCAGCGTCACGGAGGACGGCTCCTCCGTCACCTATTACCTCTATGCCGGGGACGTGGAACATTACCTGCAGGACGACGGGCCTTACGGGTATGCAGCCCAGGCCAGTGAGGATTATTTCCCCGGCCTCATTGGCAGGGTGCAGGCGGTGAGCGCCGACGGGCTGAACGACCTGGTGGAGGTACTGACCGCTGCCCAGACCGCGGAACAGTACGCCCGGGAACAGCTGAGCTCGGGAAATTACGTTTACGACGAGACCACCGATAAATTCACCCTCAATGAAAACGACCAGCTGTACCAGAATTACAGCGACGTGTACCTGAAATTCGATAACTGGCTGGCCAAATACGAGCTTTGATGCCGGAAAAACCAAAAGCGGGCGCGGAAGAATCCGTGTCCGTTTTTTTGTTTGGGATATAATTACCACTTTTTTATAAAATATTGGCTTAAAATAGAACAATTTTCCCACATATTCATATTATTTTACCGTTAAGTTCAAAGACTTGCCCACATTTCTGCCAATGCATGGCGTGACGACGTCTTTCTTTCCCTCTGCCTTTTTTCCGGCTGAAAGGACGGCTTTGCCGGTGATGGGGCCGGTTGTCCGGAGCCTCGCGCTTTCATCCGGTTTGCGGGGCAGACGCTTTATCGGATGATTTTCCGCGAAAAAAATGTAAATTCAAAAATTTTTTCAAAAAAAGTCCATTAAAAAGAAGGAAATAAAGGAGGGGCGGCGAATAAAATGATATTCACTCAAAGTGTGGGGTGGTATGCGGATGCCATATGTCGTCGCGGCGCCTTCCGGCTACTGTGCCGGCGTTCGCAGAGCCATGGAAACCGCATTTGCCGCCGCACGGGAAGCCCGGGAAAAAGGAATCCCCTGCTATTCCCTGGGCGAACTCATCCACAATCCCGAGGCCGTGAACGCCCTGAAGGAAGCGGGCGTCATGCCCGTGCGGGGCCCCGGGGACGCGGAAAAGGGCGGGATTATCCTGCTGCGCAGCCACGGCGTGGCCCCCGAAACGGAAAAAAAGTGCTGGGACCTGGGCCTGGACGTGCGGGACTGCACCTGTGAATCGGTCAAGCGCCTGCACCAGACGGTGCGGCAGGCGGGCCTGGACGGCCTGCCCGTCATCCTGGTGGGCGACCGGAACCACCCCGAGGTGCAGGGTACGGCGGGATGGAAAATGGGCCCGTGCCACATCGTGGGCAGCATGGAGGACGCACGGGCGCTTCCGCCCATGGACGCTGCCCTGGCCGTCAGCCAGACCACCTTTCCCATGGCCGCATGGGAAGAAATCATCGGCCTGCTGAAAGAAAAAATCCCGCATCTCAAAATCCAGTGCACCATCTGCCCCGCTACCCAGAACCGCCAGAAGGCCGCCCAGGCCCTGGCGAAAAAGGCGGACGCGATGGTGATCGTCGGGGGCAGAAACAGCGCCAACACCCGGAAATTATACGAGCTTTGCGCCGCCCTTTGCCCGCGCACCTGCCTGGTGGAACGTGCGGAGGAAATTCCGCCGCACTTTGCAGATATCCACACCGAATACATAGGAATAGCCGCCGGCGCATCCACACCGGATTGGTCATTTAAGGAGGTTGTCACACACATGAACGACATGGAACACATCGATCAGGAAGTCCAGGAACCCGTCGCCGCCGAGGCCGAGGGCCAGGCGCTCACCATGGACGACGTGGATAAAACCCTCGTCCGCATCCGCACCGGCCAGACCGTGACAGGCACCGTGGTGCAGATTACGGATGACGAAGTCTGCGTCAATATCGGTTACAAGTCCGACGGGCTGATCAAACGCGCGGATCTGGTGGATAGGGACGTGAACCTCGGGGATGAAATCGAGGTGGAGGTCGTTAAGGTCAACGACGGTGAAGGCAACGTCCTTTTGTCCCAGCGCAACATCGTCAACCGCAAGGCCTGGGAAGCCCTCATGGAAAAGTACGAAAAGGGCGAATACATCGACGCGGTTGGCAAGGAAGCCGTCAAGGGCGGCCTGCTGGCCAGCGTGGAGGGCGGCGTGCGCGCCTTCGTGCCCGCGTCCCAGCTGGCCCAGCGCTACGTGGAAAAGATCGGCCAGTTCGTGGGCCAGCCCATGAAGCTTAAGATCATCGACGTGGACAAGCAGAAGAAGCGCATCGTGGCCAGCCGCAAGCAGGTCATTGAGGAAGAATCCGCCGCCCGGAAGGCCGCCGCGTGGGCCAAGCTGGAAGAGGGCGCGGTGGTGAAGGGCATCGTCCGCCGGTTCGCCGATTTCGGCGCTTTCGTCGATCTGGACGGGGTGGACGGCCTCATCCATGTGACCGATCTGGCCTGGAGCCGGGTGGGCCATCCCAGCGAAGTGCTGCAGATCAACCAGGAAGTGGAAGTCAAGATCCTCTCCCTCGATCCCGAGCGCGAGCGCATCCAGCTGGGCTACAAGCAGCTGCAGCCCAAGCCCTGGGACAACATCGAAGAAAAATATCCCGTGGGTTCCGTTATCGAGCGGCCCGTGGTCCGCATCCGGCCCTTCGGCGCGTTCATCGCTCTGGAGCCCGGCGTGGACGGCCTGGTGCACATTTCCCAGGTGGCCCTCACCCGCGTCGCCAAGGTGGAAGACGTGCTGACCGTCGGTCAGAACGTGCGGGTCAAGGTGCTGGCCGTTGATCCCGAGGCCAAGCGCATCAGCCTGAGCATCCGCGAAGTGCTGGCGGACGAAGCCATGGAAGAAAACGGCGAGCAGATGGAAATCCCCGGCGAGGATGCCCCCGCCGCGGAAGAAGCTCCTGTGGAAGCGGCTCCCGCTGAAGAAGCCCCGGAAACCCCTGCCGAATAAGGTAAAAACGAATGGGCCGTCGTGACAAAACGCGACGGCCTTTTTTATCGGATTCTTGACAAAGGAAGCCGGTCTTTATATACTGAAAACCGGGCGGCGCAGGGCATGGACGATTCCGCAAAGCCCGTCATTTCTCCCCGGCGCCGGTATCGGCAAAAGGTCCGGGGAAACGCACGCAGGGAGTAGCTATGGCATTTCATCATATCCCGGTTTTGCTGCAGGAAACGCTGGACGGGCTTGCGCCGCAGCCAGGCGGCGTGTTTGCCGACGGTACGCTTGGCGGCGGCGGGCACAGCGAGGAAATCCTCAAACGGATCGGGGATAAGGGCGTTTTGTTTGGCATCGACCGGGACGAGGCGGCCATTGCGGCGGCCACAGCCCGGCTGGGCGGGTATCCCGGGTTCCAGGCTATTCACGGGAATTTTCACGATGTGAAGGCGCTGCTGCCCGGAGTGCGGCTGAACGGCGGGCTGCTGGACCTGGGCGTTTCTTCCTATCAATTGGACACCCCCGACCGGGGCTTTTCGTACCACGACGACGCCCCCCTGGACATGCGGATGGACCAAGGCCGGGGCATGACGGCGGCGGAATACGTGAACACTGTGGATGAAAAAGAATTTGCCCGGATTCTGCGGGATTACGGCGACGAAAAATGGGCGGCGCGCATTGCGCAGATGCTCATCGAAAAACGGGCGGAAAAGCCCCTGGCAACCACGGGCGACCTGGTGCGGGTGGTGGACGCCGCCATTCCCAAAGCCGTGCGCAGGAAGGACGAGGGGCACCCCGCCCGGCGCACCTTCCAGGCGGTGCGCATTGCAGTGAACGACGAACTGGCTCCCCTGGAAGCCGCCCTGCGGGACTGGGTGGACCTGCTGCTGCCTGGCGGCCGTCTGTGCGTGATCACTTTCCATTCCGTTGAGGACCGGATCGTGAAGCAGACCTTCCGCGCCTTGCAGAACCCCTGCACCTGTCCCCCCAAGGCCCCCGTCTGCACCTGCGGGAAAAAGCCCGTGGGCCGGGCGCTGGGCGGGGTCGTGAAGGCGGGGGCGGAAGAGCTGGCCGCCAATCCCCGGGCCCACAGCGCCACGCTGCGGATTTTCGAAAAGGGGCGGGACGATGCGTAAAGCCATGATTTGCGCGGCCACCCTGTCCGGGCTGCTGACAACGGCGTTCGTCCTGCTTTTTACCCTGTGGGGCCAGGACTGGGCGGAAACCGCCGCCATCACAGCCGGAACGGTGTTTTATCATTTTGCCGTCCGGCTGGCGGCGGGCGCGGTCCTGGATAACTGGCGGCCGGGGGACGGCCCCTGGTTCCGCGTTTCTGAAAAGGAAAAGCGGCTGTACGAAAAAATGAAGGTGCAGCGGTGGAAGGGCCTGATGCCCACCTACGACCCCGAAAAATTCAATCTGCGCACGCACACGGCGGAAGAAATCCTCTCTTCCATGCGCCAGGCGGAAGCGGTGCACGAGATCAATATTCCGCTGAGCTTCGTGCCGTTGTTTTCTTCCTTTGCTTTCGGTGCGCTCCCCGTTTTCCTGATCACGTCGCTGCTGGCGGCGGGGTACGACGGGCTGTTTGCGATTCTGCAGCGGTACAACCGGCCCCGGATAGAGGCGCTGCTCAGCGCCATTGAAAAAAGAAAGAACCGGAAGGAGGCAGGGACATGACATTGTACGTGGTGGCCACGCCCATCGGCAATCTGTCCGACATGAGCCCCCGGGCGGTGGAAACCCTGAAGCGCGTCGCCCTCATCGCGGCGGAGGACACCCGGGTGACCATGAAGCTGACGGCCCATTTCGGCATTGCCGCGCCGCTGGTTTCCTGCCATCAGCACAATGAAAAAAGCCGCGCCCCCGGCATTGTGGAAAGGATGCTGCGGGAAAACATCGACGTGGCCCTGGTGACCGACGCGGGCACTCCCGCCATTTCGGACCCTGGCTGCGAGCTGACCCGCCTGGCAGCGGAGGCCGGCATCCCAGTACTGGCCGTGGCCGGGCCCAGTGCCTGCGTGGCGGCGGTGTCCGTCAGCGGATTCGATTTCCCCTCCTTCACCTTTTACGGCTTCCCGCCCCGGGAGAAAAAGGATTTGACGGCCGCGCTGCTCAAAGCCGCCCGGGCGGGAAACGGCGCGGTGTTCCACGAATCGCCCCACCGGGTGAAAGCGCTGGTGGCGGCCATGGCCGAAACCCTGCCGGGGGCGAAACTGTCCCTCAGCTGCGACCTGACGAAGCTCCACGAACTGACCCTCCGGGGCACGCCGGAGGAAATCCTGGCGGCACTGGAAGCCAACGACAAAAGCGAGAAGGGCGAATACTGCCTGGTGGCCGATCTGCGGAACGTCCGTCTGCCGGAGGAAAAACCCGCCTCCTCCGCATCCCTGGAGGCGCAGTTATTCGACCTGACGCTGCAGGGCCTCTCCCTCCGGGAGGCGGTGGACGTCCTGGCCGGGCAGGGAGAAAAGAAGAACGCCCTGAAGGCTGCGGCCCTGCGGGTGAAGCAGGGGGCAGAGGCGCTTTTGCAGGGATAAAATTGCGATATGCCCTTGAAGGCTGCCGCAAATTGTGGTATTTTGGAGAAAACAGGCGAGGGGGCGGGAAGAATGCTGTTTATCGGAATATGCGGCGCCAGCGGGTCGGGCAAGACCACGCTGGCCAAGGAACTGGTGCGGGATATGGGCGCGTCCAGCGTGGTGCTCAATCAGGACGCGTATTATTTTGACCACCCGGATATGCCCTTTGAGGAACGGTGCCATCTCAATTACGACGAGCCCGGCATTTTCGACCACGATCTGCTCTATCAGGACGCCATGACCCTGCTTTCAGGCAAACCTATTACCCGGAAAGCCTACGATTACGCCGACCACCGCCGCTGCGACACGGGGGAAACGGTGTTCCCCGCCGACGTACTGATTGTGGAAGGAATTCACGCCTTTTACGATAAGCGGCTGTGCAACGAAATGTTTCTCAAGCTCTACATCAACGTGGAGCCCGATATCTGCCTTCTGCGCCGCATCAGCCGGGATATCAAGGAGCGTGGCCGGGCCATCGACAATATTTCGGCCCAGTACCTGTCCACCGTCAAGCCCATGTACGATCAGTACATCCGGAATTACATCCACGACGCCGACGTGGTGGTGATGCGCGGGGGCAGAAACGCCCGGATCGTATCCATCCTGGCCGGGTACCTTCAGCAGCAGCTGACGCAGCCCCGGGATTGACTTTGCGCTCCATTGGTTTTATAATATTTTCCAGCGGAATTTGATAAGGAGGAAGACGCTATGCAGCCATTCATGGATTCCGATTTTCTCTTGCAAAGCGACACGGCCCGGATCCTGTACCACGACGCGGCCAAGGAAATGCCCATCATCGATTACCATTGCCATCTCTCCCCCAAGGAAATTGCCCAGAACAAGCGCTTTGAAAACATTACCGACCTCATGCTGGGGGGCGACCACTACAAGTGGCGCGCCATGCTCAGCTGGGGCGTGCCCGAAGAGCTGATCCGCGGCGACGGCGACCCCAAGGAAAAATTCATCGCCTATGCCGACGCCCTGTCCCACGCCATCGGCAACCCCCTGTACCACTGGACGCACCTGGAGCTCCAGCGGGTGTTCGGGGTGGATACCGTGCTGAACGCCAAAACCGCCCCCGAAATTTACGATTACACCTCCGACCTGCTTCAGCGGGACGAATACCGCGCCCAGGCCCTCATTGACAAGTTCAACGTGGACTACCTCTGCACCACCGACGACCCCGTGGACGACCTGGGCTATCACCAGGCCATTGCCGCCGAGAGCCGCATGAAGGCCCGGGTGCTGCCCGCCTTCCGGCCCGACAAGGCCGTGAACGTGGATCAGGCCGGGTTTGCCGATTATATCGCGCGCCTTTCCCAGGCCGCGGGGATGCCCATTGAAAACACCGCTGACGTGCTCACCGCCCTGGAGCGCCGGGTGGAATATTTCCACGCCTGCGGGGCCCGGGTGTCCGACCATGCCCTCAATACCGCACCCTATGCCGAGCCCTCCTTCAAGCAGGCGGACAAGGCCTTCCAGGCGGCCATGACGGGCGGCGAAATCAAGAAAAAGCATGCCGACGCCTACCGCACCGTGCTGCTGGCCGGCCTGGGCGGCATGTATGCCCAGCGGGGCTGGGTGCAGCAGTATCACATTGCCGCCCTGCGCAACAATAATACCGCCATGTTCCACCGCTACGGCCCGGACGTGGGCTTTGACTCCATCTTGGATGAACCCGTCGCCTATAACCTGTCCCGCCTCATGGACCTGCAGGACAGCCAGGGGCAATTGCCCAAGACCATCCTCTATTCCCTCAACCCTGCCGACAATTACGCCATCGGCACCATGCTGGGCAATTTCCAGCAGTCGGGCATCCGGGGCAAGATTCAGATGGGCTCCGCCTGGTGGTTCCAGGATCAGAAAAGCGGCATGGAGGACCAACTCAAAACCCTTGCCAATCTGGGCGTTCTTGGCACCTTCGTGGGCATGCTGACGGACAGCCGCTCTTTCATCAGCTATCCCCGGCACGAGTATTTCCGCCGCATCCTGTGCAACCTCATCGGCCAGTGGGTGGAAAACGGCGAATACCCCAACGATATCGATTTCCTGAAGCAGATGGTGCGCGATATCTGCTACAACAACGCCAAGGAATATTTCGGCATCTGACAAGGAGGAACAGATCATGGATATGCTCAAACAGCTTTCCCTGGCCGGGCTGGTGCCCGTCATTAAGGTCAAAAACGCGGCGGACGCCGTACCCCTCTGCCGCGCCCTCAAGAACGGCGGCCTGCCCGTGGCCGAAATCACCTTCCGCACCGACGCCGCCGAGGAGGCCATCCGCCTGGTGCACGAGGCCCTGCCTGATGTGCTCCTGGGCGCCGGCACCGTGCTCACCTGCGAACAGGCCGACCGCGCCTGGAACGCCGGCGCGGGCTATATCGTGGCCCCCGGCCTCAATCCCACCGTGGTCAGCCATTGCCTGGAGAAGGGCTATCCCGTGCTCCCCGGCTGCGCCAACCCCAGCGATATCGAGGCTGCGCTGCAGCTGGGGCTCAAAACCGTGAAATTCTTCCCCTCCGAGGCCCTGGGCGGCCTCAAAATGATCAAGGCCATGAGCGCGCCCTACGGCGACGTGAAGTTCGTGCCCACCGGCGGCATCAATGAAAAGAACCTGCCCGAATACCTGGCCTTCCCCAAGATCGCAGCCTGCGGCGGCAGCTGGATGGTGCCTGAGGACGCCATCGCCGCCCAGGATTGGGACCGCATCGAAACCCTGGCCCGGGACGCCGTGAAAATTATGCTGGGCCTGGACGTCGTGCATATCGGCATTAACAGCGAGAACGCCGAAACCGCCGTCAATGAGGCGAAAAAGCTCTCCGCCCTCCTGGGCTGGCCCCTCAACAAGGACAGCGCCAAGGGCGTGTTCGTGGGCGAGCGCTTCGAAATGATGAAGACCTGGTTCCGCGGCACTCATGGCCACATCGCCGTGGGCACCGCCAATGTGGACCGGGCCAAGTGGCATATGGAACAGCGCGGCTTCGTTTTTGACGAGGACACCGCCACCTTTACCCCCGACGGCCGCATGAAGTTCATCTACCTCAAGGATGAAATCGGCGGTTTCGCCATTCACCTGGTGCTGAAGTAACGCGCCGACCAGGATCCCCGGGAGGCTACGCGCCTCCCGGACCCACCCGCCAGGGGGCTTCTGGGGGCTTTGCCCCTCAACCCCACCAGGGGGATGATCCCCCTGGACCCCACTCCTGCGGAACAGGGTTAGCGTGTAAATCAAGCAGTGTGCCGCTGCTGCTTTTGGGTACGTGGCAGCATGACGGCCCCAGGGCACAATGAAAAGCCGGGAAAACCGCCAGGGAAGAGCAAGCTCTTCCTGATCGGTTGTTCCCGGCTTTTCCCCGGACAGGCAAGCCTGTCCGGGCTGGCGGCGTACCGCCGCCGTGCCCTGGGCCTGCGCGAGTGTTCTTCATTGCTTTCAGGTCGCGGGGCTTAATCGCCGTCCATGTTCCGCACGCGGGAAGCTGCTTTGTATCCGTTATCCGAAAAACTTTGCGTACGAAGCAAAAGCATGCTGCGCTTTCTTTCAATGTTTTGCTCACAGCAAGTTTCTCTGTTCCCGTTTGTATCTGGATAAACGAAAGGCTTTGCGAGCAAAGCGGAAAACAAGTCACGCTTCGCAACAACGCTTTGCACGCGACAAGTGAATTCTTTATTTTCAAGCAGCAGGTACAACGAAACATTCTGCGAGTGCAGCGGAAAACGCGTTCCGCTTATCAACGACGCTTGCATGCAGCAAGATGCTTTGTTGCCATCCGTTCGCCGGGGCAGGGCGGCCATAGGCCGCCGCCCGGAGGGCTTGCCCTCCGGAGAAAGACAGAAAAACGCCCGCTCGGGGAAGAGCTTGCTCTCACCCCGACGGGCTTTTTCTGGCTTTCGTGCTGCTCCGGCGTCTCCCAGCGACACCCAAACGCAGCAGCGGCACATTGTTAGAATATCACGCCAACTCAGTTCCGCAGCCGCGGGTCCAGGGTACTCAGTACCCTGGTTCGGGGGTCCGGGGGCTGAAGAAGCCCCCGGGAGTTCCTGGTTCAGGGATCCTGGGTGCCTTACTTGGCGTACTCGGTGCTGCGGGTCTCGCGGATAACGTTCACGCGGATCTGGCCGGGATACTCCATTTCCTTTTCGATGCGCTTGGCGATTTCCTTGGCCAGCACCTTGGTGCCCTCGTCGGTGACATCCTCGGGCTTGACCATAATGCGCACTTCGCGGCCGGACTGGATAGCGAAGCACTTTTCCACGCCGCTGAAGGAATTGGCGATTTCTTCCAGCTTGGTGAGGCGCTTGATGTAATTTTCCAAGGATTCGCGGCGGGCGCCGGGCCGGGCGGCGCTGATAGCGTCGGCGGCCTGGACGAGGACGGCCTCCACGGTCTGGGGCTCCACGTCGTTATGGTGGGCCAGGATCGCGTGGATCACGTCGGGGCTCTCATGATATTTCCGGGCCAGCTCGCCGCCCAGGGACACATGGGTGCCCTCCTGCTCATGATCGACGGCCTTGCCGATATCGTGCAGCAATCCGGCGCGCTTGGCCAGGGCCACGTCGGCCCCCAGTTCGGCGGCCATGAGCCCGGCCAGGTGGCTGACCTCGATGGAGTGCTTGAGCACGTTCTGGCCATAGCTGGTGCGGAAGCGCATCCGGCCCAGGAGCTTGACCAGTTCGGGGTGGATGCCGTGCTGATCGGTTTCAAACACGGCCTGTTCGCCCGCCTCGCGGATCTGGTTATCCACTTCTTTCTTGGCCTTTTCCACGCATTCCTCAATGCGGGCGGGGTGGATGCGGCCGTCCATAATCAGCTTTTCGATAGCGATCCGGGCGATTTCCCGGCGCACGGGATCGAAAGCGGAAACGATGACGGCCTCGGGGGTATCGTCGATAATGAGGTCGACGCCGGTGGCCGTTTCCAGGGCGCGGATGTTGCGGCCTTCCCGGCCGATGATGCGTCCCTTCATATCGTCGTTGGGCAGATTGATGACGGACACCGTGGTCTCGGCCACATGGTCGGCGGCGCATTTCTGAATGGCCAGGGCGATGATATTGCGGGCCTTCTTTTCGCCTTCTTCCTTGGCGCGGCTTTCGATATCGCGCACGGTGGCGGCAGCGTCATGGAAGGCCTCCTTCTGGACGCGGTCCATGATGATTTGCCGGGCTTCATCCTGGGTCATGGTGGCGATGCGTTCCAGCTCCTCCACCTGCTTTTGCCTGAGCTGCTCCGCTTCTTCCTCCACCTGCTGGGCCTGAGCGAATTTTTCGTTCAGTGATTCCTCGCGTTCGGCCAGGCCGTCCCGCTTTTTCTCCAGCTGTTCTTCCCGCTTGTCCAGCGTTTCCTCCCGCTGGATCATGCGGCGCTCGGAGCGCTGCAGTTCAGCCCTGCGGGTGCGGATTTCCTTGTCCAGTTCGGTCTTGAGGTGCAGAATTTCTTCCTTGGCCTCCAGCAGCATTTCCTTCTTCTTTTCGTCGGCACGGTGTGTGGCGTCGTCCAGAAGCTTTTTGGCATATTCCTCGGTGCGGCCGATTTTCTTTTCGGCCACATTTTTCCGGTACGTGAACCCTGCGATCACACCGACGGCACAGCCGATCACCGCCGCCAGTATGATCCACACAAAGGTTGGCATGGCAATCCTCCTTTCAAACTCAATTTTTCCAACCGTTCCAATTCTTCAACATGAAAAAACCATACAGGAAGAAGGGCCTTCTTCCCATACGGCCACGCTGTTATTCCGATACCGCAAATCACGCAACTCAAACACACAAAAGCGCGGCACACGCCGGCGCCCAATATGCTAAAGCGACAAACCGCTTGCAAAAAAATGCAATCCTGTATCCGAAAACAGCCGTTCCGCCGGACAAAGTCCGGCGAAACATATAGCCGTACATTGCTATTTTACATGCTTTGCCCGCCTCTGTCAAGGGATTTTGCGGCATTTCTTCACATTTTTGTTGCAAAGTTTTGCAGTTTTTTGACAGCGTCGACATTTTTTACTGCGCCGGGATTTTTTCTGTCCGATTTTGCGCGTGAATTCTTGAAAGTCCGCCTGCTGTAGACAAAAAAATACCGCGGACAACGCATTGCCCGCGGTATCGTGGCAGGGGAAGAAGGATTCGAATTATAAAATGCCCGTTTTTTGCGTCTTTTTCTGTGTTTTCCATTCCCGAAAAAGCAAGGAAAATCAAGGCTTTCAGCTTTTTACAGTTTTTTGCGGTTTAACGTGTGTTATCGTGTAAAGGGTAAAAATAAGGGTATAAAGGGTAGTAAAATTTATGTTCTGTTTGCCCGGCCAGAAATGCCCTTTTTGTTCTTGCGGGTGCATAAACGACCTACCCCACGCGAACGCAAAGGCCCCCTTATTACCCCGACGGCATCAATCATACAGGGCACACCAGGCCCCGGCATTATGCGCTTGTTCAATGCCGCCCAGGGCACGAGTAAAGCCGCCTGTCATGCCGCAGGAAAGCGACAACAGGCCAGGCAAGGCGAATACACCACCAGCAATAAAGCCCAGCACAGGCCCGCTTATGGCCCTTTGCGCGGCGCTTATCCATTCGATAGCGAACAGGGCGAAACGATCAGACAAGTCCCAAGCTACCGCCAGCAGGGCTTGACAGCAGCACGGCGCACAGGTTCAGCAATCTGCCATCATGCAGGGCGATTCCTGCCGCTCTGCCAACATCCGAAGCGAACAGGCCAGGCCCGGTTCATCCAGCTTGACAGCAGCCGGAACGATCTGCCATCAGCGCACGGTGATTCCATGCTTCTCAATCTGCTATCAGCGCAAGATGATTCCCTGCGTCCCGATCTGCCATCAGCTTGACGGCACGAAAAGAGCCGCCCCGATTGGAGCGGCCCGGATTGCTTCATTGTTCAGGATTATTTTGTCCCCCCTTTCTCGATCTTCAAAAGCGTTCTTGCCGTCACCGTGATGAAGTTTGCGTCATAGGCGGAAAGCTGTCCCATGATCTCGATCAGCTCTGCCAGCTTGTCACTGTTGCCGCTGGTGTGCGGTTCCGTGTCCGGTTCGCTCTGCTTGTGTTCTTTCCGCGCCCGCTCTGAACGAACCCCGGCAGCATAGCCCAGCACATAGCCCGCTGGAGTGGCCCAAAGCAGCTTGTTCTTGTTATCGTTCGTGTGGTGCAGGAAGTATTCAACCGCTTCAAATTCGTCCGAAGTCATGACTTCGCCCAGGAAGGAATGTTCCAGCGTTTTGACGCACTCCGCGAAGGAAAGCGTTTCCCGGCCTTCCGTCATGCTGTCCGGCTGGAAAAGCTCGGTCACATCCTCATTCGGGAAATACAGCCGCTTGACGCGCAGCGCATAGGACAGCGGAAGCTGTTCCCCATCCAGGGCACGGCGGATAACTGCATCCGGCCACACATCGGCGCGTTCCTCAAAGTGCCATTCGTGATTCTTCTTGATCTCCATCATCCGCGCCGCCAGCTTTGAATAGTAGAATTCCATCTTGCAATCTCCTTTCAAATGATGTAAAATTGGTTCATCCCGTGATGCAAGCCCCGGCACGACAGGCCCTCCCCTGCCATGCCGGGGCGTTTTGCCGTCAAGCGACAATGAAGCGCCGGGTGGTGGTGACCTTGGTAAACTGCGCGGCCACTTCCGGCATCGCCCGCTTCAGCGCGGTGGTGTCAATCCGGCTGGAGGTGACGGCCCGCCAGGTCACTTTGTAGGCCCCAGCGGTGATCTGTTCCGCGTCACCCATGGCCGCTTTGATAGCGTCTTCCGCAGCGGTGATCTCCGCTTCCAGTTCTTCCCGCAGCCGCTTGAGTTCTTGCAATTCGCGGGCTTTGGTTTCAATCTCCGTGATGCTCATTCTTGCTTTCCTCCTTTTTTTGATGAAGGCGGGAACAGGTGGCCAGCGTGCCGGGGCGCTTACGTCGCCATGACGGCTTTTCCTCGGTCAGGGTGGCTTTACGCTGGACGATCTCTCGCCCGGCAACCTTGCTTCCCCCTCCTGACAATGAGAGTATAGCATATTAGGGCCCTAATTGCAATATCGTAATACTTAACAAAATTAGTGCCCTAATTATTGTCTATTTTTTCAGTGTTGCCTTTTGTGAATTAGTGCGCTATAATAAAATAAACAGGGAGGTGAGTACATAGTGGCATACACTGAAAAGAGCAAAATGACCACGATCCGCTATATCGATGAAAATCTTGATACCATCCGTTTCAGGGTAAAGCGCGGCGAGAAAGAAGCGCTTGAGCAAGAGGTGAAGGCTTCCGGGTATTCTGCTTATTCCAGATATATCATCGATGCGATCAATGAAAAGGCAGGGAAAGCCTTGCTGACAATGCCCCGTGAGCGTGGAGAGAAAAAGGGCAGCACTGACCAATAATCAGAAGTGGAGGCGAAGACAATGCCGGAATTGGCGAGGTTTTACGGAATCACCATCAAGATGTACTTCCAGCAATCGGAACATAATCCGCCTCATTTTCACGCTTTTTACGGTGGCACTTACATGGGGTCTATCAATATCCAGACGTTGGAGTTGATGGAAGGTGATCTTCCGCCCCGTGCGCTTAAGCTGGTGCTTGAATGGGCGAAGCTGCACCAGGCCCAGCTTCTGCGAATCTGGGAAACGCAAACCTTTGAAAGCCTGCCGCCGCTGGATTGATTGGAGGGGTTTTCGTGACATTTGAACGTGTGCGGGCTGTTGAGCCTTTGCCCGGTCTTGCCCTCAAGGTGTCTTTCCAGAATGGCACTGTCAAGCGGTACGAGGTTGCGCCGCTGCTTGCCATTTGGGAGCCGTTTCAAGCGCTGTCAAGCGTTAAGGGCCTGTTCGATCAGGTCAAAGTAGATGCCGGAGGCTATGGCATCTCCTGGAATGGAGAAATTGACTTGTCCTGCAATGAGCTATGGAACAATGGCACAGCCTGGCAATGATTGTTTCATGCCCCTGCTTGGGGTCAAAATGGCCCCTATTCGGGCCAGAAATGGGCCTATTTTCGTTTTGAAGCATGGCCGCATATTTCACTGTTGGCAATGCTGGAGGCTATCAGCGCCCGCCGTTGTGGCTTTTCTGCCGATGATGCAAAGGCACTTTTCAGCGCATCCCAGCGGCAGGAAATGAAGCGCTTTCAGACAGCAAAAGCCCGTCAGGAATGAACCTGGCGGGCCTTGTTTGTTGATTATTTCGGTCAATCCTTCGGAAGCGTGTCAAGCAGCCTTTCCACGTATTTTTGACATTCTTCTGGATGTATACTAAAAAAGTGGACAAGTATGATAGAATAGAAGACAAGCAAAAACCAGGAAGGAGAAATACGTATG
>CANQKI010000037.1 GCA_947624355.1 uncultured Clostridia bacterium | reverse complement strand
ACCACACAGCCGGTCAACCTTCTATTCTTTTTCCTCCTTTTCTTGCTTGGTGTCCCATATGTATTGTAATCCAACAGCGCAGATGCAGCCCATTCTGCTGGGCGCCTTGAAAAACGGGGAATAAAGTGATATACTATTATTTGTGGAGGTATTGCCATGCGGTACTGGATGAAACACAGCCTGACAAAAGCCCTTTCCCTCGCGCTTTTCCTGACGCTCTGCCTGCTTCCGGGCACGGCTTTGGCGCAGGAAACCGGCATGCCCATGGGCTTTGAACCGCAGGAGATGACCGGCATTTCGGACAGCTTTGTGCGCTGGCCCGAATTTATCGCCGGGGATACCGCTTTTTCCGGCACGGCGGAAAAAATCAATCAGGCTGTTCGGGAGGGTGCGTCGCTTCCCGCCTACCAGGCGCTGCTGACTGCTCTTTCGCCGGGCGGCACGGGCCTGCGGATGGATTACGAAATGACCCTGGGCGCCGATTACCTTTTCCTCTTGTTCAGTGCGGAGGGAAAGATGCCGGCAGGCCGCCCCGGACAGGCGTATTACCCCATGACGTTTGACCTGGCCACGGGGGAACCTGTGCCCTTCGATACGCTTTTTGCCGACCCCGCGGGCGCGAAGGCCTTCATTGAGGAATATCTGGAGCGGGAAGTGGAGCCAACGCTGTCCACATACCTTGAAAACAGCCAACTGTTTCCCGTGCCCTATGACCGCTATTACCTGGACGGATACGGCAATTTGATTTTCTGCTATCCGTCCGATCAGCTGTCCTTCCTGTCCGGTTTTTCCGGCACGGTGGCATTCCGGTACAGCGAACTGTGGGATTACCTGGATACCTCCGCTGAGGGCATTCCCATGCGGGCAATGCACGGGGGTACGAATGAGGCAAGATATGCTCCCACCCGCGATGCTTTTTCTCTTAGTGAATCCATGGACGAATGGATGCGCGGCGGCGTATTCTATGGCCTGATTCCGGCACCGTATTTGACTGCGCCTCTGGAGGATGCGCTTTCCCGCCTGCGTGCCACCACGGATTCCGGCTATTACCCCGGCGGCGCGTATTACGAGGTGGAGGAAGCGCGGCTGCGGGGAACGCTGATCCTGACGGATGAAGCGGAAACGGTTGTAACCGGGCTGCTGACTTCCCGGGTGGATCAATACGGCATCGAGACGGGCAAAACCACCTTGGACGAGGCGGAAAAAATGCTTGCCCGGGAGGGCATCCGCATTCCCATTCCGGAGGCCGCGGCGGAACTGTATCATGTCTGCCCGGGCACGGCTTTGGTCTATACGTATTATCTGGATGATGTCAACGATCCTGAAAACCCGTATAACGGCAGGCCCGTATCCTTTACCCTGTATGCGGATGAGGAGGGCGTGGTGCAGTATATCAAAATGGCCCTGGAAAACTGAGAACAATCGGAGTGAAATTGACGAATGAGCGCAGCGGCGAAAAAAAGCAATAACGGGCAGCCGCCCCTGGTCACCACCGGCCGGGGCGCGGCTTTTGCCATTACTCTGGGCGTCACTCTGCTGGCCCTGGGTCTTACATGGTTTATTTCCCTCTTTGCCCCGGGAGAAAGCTATGTACTGGGGCAGATGAACAAAGCCCTGACGGGGCTGTGCGGGCGGCTGTGCCCCTTTTTTCCGGTATTGATTTCCTATGCCGGGATTAAGCTGTTGGTGTCCGCCCGGCACAGGGTTGCCGTGCGGGACGTGGCGCTGCTTTTCGGCATTTATGCGGCGGCACTGGCATTTTATACCCTCATTGCCAGGGTGGAGCAGGCGGGCGCGGGCATCTCCCTGATGGATTATGTCGGCAAGGTGAATTACCGCTTTATGGATACCGGCTATGACGGTTACGCGGCCTACCTGAACCGGGCGTACGTGCTGGGCACGTCCGGCGCGGGCGGCATGCTGGGCATGGCGGTCGCGTATCCCGTCTGGCGGATTTTCGGGCCGGTGCTGGGGGTTATGCTGCTGGTTGCGGCGCTGATTGCGATGACGTTCGTTTTGTTCCGCATCAATCCGGGGGATCTTTTCCGTTCCGCTTCCGAACGCAGCGACAGTCGCCAGGCCAAACGAGAAGCCAGGCGTCTGCAGCGGGAACAGCAGGCGGCGGCCCAGCCGGAACAGGCGGCCCGGGAAACGCCTGCTCCCGTCGTGCAGCATATTCCCATGGAACAGCCGGCCCCCGGCCAGCAGGTGTACCGGGATATGGGCTGGGAGCAGCAAGAGGCGGCTTCTTCCCAATCCTGCGAGCCTTCGCCTTATGCGCCGCCCCGGGAAGAACAGGGATTTTATCCCGTCAATAACGATCTTTATGACGTGCCGATCCCGGTGCGGGAAACCCCGGCTCAGCGAAGCGCGAACAGGAAGCCCGCTTCGCCCGCCGCAGAACCCGCGCGCAAAGCTGAACCGGCCGCCGCAAAGCCCGCCGCCCCTGCCGTTCCGGTTGTGCGGCCTGAACCCGTGCCCGTAAAACCGGCTCCCGCAGTGATTCAGCCCGAAAAGCCGAAGGACATGCCTGTGCGGCCCGAAAAAACATCCCCGCAGCCTTTGCCTGTAGAATCGGCTGCGGACGACGTTCCCTGGGAAACACCCCGGCCGGAAGAACACAGCACGGTGCGGGAAAAGGCCGTATCGCCGTCGCCCGCTCCCGCGGCCAAGCCCGCCGCGCCCAAATCCGATTGGGCGGCCCAGGTGCGTACCAGGGCGGCCTCTCTGGAAAAGGACGATATGCCGGAACACACCACCCAGAAGGGCGAACCCAAGCCCGTTTATACCGATCCTGCCGTGCCCATTACGGGAGAGCGTATTCCCATTTCGCCCCGGCCCGCGGCGCCGCGTCCTGACGCCCGCATAGATGGCACTTCGGCTCCCAAGGTGCGCCAGGGCAGCATGCAGCTGCCGATCCGGTATGAAGCGCCGCCCATCCGGCTGCTGAACGAATCCCGGCATGTGCCCCAGCAGGACGCCGCCCAGGAGGATGAGCGCAGGGCGCAGATTATTGAAAATACCCTGGCCAGCTTCGGCGTGGAGTCCCAGGTGCGCCAGATCATGCACGGCCCCTCCATTACCCGCTTTGCCATCCAGATTGCTCCCGGCGTGAAGGTAAGCCGGGTGACCACCACGGCGGACAACCTGGCCCTCGACCTCAAGGCCAAGAATGTCCGCGTGGAAGCGCCCATTCAGGGCACCAGCTATATCGGCATCGAGGTGCCAAACGCCCTGGTCAGCACCGTGGCTCTCCGGGAGGTGCTGGACAGCCCGGAAATGCAGAATAATCCGTCCCCCCTGCTGGTGGCCCTGGGCAAGGATATCGCAGGCGCGCCGGTGCTGTGCGACCTCAGCAAAATGCCTCACCTGCTCATTGCCGGCGCCACGGGCAGCGGCAAATCGGTGTGCATCAATTCCATTGTATGCAGCCTGCTGTACCGCACGTCTCCCGATCAGGTGCGCCTTATTATGATCGACCCCAAGCAGGTGGAGCTCAACGTATACAACGGCATTCCCCACCTCCTGGTCCCCGTGGTGAGCGATCCCCGGAAAGCCGCCGGGGCCCTTTCCTGGGTGGTGCAGGAAATGATGGAACGCTACGGCAAATTCAGCGAGCAGAACGTGCGCAACCTGGCGGGCTACAACAAGGCGAACCAGGGAACGGACAAGGTGCTGCCCAATATTGTGGTCATCATCGACGAAATGGCGGACCTGATGGAGGTGTGCCGCAAGGACGTGGAGGAATCCATCCGCCGCCTGGCCGCACTGGCCCGTGCCGCGGGCATTTATATGGTGCTGGCCACCCAGCGCCCCTCCGTGGACGTCATTACGGGCGTCATCAAGAACAATATCCCCAGCCGCATTGCCTTCGCCGTTTCTTCCGGCACGGACAGCCGCACCATCATCGATATCAACGGCGCGGAAAAGCTGATGGGCAAGGGCGATATGCTCTATAAGCCTGCCGGCACCTCGCCCCTTCGCGTTCAGGGCTGCCTGGTGACGGACGACGAGGTCAACGCCGTCGCCAGCTATATTTCCAGCCGCTATCAGGCCGATTACGACCCCAATGTGATCGAGCACCTGGAGGCGGCCGTGCAGGAGAAGCCTGAAGCCGACGAAGTGAGCGGCTATGACGAGGGTCCCAGCTCGACAGGCAGCGGCATGGGAGAAATGGGTTTCCAGGAGCTTTTGCAGCAGGCCATTGAAATGGCGGTGGAGGACGGCCAGTCCTCTACCAGCATGCTGCAGCGCAGGCTGCGGGTGGGTTATGCCCGGGCCGGGCGGCTCATTGATGAAATGGAGAAACGGGGTATCATCAGCGCGTCGGAGGGCTCGAAGCCCCGCAAAACACTCATCACCCGGGAACAGTACGACGCGCTGTTTAACGGGAATGAGAAATGAACGGGAGCGGGTATTCCGAAACCTAAATGAACCTTGGGGAGGGTGTGATCATTGATGAAGGATGACGAAAACGGCAGATACCTGAAATTGGGCGTGACGGGCGCGGCGATTGCGTTGATTGCGGTGCTGGGCTATTTTTTCCTGTACCGGATCGGGGATATCTGGGCGGCGCTGGGCACGGTGATGAACATCCTGAAGCCCTTTGTTTACGGGGCGGTGATCGCCTATATCCTGACGCCGGGGTGCAATAAGCTGGAGCGTCTTCTGCGGCGCATTCCCTGGATGAAAAAGGCAAAGCCCGGGCTGATTTCCGGGCTGTCCATCCTGATTGCCATGCTCCTGGCCCTCGCCATCGTGTGGGTGCTGATCATGCTGGTCATTCCGCAGGTGTGGAACAGCGTCGTGGGCATTGCCAACGCGGTGCCCGGCGAGCTGGCTTCGCTCAATGCCTGGCTGCACGACGTTCTGGCCAATAAGCCGGAATGGCAGGAAAGCTGGGATAATTTCTCCGGCCGCATCACGGCGGAGATTACCGATTGGCTGAAGACCGATCTTCTTTCCTCCATGGGCGCGATGATTACCGGCCTGGGCTCCCAGGTGACGGTGTTCTTCGGCGTCGTCAAGAACCTGTTCCTGGGCATTCTGATTTCCGTCTATATTCTCGCCAGCCGGAAAAAATTTGCCGCTCAAAGCAGAATGCTGCTGCGCGGCGTGTTCCGGGGCCGCGCGGCGGACATGATTGAGGAAGAGGTCCGCTATGCCGATCGGATGTTCAACGGCTTCCTTATGGGCAAGCTGCTGGATTCCGCCATTATCGGCGTTCTTTGCTTTATCGGCACGACGGTGATGCGTATCCAGTCCGCCGCGCTGGTCAGCGTCATCGTGGGGATTACCAACATCATCCCGTTCTTCGGCCCCTTTATCGGCGCCATTCCCTGCGCACTGTTGATTCTGCTCGAAAACCCGCTCCACTGCCTGTATTTCATCATTTTCGTGGTAATTCTCCAGCAGCTGGACGGCAACGTGATCGGCCCCAAGATCCTGGGCAATTCCACCGGGCTTTCCAGCTTCTGGGTGATGTTTGCCATTCTGCTCTTCGGGGGCTTGTGGGGCATCACGGGCATGATTGTGGGGGTGCCGCTGTGTGCAGTCCTTTATGATATTGCACGCAGGCTGATTCGTTTCGGGCTCAAAAAGCACGGCCAGGGCGGCATCGCGGATGCCTATGACCGGGATTTTCATCCGGATACCGAAGAAAAGAAGGGGAAATAAGCATGAACAAGATTCTTCACCGGATTGCGACAATTCTGCCTGCCGTGCTGCTGCAGGCCCTTTGGCTGTATATTCTGATGCGGTGGCTGGCCCCGTGGGCGGCGGCCATCAACGTCGTTTTGTCGGTGCTGGCGTTTCTGTTCGTTCTGTACCTGATTACCAAACGGGACGAGGGTACATATAAAATCCTGTGGCTGCTGGTGATCCTTGCGTTTCCGCTGCCGGGTGCGGCGCTGTATCTGTTTTTCGGCAATAAGCGCACCACCCGCCCGCTTCGCAAAAAAATGGAGGCGGCCAGGCCGCTCCCCGCGCCCCAGGCCGATCCTGCGCCTCTTTATGCCGCCCTTGACCGGGAGGACAGGCGCGTGGCCCAGACCTTCCGCTGGGTGCAGGATATCACGGGCTTTATGCCGGCGCCGAACCGGAGCGCAAAATACTTTCCCCTGGGGGACGATATGTTCCCTGTCATGCTGGAGGAAATGGAAAAAGCCGAACGGTTCATTTTCCTGGAATACTTTATCGTGGAAAACGGCCGGATGTGGGATTCCATGGTGGAAATCCTCGCGCGAAAGGCGGCCCAGGGCGTGGATGTGCGGATGTTGTACGACGACCTTGGCAGCATTTCCACTTATACGAAAGAAAATGCCCAGGCCCTGCGGGACAAGGGTATCCAGTGCGTGGCCTTCAACCCGCTGCTTTTCATTAAAGGCACCCTCAACAACCGGGATCACCGGAAAATGCTGATTATCGACGGCAAGGTGGCTTTCAGCGGCGGCATCAACCTGGCGGACGAGTATATCAACCATATCGAAAAGCACGGCCATTGGAAGGATACCGGTTTCCGGCTGGAGGGCCCGGCCGTGGAAAATTACACCCGGATGTTCGCCGAATTCTGGAACGCCTTTGCGGGCAGCCGCATTCCGGATGCGTTCCTTGCTTCGTCTGCCGCTGCGGAAAAGGAAGGGGATGCGGACGGATGCGTGCTCAGCTTTTATGATTCGCCCCTGCGGCCCGTGGCAGCGAGCAACGAACTGTATATCGATCTCCTGTCCCAGGCGAAAAATTACGCCTGGTTCTTTACCCCGTATCTTATGCCGGGTGACGCGCTGCTGGACGCCTTTGTGCGGGCGGCCCGGCGGGGTGTGGACGTGCGCATCATCATGCCCGGCGTGCCGGACAAGAAGCTGATTTACCGCATGTCCCGCAGTTTTTACCGGGTGCTGCTGGAAGCGGGCGTCAAAATCTATGAATACGGTCCCGGCTTCGTGCACGCCAAAAGCTGCCTGGTGGACGGCAGAATCGGCACGGTGGGCACGGTCAATCTGGACTACCGCAGCCTGTTTCTGCATTTTGAAAACAATTCGCTCTTTTACCGCGCTTCCCTGCTCCACGATCTGAAAATGGATTTTGAGGCAACCCAGGCAAAATGCACCGAAAGAACGCTGGACAACATCGGCAAATCCTTCGTCAAGTGGCTGGTGGACGGTGTGCTGCGCATTTTCGCGCCGCTCTGTTGAGTTGAATAACGTTCAGCGCCTGCGCCCGGATTTGAGCTCTTTCATAAAGCCCGGCAAAGCAGCCTGTCCCGCTTCGGTGACAGGCTTTATCCATTTTCCGGAATACAGGTGAATCTGCATCAGGGCGTACCGAATCGGCTCGTCAATATAGCAGCACAGGAAAATGACCCAATAGGGGAGATGCAGCACAAAGGCCGAAACCACCACGCAGGGCAGCATCAGCACATACATGAACACGATTTCCAGCACCGTGCCGTAAACCGCGTCGCCGGCAGCGCGGTAAGTATCGTTGTGTATCCAGTTGCCCATGCGGATGACGGAAACCACGCCGTAAATGAGCAGCATGCGCACGCCCGCGTCGTAGGATGCGCCGGAGAGGCTCATGCGGGTCAGAATTGGCTGCCGCACGGCGAACAGCAGGATATTTACCCCCAGAATCACGCCGCTGCACAGATACACCAGCCGTTTGGCCCGCTCATACGCCGCCCGCAGCTCGCCGGCCCCCACGCATTTGCCGATCAGTACGGAAGCGGCGCTGGAAAAGCCCGCGAAAAAGCCGATAATCAGGCCTTCCAGCGTGCGGAACACGGCCACGGCGTCGATGACGTATTCCGGCTGCCGCCCCAGAGTGATGTTGATCACCATGTTGCCGATCCCCACCAGGATTTCATTCATGAGAATCGGAAAGCATTTGACAAAATAATTCCGCAGATAAATCCTGTCCCAACGGAAATGGTTCCGGATCCGGAACAGGTACGGATAGCCGCTTTTCCAGGCCAGCAGATAAATGGTGAGCACGTTTACCGCCGCGGCGCAGGTGGTGGCCACGGCCGCGCCCCGGATACCCATGGCAGGCATTCCAAGATTTCCGTAAATCAGCACCCAGTTCAGGGCAAGGTTGGTCAGCACCGAAACGATGGAGGCGATCATGGGAATGCGCACCCGTTCGGTCGAGCGGAGCAGGCAGCTCATGGCCATGGAGAATACCTGCATCAGGTATGCAAAGCCCACGATACGCAGATACTGTACGCCGATTTCCTGGATGGCCGTCTTGTCCGTGTAAACCCGCATGACGAGGGACGGGGCAAAAATTGCCAGGCTGCCGAAAATCACGGCCACCGTCATCATGCACAGCCAGGTCATGCCGTAGGAACGCTCGATGCCGTCATCCTCTTTGGTGCCCCAGTATTGGGAAATAAACAGCATGCCCCCGCCGAAAAAGCCCCAGTAGCCCGAAAACATCAAAGAAGAAAACTGAGCGCACAGGCCCAGCGCGCCAACCGACAGCTCTCCCAGCGGGGCCACCATCATGGTGTCCACCATGCTGGCCGTGGTCGTCAGCAGGTTCTGAAACGCCACCGGAATAGCGATGGCGGCCAATTTCTTCAAAAACGGGCCCCATGCAAAGGCCGTATTTTTCGTGCCCATGGATTCTTTTGTTTCCTTCCTGTCACATTTTCAGAAAGTGTTCACAGTCCGGATTTCCCGATAGTCGCCGGGAATGCCGGTGACGGACGCGCCGATAAAGAACTGATTGGCGGTCAGTTTTCCCGGGAAAGGCGCATCCTTCAGCAGGGCATAGGCGGCTTCTGTCTGCGTTCCGTCATCCATGAACAGAGTGCTGTGAAAAATAAAACGGTCGTCAAAGGGCTGGGGCGGCATGGCAAACCGCTTTTGCAGATCGTCCATCAGATGCCTGTGGATTTCGGAAAGCGGTTCGTTTTCCGCCATGCGGAGCCAGATGATTGCGCCATTTTGTTCGATGCAGTCGGGTGTTATTTCAAAAGGGGACAGCGACGCGAAATAGGATGCTGCGGCGTCAACGGCCGCCTCCCATTTTGCGTCGTCCACGGGGGCGGAAATACGCAGGGAAACATGAAAGGGAAGCGTCAACGCCTGGTTTTGGGCGTTCAGCTGTGCCGATACCGCCTGCACCCGGCGTTTCAGCGGGCACAGCTGCTCATCCACGTTGACGGCGAACCAAAGAAACATGAGAAAATTCTCCCTTCAAACGCGTCTTTTATTCCCAGTGAAAATGCTTTTCCAGGCCGGGCAGGGCCGTGAAAAAATCCACATGGCGGTCCAGCAGCCGCTCAAACAGGCCGATCAGCGGTCCGTTCACAAAGGTGGTGACGACGGTGCCGATTCCGACGCCCACAATGCCGTGAAACAGGATTAGTGACATCGCCAGAGATAGAATGAGCGAAACGCCGTCATAAAACAGCTTGAACTTGGCCCGGTCGATATGGAACCGGCTGCTGACGGCCTTTACAAAGAAATCGTATACCTGGGGATACAGGTACGTCTTGAAGCACAGGGCCACGCCCAGGGCGGTGAGGCAGGTGCCCGCGGCGAAGAAGAAAAGCCGCAGGCTCATGGCCATGCTGCCGGGAGCGGTCACGGCGGGGTTGAAAACTGGAATAATCAGCCGCCAGAAATCCAGCATCGCGCCATAGAGAAGGCAGGCAACGAAGGACGTAAGGTAAATCGGGCGCACATGGCCCAGCAGCAGACAGAGCAGAATCAGCAGCAACCCCTGCACAATGTATTCGCACTGGCCGAATGTGAGCACGGGAAAATACTGGCTCAGGATATAAGCCGGGGCCACGATCATGGACAGGCCGAAATCGGCGGCTGCCACCATGGCGACGGAAAAAGACATGATAATGATAAAGAGAAAATAAGCCGCTTCGCGGGGTATTCTGATTCGTTTCATGAAGATGTTCCTTGTCGTTTATTTTTCCGGCAAATGCAGAAATTCAATGAACTGCCGGATGTGTTCGTCCCAGAAATCCCAGGTGTGGGCGCCGGGAGCTTCCACATACGTATATTCAAAGGGCGTACCCTGGAAGAAATCCCGGGTGGCCCGGGCGCTTTCCAGCAGAAAATCTTCCGTGCCGCAGGCATGAAAGATACGGGGCATGGGCAGTCCCTGCTCCAGGATTTTTTTCGCGGAAGAAAAGCCGTCCTGGTATGTTCCCGAAACGTCCTGCCCGCCGCAGATCAGTTCATGCCTGCGTCCCCTGGCAAAGCCGCCCTGCACGTTTTCGATTCCGGCGGACAGGCAGCCGATGACGCTGTACTTATCCGGATTGGCCAGGCCGATCATCATGCTTCCCTTGCCGCCCATGCTGAGACCGGCGATGAAATTGTCCTCCCGCCGGTCCGACAGATTAAAGAGCAGCCGCATTTTTTTCGGCAGTTCATCCGCAATATAGGTATAATACTTTCCGCCGTGGGCCATGTCGGCATAGCCGCTGTTCTGGGCGGCGGGCATGACCACGGCCAGATCGTATTTTCGCGCATAGCGTTCGATTCCCGTCAGGCGCAGCCAGTCGGAATAGGTGCCGAATGCGCCATGCAGCAGCCACAGAACGGGCAGCTTCACATCGGGGCGCAGGTCCTTTTCCTGGGGAAGAATCACGTTGACCGTGACGGCCATGCCCAGGGCATCCGAGAAAATCCGTGCTTTTGCAACAGCCATGTTAACGTTCGCCTCCTTTTCCGATGGGCAGCCAGCGCAGGATATCCTGAATCTTCCGGTCCCAGCATTCCCAGGAATGATTGCCGGGGGATTCTTCATAAGTCAGGGGCAGACCCAGCTTTCGCATGTGGTCCCGCAGGGCGATATTCTGCGAATAGAGGAAATCCTCCGTGCCGCACCACATGTAAATGCCGATGGGGTCCCTGGGATTTTTTGCGTAATCCTCCGCTGCGGCGAAAAGATCGTTAAAGGAACCGGGCAGCGCGTCCTTTTCGCCGAACAGGTCGTACCAATACCCCGGCGTGCTCAGCATGCCCTGATCCCGGGTCGCCACGATGTCCGCCACGGCCGAGAGAGCGGCGCCCCGGGAAAAGGCGTCGGGTGCCCGCAGAACGCACTTGAGGGCGCCGTAGCCGCCCATGCTGAGCCCCGCCACAAAGGTATCTTCCCGTCGGGGGCTGAGCATGGGAAAGAAGGAGCGGCACATCTGCGGCAGCTCTCTGGCCACAAACGTCCAGTATTTTTCGCCCATGTGCATATCGGTATAGAAGCTGCGGTCGCCAAAGGGCATAACCACGGCCAGGCCGTACTCCGCGGCATAACGCTCGATGCTTGTTCTGCGGAGCCAGATGGAATGGTCGTCGCTCAGGCCATGGAGCAGATACAAGGTGGGACACCGGCCGGCCGTCTTGCTTTCCATGCCGATCAGGCTTTCCGCCGCTTCGGGAAGCACAACGAAGAAGTCCGTTTCCATTTCCAGGGCAGGGGAATGGGCGGTCATTTCAATCAGAGCCATACGATACCTCCTTTGGAATTCATCGGAAAAAGGATTTGGTGAAAACGGCAGGATTTCCGCCTTTTACGCAGTATATTAAATGAAAAGTACCGTGCGGCATTGCCGCCGGAAAAACGGAGGATGAACAACATGAAACAGTTACCGGTCGCCTACCAGCTCTATTCTGCCCGGGCAGCCGCCGCCAAGGATCTGAACGCCGTTTTGCAAAGCCTGCGGAAGCTGGGCTATGACGGCGTGGAATTTGCCGGATTCTATGGTCATTCCGCCAAGGAAATCAAGGAGATGCTGGAGCGGAACGATCTGGTGGCCGTGTCCAGCCATGTGCCGGTCAGCGACATTGAAAAGGATATGTTCGGCGTGATTGCCTACCACCAGGCCATCGAATGCGGTTACATCGCCGTGCCGTTCCTGGACGATGCCCATCGGCCCGGCGCGCCCGGCTTTGCCCAAATGATCCAAATGATGCATACGTTCGGCCGGCTCTGCCGGAAGGCGGGCATTCAGCTGCTCTATCATAACCACGATTTCGAGTTTGTGCCCGTCTGCGGCCTGTATGGCCTGGATTTCCTCTATGCCGCCGTGGACGAGAAAATTCTCAAAACCGAAATCGACGTCTGCTGGGTCAAGTACGCCGGAGTCGATCCTGCGGAGTACCTGCGCAAGTACACAGGCCGCGCGCCCATCGTCCACATGAAGGATTATGTGGGCCAGAAAACGGGCGGCACGCCCTACGGCCTTCTGGGCCAGGCAAAGCAGGCGGATGCCGTTCCCTTTGCCTATAAGCCGCTGGGGCATGGATGCCAGGATATGCAGTCCGTCACCCAGGCTGCCGTTGACGCGGGCGCAAAGTGGCTGGTGGTGGAGCAGGACGAATGCTATGACCAGGACCCCATGGAGGAGGCGCGCAAGAGCATAGAAACCCTCCGCAAGCTGGGCGTCAAAGCATAAATCCGTGAAGATACAGGGCCTTTTCCACGCTGCTTGCGGCCGGAGGAAAAGGCCCTTTTTGATTGTGGTTACGAATCGTAATCCAGCTCCGCCATCTGGTCGCAGAAAAATGAACGGAGCATGTTTCTGGCTTCCGGCGAAAGGCGCCTGGACTGAGTGGCAAGCATCAAACTGTCGCCCAGCAGAAAATCGAGGCCGATCTGGAGTTCATTGGCAATGGCGACCAGCGTATCCAGGCTGGGAATCCGGGTGCCGCGTTCAATATTTCCGTAGAACGCCAGGGAGATATTGATGGCGTTGGCTACATCGGCCTGCGTCAGGCGCAGCGTTGAGCGGCGGTAACGGATCCGTTTGCCCAGTGCTTCATAATTTACGCTCATTCCTGCCTCCTTCCTGTCCCCTCAGAATCCATTATATAATTGAAAACTGAAAAAGTAAATGCTTTTTTCGACTTTATTCGACAGAATCCGACAAGGTGCGGTTTCGGAGAAAGAAACGAAAAATTTTCGAAAATGGGTATACAACGGGGCAAAGCTGTGCTATAATGCATTCAGACCAAGCCAATGGGATGTCAGGTGTTCCTCCCGGTTTTGTTCATCGTCAGTCGACTGATGCGTAGAGCCCACGGAAAATACCGGAACGTATCAAGCGGTTTGGCGATTACAAAACGATGGAGGGTTACTACCATGTACCAGGACAAGACGCTCACTTGCCGCGAATGCGGCCAGGAATTCACCTTCACCGCCTCCGAGCAGGCTTTCTACGCCGAAAAGGGCTTCCAGAATGAGCCCGGCCGCTGCCCCGCTTGCCGCGCTGCCCGTCGCCAGAACGGCGGCAACCGTGGCGAACGCCAGATGTATGAAGTGATCTGCGATGGCTGCGGCTGCACCACCCAGGTGCCCTTCCAGCCCCGCGGTGATCGGCCTGTGTACTGCAGGGAATGCTTCGCCAAGAACCGTCCCCAGTATTAATTGAGCGCCAATCCCAAAGAAACGGTCAGGCTTGCCTGGCCGTTTTTTGCGCATTGACTTCGTCAATGCTTTCAGCAAAATGAGGTAAAACCTCATTTTGTTGACACAGATTTTCTTGTGCGGCTATGCCGCACGGCCAGAAAATCTGCAAAGAAGGAAAATTTTCTTTCGGAACGTAAACGTTCCTTCGCAAATTTTCCTCCTCGAACCGGCAAAGCCGGTTCTGCGGATTACACATGAAGGGACTGCGGCCCCCCTTCATGCATCCCCCAAAGTTATCATGCTGCTTTTTTGACAGGCCGAAGCGATTAGGTCTGATAGGTAGTTTTTATGATTTTTTTGTCCGGAATTCTAAAATAACGGTGGATATGTTTTGCGCCTTGCGAAAGCGGCGCTTTCATGATATAATCAAATAGAATGGAAGGAAAATAAAGGAAAGGACCGATTGCTGTTATGCAAAAGCCCAATCAAAGCGCACAATTTCAAAATCATGCCCTGTTCTGCATCGGCACGGGCCGGATGGGCCTGGCCCTGCAAAAGGAGTATCAGGAGCAGCTTCGGCTGGTGCAGCAGGAAATCGGCTTTTCCCACATCCGCGGCCACGGTCTCTTTTGCGACGATATGGCCATTTATCAGTGCCGGAAGGACGAAAACGGCGCGGAACATACGGAATACAATTTCACGTATCTCGACCGGGTGATGGACAGCTACCAGGAAAACGGCCTGCGCCCCTTTCTGGAACTGGGCTTTATGCCAAAGAAAATGGCCCGGGGTGCGCAAACCATCTTTTACTGGCAGGGCAACACCACCCCGCCCGCCGATTATGACAAATGGGCCGCGCTGATCCGGGCGACGATCATGCATCTGATCGGCCGGTACGGCAGGGAAGAAGTGGCCGCCTGGCCTGTGGAAGTGTGGAACGAGCCCAATCTGCCCGGCTTCTGGGAAAATGCCGATCAGCAGGAATACTTGAGGCTCTACGACGTCAGCGCCCGTGCCGTAAAAGATGTGCTGCCCGAAATGCGGGTGGGCGGCCCTGCAGTTTGCGGCGGCGGTTCCTGCATGCCCTGGATCCGGGCTTTCCTGGAGCATTGCCGGGATACGGGCGCGCCCCTGGATTTTGTGACGCGGCACATCTATATGGGCCAGCAGCCCAGCCATGAAGGCCGGTATCTCTATCAGGAAATGTGCGACCCGGCGTACAGCATCCATGAGGCGGAGGAAACCCGGGAGCTGATCGACAGTTTCCCCGAATTCAGGGGCATGGAGCTGCATATTACCGAGTTCAACACCTCCTATAATCCCTTCTGCCCGACCCATGACACCGTGTACAACGCCGCGCTGATTGCGGGGATGCTGGCAAGACTTGGGGACACATGCGCTTCCTATTCTTACTGGACCTTTGGCGATGTGTTTGAGGAGCAGGGGGTTCCCGCCCGCCCCTTCCATGGGGGCTTCGGCCTGGTTGCCAACGGCCTTATCAAAAAGCCTACCTATTGGACGTTCCGCTTCTTTAAGGATATGCAGGGAGAACTCCTGCACCGGGACGAAAACTGTGTGGCCGTCCGGGCAAAGGACGGCAGTCTGCGGGTAATCGCCTGGAACACAAAGGCTGAAGAAAAGGAATGCGACCTTTCTCTTCCTGCGGAGGATGGGGAATGGACTGCGGTTTTCCGGACGGTGGACGAAAACCACGCCAATCCCCTGAAGCTGTGGCACGACCTGGGGGAGCCGGCTTCCCTGACCGCGGAGCAGCTTTCCCTGCTTCGCGCGGCGGCTGTGCCCGGAACGGAAAGCAGAATTCTGACTGCAGAAAAAAATACGCTGAATCTGCATCTTTCCATCGGTAAATGCGCGGTGCGGGCCGTTTGCCTCACAAAACGCACAACGGAAACGGAGCGCGGTTACCGCTATCCCGGCATCGGGCTGCCGGATAAGGAGGATAAGCAATGAATATCCATGAATCGGCTGAGGATTACCTGGAAATGATCCTGATGCTGCGGATGGAGAAGGGCTATGCCCGGTCCGTGGATATTGCGGCGCGGCTGGGGGTGACGAAGCCCTCCGTCAGCTTTGCCATGAAGCAGCTGCGGGAAAACGGGTATATCAGCATGGATTCGGAAAGCCTGATCACCCTCACCGAAAAAGGGGAGGAAATCGCCCGCCGGATGTACACCCGCCATACGGCCCTGACCGATTTTCTGATGGGCATGGGCGTCAGCGCTGCGGCCGCCCGGGAAGATGCCTGCAAGATCGAGCACGACATTTCCCAGGAAACTTTCGACGCTATTCTGAAACACATGAAAAGGGATTGACAAATCCAATCTTATCCATCATAATGCAAAATAGCTGCTTTTGCGGCAGCTATTTTTTGCGGAAAGAAAAAGGAGTGGATAAAAGCGCATGGGCCAGGAGTGGAAAGAAATCAGACGGGAATTTTTAACGGGTGAGCGCGCTCTTTTTGCCTCCGATCATTTGAAAATTTACGATACCATATTTGCCGACGGCGAATCGCCCCTGAAGGAAAGCCATGACCTGGAGCTTGCGGGCGTTATGTTCAAGTGGAAGTATCCCCTGTGGTACTGCCGGAACGTAGCGGTCAAAAACAGCACCTGGTTCGATATGGCCCGGGCGGGGGTGTGGTATACCGATCATATCGTGATTGAGGATTCCGCCATCGAAGCCCCCAAAAATTTCCGCCGCTGCCATGACCTGACGCTCCGGAACGTGTCCTTCCCCAACGCGTCCGAAACGGTCTGGAGCTGCGAGGGGGTGCGGCTGGAAAACGTGACGGCCCAAGGCACCTACTTTGCCATGAACTGCCAGGATGTGAAGGCCAAAAACCTTACCCTGTACGGCGATTATTCCTTTGACGGGGCGAAAAACGTGGAAATTTCCGATTCCCGGCTGCTTTCCAAGGATTCTTTTTGGAACAGCGAAAACGTGACGGTGCGGAATACCTTTATTTCGGGGGAATATCTGGGCTGGAATGCGAAAAATCTGACGCTGATTGACTGCACCATCGAGAGCCTTCAGGGCCTTTGCTACATCGACAACCTGGTGATGAAAAACTGCAAGCTTATCAACACCACCCTGGCCTTTGAATACTCCACTGTGGACGCCGATATTGTGGGCGGAATCGACAGCGTGCTCAACCCCTCGGGCGGCACCATCCGGGCGGACAGCATTGGCCTGCTGACCATCGAAAAGGACAGGGTTGACCCGGACAAAACCCGCATTATCTGCCGGCAGAATTCCTAAGGAGGCGCGCGTATGTACGATTTCGACCGGGTGACCGACCGGCGCAATACCCATTCCCTCAAATGGGATGTGGGGGAGAACGAGCTGCCCATGTGGGTGGCCGACATGGATTTTGAAACCGCCCCCGAGATTTCCGCCGCCATCCGCGCCCGGGCGGCCCACGGCATTTACGGCTACACCGTCGTTCCGGAGGAATGGCAGGACGCCTATATCAGCTGGTGGCAGCGGCGGCACGGATATGCGATGGAAAAAGACTGGCTCATTTTCTGCACCGGCGTGGTGCCCGCCATTTCCAGCATTGTGCGCAAAATCACCACCCCCGCCGAAAAAGTGCTGATTCAGACGCCGGTCTACAATATTTTCTTCAATTCCATCCTGAATAACGGCCGCCAGGTGCTGGAGAGCCCCCTGCGCTATGAAAACGGCGCGTACCGGATGGATTTTGACGATTTGGAAAGCAAGCTTGCCGATCCCCAGACGGCGCTGATGATCCTTTGCAATCCCCACAATCCTGTGGGGAAAATCTGGGATCGGGAAACCCTGGTCCGGGTGGGCGAACTGTGTCAGAAACACCATGTGACCGTTCTGTCCGATGAAATTCACTGCGACCTGACCGACCCTGGCCGGGATTATGTGCCTTTTGCCTCCGTATCTCCTGCCTGCCGGGACAACAGCGTCACCTGCATTGCCCCGACGAAAACCTTCAACCTGGCCGGGATGCAGACGGCGGCGGTGTCCGTGCCCAATCCCGTGCTGCGGCACAGGGTGTGGCGCGGCCTCAATACCGATGAGGTGGCCGAGCCAAACGCCTTTGCCGTGGACGCCGCCATTGCCGCGTTTACAAAGGGCGAAGACTGGCTGAACGAATTGCGGGCCTATATCTTGGAAAATAAACGCACCGTGGCGGATTTTCTGAACCGTATGCTTCCTGAAATTCACCTGATTCCCTCGGAGGCCACCTATCTGCTTTGGCTGGATTGCGCTGCCCTGCCCGGAAATACGGACGAAATCACCGCATTTATCCGCAAAGAAACCGGGCTGTATCTTTCCGCCGGGGCCCAGTTCGGCGGCAACGGCGAAAAGTTCATCCGCATGAACATCGCCTGCCCCCGCAGCGTGCTCCGGGACGGCCTGAACCGCTTCCTGGAAGGCGTACAGGCCTGGAAAACATCAGGAAAATGATTTTAAATAGCAAAATGGTTCGATAAAACCCAAAATGATATATGACCGATGACCTTTGGACGAATTGTTCACGAAGGTCCGGCTAAGTTTTGGCTTTATTCTGTCTCCAATTTCCACCCATGGTCGCCGTGATAGATCATCTGCCGGGTCATGCCGCCGTCGATGCAGATATTTTCTCCCGTGATGAATCCTGCCTTATCCGAACAAAGGAAAAGCACCATGTTGGCGATATCCAGCGGATTGCCTACCCGATGAACCGGCTGCTGGACGGCGTCCGGCCCTTCATAACTTTTAAAAGATGTATCGATCCAGCCAGGTGAAATGGAATTCACCCGCACCTTCCCAGCGAAGCTGACGGCAAGGGCGTGGGTCAGGGCGGCGATTCCTCCCTTGGCCGCCGTGTAACTTTCGGTCTGCGGCTGGCTCATGCGGTCGCGGGACGAAGAGATATTGATGATTGCGCCGCCCTCGTTAAACCAGGGCGCATACAGTTTTGCCAGGTAAAACGGCGCGGTCACGCCCACTGACAGGGCGTATTGGAATTCCCCATAACTGCATTCGTCAATCCCGCGCATAATGGGCAGAGCATTGTTGACAAGATAATCTACGTGTCCATACCGTTCGATTACATGCTTCGCAAAATTTTCCAAAACGCTTTTATCAGCCAGGTCGCCCACAAAATGATCTCCCGGCGCTTTGTCGATTACGGCGACCTGCGCGCTGCATTTTTGGAATTCCCCGGCAATACATTTTCCGATTCCATTTGCGCCGCCAGTCACAACGGCAATTTTTCCCTTAAACATTTCTTTCCTCCACATAATTTTGATACCCAATTATAACATAAAAAGCTGCAGGAAACAATGTGCACAGATGCCTGATAACCGGCTCAGCTGCTGCTTCATCCGAATGCCCGGAATACAACTATTGGTTGAATTTATGCAAAATTGCCTCCATTGTATTCAACAAACATTTGCTGTATAATTCAACCGAAAAGCGAAAGGATGACGCTTTGCATGGTCTATGAACTGAGCGAACGGATCGCAGCACTGCGGAAAGCGTGGGGACTGGCTCAGGAACAATGAGGGAACCTGGACACCCCGGCGGGCGAGGATGGCAAAAGAACGATTGGACAGATTTCCTTACTTTTGATATACTTTGAAAAGGAGGGGAGTGCCTCAAACATTTGCAGTATGAACGAAGCAGTCCGAATGATCAGGGAGGGAAAAAGCCGTAATGAAAAAAATTCTGTGCCTGGCGGCTGCGCTGGCGCTGGCTTGCTGCCTGGCCTTCTGCGCCGCCGAAGAAATACCGGAAAACAGCGGGGAGGCGAAGAAATTGAAAATGAACGTGCAGATCGGAGAATTCTGCTTCACGGCCACACTGGAGGACAATCAGGCCGTGTCCGAGCTGGTGGAAATGATGGAGCAGGAACCCGTGACCATTGAGATGGAAGATTACGCCGGGTTTGAGAAGGTGGGGGCGCTGGGCACGCGTCTTACCGCTAAGGATGTTCAGACGACCACCCGGTCCGGGGACATCGTGCTCTACAATTCCAGCAACATCGTCATATTCTACGGCACGAATTCCTGGGCCTACACCCGCATCGGCCATATCGACGACCTGACTGATTGGGAAACTGCCCTGGGAAGCGGCAGCGTTACGGCGGTGTTTTCACTGATTGAAGAAGAAACGATTGAAGAATAAAAGGAGGAAAATGCAATGAAAAAACTGGGCTTTGGGCTCATGCGGCTGCCTGTGACCGACAGGAGCAATCAGGCCGCCGTGGATGTGGAGCAGCTCAAGAAGATGGTGGATCTGTTTCTGGAAAAGGGCTTTACTTATTTTGACACGGCATGGATGTACAACGGCTTTGAAAGCGAACGCGCAGCCAAAGCCGCCCTGGTGGACCGCTATCCCCGCGACGCCTTCACCCTGGCGGATAAGCTGCACGCGGGGTTCTTCCATTCCTTTGAGGACCGCGACAAGGTCTTCAATGCCCAGCTGGAAAAGACCGGGGCGGGCTATTTCGACTATTACCTGCTCCACGGCATCGAGGCCGGGATGCTGGATAAGTATGAAAAGTACGATTGCTTCAACTGGCTGTTGGAAAAGAAGGCCCAGGAGCTGGTGAAACATGCAGGCTTTTCCTTCCACGATACGCCCGAAATGCTGGATGATATCCTGACAAAGTACCCGGAAATGGAATTTGTGCAGCTGCAGATTAACTATCTGGACTGGGAAAGCCCCTGGGTGCATTCCCGCGCCTGTTACGAAGTGGCCGTGAAGCACGGCAAGCCCGTGATTGTCATGGAGCCCTGCAAGGGCGGCACGCTTGCGAAGGTGCCCGAAGCGGCGGAAAAGCTGTTTCAGGACGCGAACCCCAATATGTCCGTGCCCAGCTGGGCCATCCGCTTCACCGCAAGCCTGCCCAACGTGATGGTGGTGCTGTCCGGCATGTCGAACGTGGCGCAGATGGAGGATAACCTGAGCTACATGGAGAACTTCACGTCCCTGACGCAGGACGAAACCGCCCTTTGCCACCGGGCGGCGGACATCATCAACAGCCAGATCGCCATTCCCTGCACGGGCTGCGCCTACTGCACGGCGGGCTGCCCGCAGCACATCGCCATTCCGCAGTATTTCTCCCTGTACAATGAAGACATGCGGGAACGGCTGGAGGAAAAGGGCTGGACGGTCAACTATTCCAACTATGACAACCTGCACACAAAATTCGGCAAGGCAAGCGACTGCATTGCCTGCGGCCAGTGCGAGGGAGTATGCCCCCAGCACCTGCACATTATTGAGAACCTGCAGAAGGTTGCGCGGCATTACGGAAAGTAAGCGCGCATTCCGTCCGATCAATCAGGATTTCGGGCCGTCATGCCAGCGTTTTTCCGTAATATTCCACGTCGATTATGGTTCCGTCCGGATAGGATTCCCTGCCGGATTTCACATATTCGGAAAACCCATCATGGGCGTATATTTCTTTGTTTTTCGTGTCACTGGGCACCACGCCAAGCGTCGCTTTGGTAAACCCTTTTTGCTGCAGATCGTCTATCGTAAAATGAAACAGCTTTGAAAAAATACCCTTTCCCCTGAAACGGTTCAACCGTTCGGAAAGCGGGCAAACAGACGGTATGACAGTCCACCGGACTAGCGCTGTTCTGCACGGCCTTTTGGTGGAGCATGGGTTGCTTCGCAAATAATTTTCCCGTCAAGGATGCCGTAATACGGAATCTTTCCACAGGAGAGGAGGCGATGGGCAGACAGCGCGAGCGGGAGGCAAGGAATGCTTCAGCCATAAGATTACATAATTGTACAAAAAATTTTTTTCAAATTTATGGATTCCGCATCTTGCTTTCCGGCCAGCTGCGGCATACAATAAGATTTTGCGTGAAAGCGCGAATTGGAAGAAAGGCGGTGCCTGTATGCAGGTTTTTACGCTGGTACTGAACCGGACGGAGCACTTGGAACATCTTTTACAGGAATTCCATAAAAATGGCATCGGTGGGGCCACTGTGCTGGACAGCAAGGGCATGGCCCGCATCCTGCACAGCGAAGACGAAATGCCCGTTTTTTACGGTCTCCGCAGCATTATGGCTCCCGAACGCCGCAGCAGCAAGACCATTTTCGTGGTGTTGCCCGATGAAAAGGTGGAGGCGGCCCGGAAAATCGTAAACGCTGTGACGGGCGGCCTGGATCATCCGGATTCGGGCATCATGTTCGCCGTACCCATCACATTTGTAGAAGGACTGGAAAAGAAAAAATGAACACGCTGCTGACAATCGGCGTTGCCATGGCCTGCGGCCTGCTGGTCAGCCGCCTGGCCCGGCTTGTGAAACTCCCAAACGTGACGGCCTTCCTGGTGGCGGGCCTGCTCATCGGCCCCTGCGTGGCCGGGATCATTACCAAGGAACAATCGGAGGCCATGGGCATCATTTCCGAGGCAGCCCTGGGCTTCATCGCGTACGCCATCGGCGGCGAATTCAAATTAAGCTATCTGAAAAAAATCGGCAAAGCGCCTATTACCATTACCATGTTCCAGGGGCTTACAACGGCTTTCTGCGTGGATGTGGGCCTGATTCTCCTGGGGGTGGATGTGCCTATGGCGCTGCTCCTGGGGGCCATCGCCCTGGCTACCGCTCCGGCCGCCACGCTGATGGTGGTGCGGCAGTACAAGGCCCACGGACCCGTGACGCAGATGCTGCTGCCCGTGGTCGCCATGGACGACGCGCTGGGTCTCATGGTATTCAGCATTTCGGCTTCCGTGGCCCAGGCGCTCCTCGGCGGCGAAATGACGGTGCAGAGCATGCTGGTTTCGCCCCTCATTGAAATCGTGGGCAGCCTGGCCTTGGGCAGCGCGCTGGGGCTGGTGCTGGCCTTCGGGGCGCGGTTCTTCGCCTCTCGGGGCAACAAGCTGGCCCTCAGCATTGCCCTGGTGCTGGCGGGCGTGGGCCTGTGCGATTTGTGGGGCTTGTCCTCCCTGCTGGTGTGCATGATGATCGGCGCGGTGATGGTGAACCTGAGCCAGCAGCATGAGGTGCTCATGGAGCAGTGCGACCGGTTTACGCCGCCCCTGTTCCTGCTGTTCTTCGTCCTCTCCGGCGCGGAGCTTGACCTGTCCGTTCTGCCTGCGGTGGGGCTGACGGGCGTCTGCTATCTGCTGCTGCGGTCCATTGGCAAGTGGGGCGGCACCATGCTGGGCGCTCTCGCCGTGCACGCCGACGGCAACGTGCGGAAGTACCTCGGCTTGACGTTGCTGCCCCAGGCCGGCGTGGCCATCGGTATGGCGCAGATGGTGTCCATCCGTTTTCCCACCCTGGCGTCCCAGATCAGCACCATTGTGCTGGCGGGCGTGCTGGTGTTCGAACTGACCGGGCCAATTATCACCAAGCTTGCCCTTACCAAAGCCGGCGAAATTCAGCCCGCCGCAAAATAACCAACCCGACAGCGTCCCTCGCGGGATGCTCAGCCTGTCAACAAAGCCCCTATTTTTGAAAAGGAGATAGGGGTTATGTCGTACAATAGATTCAGATAAAAAAAGAAGGAAGGAAGCCCTCAGGCCATAACCAGCCTTTTAATATTCTGAGCAGCAGCGGTCAGGAAGCACTGTTCCTGCATGTTTTTAATTCCAAGCATACGGGCAAAGCGTAAGCCATGGTTTTCTTTGGCTTCCGCAAAAGATCTTTCAATCGTTTGTTTCCTCCAGGAATAGATGCTTCGACCAATGGTCGTTTTCGTAAACCAGGTAACTTCTTCCAGAGCATCCGCCAAACATGGCGGGTCACCAACCTTCTCTTTGACTTTTCATTCATACACTCGCTTTTTCGGAGGCAATTTCTCCTGACCCGATTTGCGCTTATTGTTGCATGATCCGGCCCTTTCTCCGTAAGCTTTAATCCCAGAAACCATTTAAATACGGGCTATACCGACATTTAAGAACTTCTAAAGAGATAATCAAAATTCCTGTCTATTTTTTATGTGAAAAATGCTTGACAAATCATAGAAGATCGCATATAATTAATCCTGTGCCTCGGGAACGAGGGCATCTGGGTGTAGCGCAGCTTGGTAGCGTGCTTGAATGGGGTTCAAGAGGCCGGAGGTTCAAATCCTCTCACCCAGACCATGAAAAGCCTTGCAAATGTTGGGTTTGCAGGGCTTTTTTCGTATGATTTTTTGGGATGAAGTCAGTAGTTTCCGATTTTTTACATGGTATCGGATGAATCGATGATCCCTTCCAGCGTTGCCCCCGAATTTTTCAGCAGCCCGTCGCAAAGCTGCCGGTCATCCATCCAGGCCCGGTCGGTCGTGCCGTCCGGTGACAGGACGAGAATCTGATGATATTTGGCGGGATTCATGCGCCGCAGCAGCATTTGCGCAGGGGTATGGCCGCCTGCGGCGATGACCTCCACCGGCAGGACGCCGTTCTTTTCGATTTTCTGCCGCCTTGCAATGAGGGACGTGATATAGTGCGGCAGTCCCTGGCGCGCTTCCAGGGCGGCAGCATAGCAAAGATAACTCCCGGCGAAGGCAGGGGAGAGATTGAGCCTTCCTTCCAGGGCAAAGGCGAGGGACAGGGCGCAGAGCATCCCGCCCATTAGTACCCCAAGCAGCAGAAGCAGCCGGGTCACAGTGCGATAGGGAAGACGGCGGCAAAGCAAATGACGGATCATCCGCCCGCCGTCCAGGGGCAGCACGGGCAGCAGATTCAAGAGCGTCAGCAGCAGGTTATACTGCGCGAACCGCCGGGCGGCAAAGAACGAAAGGTAGCCCGCCCGGTAAATCCGCAAGGAGAGAAAGCATCCAAGCAGACTGCACACCGGCCCGGCAGCCGCCAACAGAAATCCCCGCATGGGCGCAAGCGTTTCTTCGTTGGCAAGGGCAATCACGCCGCCGAAAGGCGTGATTTCGATTTCCTCCACCCGTGCTCCCAGCGCTTTGGCGGCAGCCAGGTGCCCGGTTTCGTGCAGCATCAGCGCGGCCAGCGTAGGAAGCAGCAAAGCAGGTCCCTGAAAAAGCAGCATTGCGCCCCATAAAACGGACAGCACGACGTGGATGCGGACGGGCGTCCGACCGATGGTGCAGGTCATGGGGTTGCTGTGCCTAGGACGGCGCTGGGATCAATGGCCAGGCCGTCCCGCCGGACTTCCATGATTACGCCGTCGTCCAGGGTCCGGCCAATGCACTGCGTCGCCGTCACCTCATCCCCTTCCTGCACGAAGGTTTCGACCAGATTATAATACAGGGTTTCCAGGCCGTTTTCGTGACGGATCCGCACGATTCTTTTCTCGTCCATGCCGTGGGCCACGCTCATGACCTGGCCCACAGCGGCGGCATACACCTTTCCGTCGCTGCTTTGATAACAAAGATACGGTTCATCGGCCGTATAGCCGTGGGTCATGGGGCCCGAACAGGGGGCGGAGAGGGGTTCCGAAAAGTCACTTTGAAAGAACACCGACACGCTGTCCGGAATCATATTGCTGACAAAGCTGATTTTTCCCAGGGTTTCATCCCAATCGCCCTCCACCATGTCCTGAACGGCGGAAAGCACGGTCTGCCCCTCGGGCAGCTTCGCGTTCCGCACGGCGGTTACGGCGAGCAGGATCATTCCCGCCAGCCCGAGGTTCCGGGCCAGGCGTTCCCCGAAGGTGAAAAGCGGGGAAGGTTCCTCCTGACAGGTCAGCCCGGACGGCTTTGCCGTGGGGGAAGCTTCCTCCGTCCGATGGGTGGTTTTGATCATACGGCCGCCTCCTTTTCCACGGGCTATCCTATGCTGCGCGCCCCGGGCGTATGAAGAAAATGCGCGATTCTCCCTTGCAAAGTGGGGCGGGATATGGTATAAATAAATGGAAAATCCGGCGGAAAGCAGGGAGGAATCGGGCGATGAGCGAAACGCTCAAGCAGGTGGATATTTTTACGGACGGCGCGTGCTCGGGCAACCCGGGCCCGGGGGGCTGGGCGGCCATTCTGCGTTACGGTACGCACGAAATGGAGATCAGCGGCAGCATGCCCCAGACCACCAATAACCGCATGGAGGTCTTCGCGGTCATCAGCGCCCTGGGGCGGCTCAAAACCCGGTGCCAGGTGACGGTGTATTCCGATTCCGCGTACCTTGTCAACGCATTCAACGAGCACTGGCTTGAAAACTGGCAGAACAAGGGCTGGAAAAACAGCGAGGGCAAGCCGGTGGAAAACCAGGATTTATGGCGGCTGCTGCTTCTGACCATCCGGAAAAAAGGCCATGTGATGCGGTTTCAGAAGGTGAAGGGCCACGCGGATCACCCGGAGAATATCCGCTGCGACGCCCTGGCCAAGGAGGCCATTCAGCAGTATCTTCGCCATAACAGCGACCTGGGGGACCCTGATCACGTTGTCATCGTGCACTCGGGAGATTGATGCACAAAAGCCATTGGAAAATACTGTGGCGCAAAACTGTATACGTTTTAAAAGGACGGGAGTCTGTCCCGGAAATTGTGTAAACCTCCAAGAAGGTGTAGAATAGAGACAACACCAAGGAGGGAATATACATGGCAAGAAGGAATCGGACGCCGGAAGAGA
>CANQKI010000036.1 GCA_947624355.1 uncultured Clostridia bacterium | reverse complement strand
CGCCCAAAGTGTTCGAGCTGCTGGAGCGGAACATCGCGGAAGGCAGACGGACGGAAAAGGGCGAGTACGGCTTGACGTCCGTGCTGCAGGAAATCTGCCGCACGGAGGGGATGATGGCTTACCGCACGGACGGCAAGCGGTACGACCTCGGGATTCCGGAAGCGTACAGGGAAACGGTGTCCGTATACGGGGCAGAAGAGGGAGAGGAATAACATGGCGGTTTTGGTTTGCGGGGGCGCGGGATACATTGGGTCCCACGTCAATAAGATGCTGAGCCGGCAGGGCCGGGAAACGGTGGTGTTCGATAACCTGGTGTACGGCCACCGGGAAGCTGTGAAGTGGGGGCAGTTCATTCAGGGCGACCTCAAAAACCCGGATGAAATCGAGGCCGTGTTTGAAAAATACCCCATCGACGCGGTGATGCACTTTGCGGCGTACGCGTACGTGGGCGAATCGGTCATCGATCCGGAAAAGTACTACATGAACAACGTGGCCTGCACCCTGAACCTGCTGCACGCCATGCGGAAGCACGGGTGTAATAAGATCATCTTTTCTTCCACCTGCGCCACGTACGGCGAGCCGGAAAAGGTGCCGATTGTGGAGGACATGCCCCAGAACCCCATTAACCCGTACGGGGCCAGCAAGCTGATGGTGGAGCGGGTGCTGCGAGATTACGGGCAGGCGTACGGACTGAAATACGCGGCGCTGCGGTACTTCAACGCGGCGGGAGCGGACCCGGAGGGGGAAATCGGAGAGGATCATACGCCGGAAACGCACCTGATTCCGCTGGTGCTGGACGCGGCCAGCGGAAAGCGGCCGGATGTGAAGGTGTTCGGGACGGACTACCCCACGCGGGACGGCAGCTGCATCCGGGATTACATCCACGTAAACGACCTCGGCAGCGCGCACATCCTGGCCCTGGAGCGGCTGGAGAGGGGCGGCGAAAGCGACTGCTTCAACCTGGGGAACGAAAAGGGCACCAGCGTGCTGGAAGTGATCGAGGCAGTCAAAAAAGTGACAGGCAAAGACTTCAAGGTCACCCTGACCGACCGCAGGCCGGGAGACCCGGCGACGCTGGTGGGCGGCAGCGGGAAAGCGAAAACAGTGCTCGGCTGGGAACCCAGGTACGCGGACATTGAAACCATCGTGGAGCATGCCTGGCGGTGGCATATGAGGAAGATGGGAGAAATGAACCAATGATCGTAGTCTTTAACAGTGACGAACGTTTTGCAAGCGTTTTTGCCACATCGGTATTGTCCCTGTTTGACAGCAACCGTGAGGCTGATGAGATTACCGTATATTTGATTGAGGACCACATCACAGAGGAAAGCAAGAAAAAGTTTCAGGAGATTGCGCTGGCGTATCAGCGAAAGATTATCACGATTCCCATGCCGGACCTGGAGAAACTGGCCGGGGTGAAGATTGTCATTCCGAAGTATAATCGCATGGCGACGTATGGGCGGTTGTTTATTGCTTCCTGTCTGCCGGAAGATATTGACAAGGTTATTTATGCGGATTGCGACACCATTTTTGTGGATTCTATCAGGGAACTGTGGGAAACCGATATTACGGATTACCAGATCGGATTGGTCAACGATGGGCAGAGCGGCGGGCACCGCAAAATCCTGGGGATTCCCGGGGAAGGCATCTATTACAATTCCGGAATCATGCTGGTAAATCTGAAAAGATGGCGTGAAGAAGGAATGGAAAGGGCATTTGTAGACTATATCAGGGGGCAGGGCGGTTACGTCCCCATTCCGGATCAAGGCGCATTAAATGCCGTCTGCGACGGAAAAATCCTTTGTCTGCCTTTAAAGTTTAACGCGTTCAGTATTCTGTATGCGTTGGACTATGATACGGTCATGAAAATCAGATGTCCGCAGTCCTTTTACAGCAAAGAAGAAACGGAAAACGCCCTCAAGCATCCGGCAATTGTTCACTTTACAACAAATATTTTCATGCCGATACGGCCCTGGGTCAAGGGATGCCCACATCCTTACATGGCGAAATATCTGGAATACAGGAATAAGACGCCATGGAAAGACGAACCGCTGTGGGAAAATCAGACGCCTAAATTGCGAAAACTGTATTATGATTTTTTTCATGCAATGCCAAGACCTGTGGCCATATGGATCACAAGGATTATTTACGTTTACCTGATTCCGCTCAGGCATCGCTATAAAAAGCGGATGCATATTCTCAGAACGCAGAAATTTGCGTGAGGGGTACGCCCGTAGTATAAGCCCCCCGCTTACTGTAGGCAGTCCTATGCTCCTTATTCGGTCGCTGAAGGGTGGGCGGCCTGAATATGGGAATAAACATTGTTTATGCTACGGATGATTTGTACAGCAAGCTGGTTCTGGTTTCATTGAAATCGCTGTTCCGAAGCAATATGGATATCAAAGAAATCCGTGTCTATATTGCAGGAGATCATATTTCCGCGGCCAACAAGCGGTTGCTCATGGATTTGGCTGCGAAATATATAGGTAAAAAAGGAATAGGAAGGGCGTTTTCCTGGTTGCGTTTCCACGGAGTGCAGGGAGCCGTAGCCTCGGTTTTGGGGTTCGTCCACGCGATTTTATTCCCACTGTTTCTGCATAAATACTTGTGAAATAACAAGAAGGAGATATCGTGAAATGTCAGACATGCGGCTTGTCATAGCAACACACAAGCAATATCGTATGCCGGATGACCCTATCTATCTGCCGCTGCATGTGGGGCATGCAGGCAAGCAAGATATTGGCTACCTCGGTGACGATACGGGAGAGAACATCAGCGAATACAATAGTAGATTTTATGAGCTGACGGGATTGTATTGGGCATGGAAAAATCTGGATGCAGACTATATTGGCCTTGTTCATTACAGAAGACATTTCACCACCCAAAGTCGTCTGTCCAGATTAGGAAAAGATAAGTTTTCCTGTGTCTTGAAGGGGGAGGAACTCCGAGACATCCTGGAAAAATATGACTTGATCCTCCCGAAGGAGAGGAAATACTACATAGAGAGTCTTTATAGTCATTTCTGCTACCACGGCCCTGACAGCAACAAGATCGCTTTAGAAGTACTGCGCCAAGTGATTCAAGAGTATCAGCCGGAGTATACCGTGGCGTTAGAGACTGTTATGGCCCGCAGCCATGGACATATGTTCAATATGTTCATCATGAAAAAAGAGCTGCTGGACGCATATTGCTCCTGGGCGTTCCCAATTCTCTTTGAATTGGATAAGCGCCTCATGGAATATTCGAATAGAAGATTTGCCGGTGTTATTGGTGAATTCATGCTGGATATCTGGAACGAAAAAGCACAGATACCATATAAAGAACTGCCGGTCATCTTCATAGAAAAACAGAATTGGCTGATAAAAGGCGGGCGCTTTCTATATCGCAAGATTTTCTCGAAACATGATCGCGGAGGTTCCATGAATGGCATATCCATATGACTATCTGATCGTGGGCGCCGGCCTGTTTGGCGCGGTGTTTGCCCGGCAGATGACGGACGCCGGCAAGCGCTGCATCGTGATCGACCGACGGAGCCACATCGCAGGAAATATCTATTCCAAAGAGATCGAAGGCATCCAGGTTCACATGTACGGCCCCCACATCTTCCATACCGACAAAGCTGAAGTCTGGCAGTATGTGCAGCGGTTCGCAAAGTTCAACCACTTCCGCTATGAGCCGATTGCCAACTATCATGGAGAACTGTATAATCTGCCGTTCAACATGAACACCTTCCATCAGATGTGGGGCGTGACCACTCCGCGGCAGGCCGAAGTCATTCTCGAACAGCAGCGTCAAGAGATCACTGGCGAGCCGCGAAATCTTGAGGAACAGGCCGTCAAGTTGATCGGCCGGGACGTGTACGAAAAACTCATCAAGGGCTATACGCAGAAACAGTGGGGTCGCCCCTGCAATCAGCTTCCGAGCTTCATCATTCGGCGTCTGCCGGTGCGTCTGTGGTTTGACAACAACTACTTCAACCACCCGTATCAGGGCATTCCCATCGGCGGCTATACCAAAATGGTGGAAAATATGCTGGCAGGTATCGAGGTTCGCCTGAATACTGACTACCTCGCCGAAAAAGCTGAGCTGGACAGGCTGGCAGAAAAAGTAATCTACACAGGGCCCATCGACGCTTATTTCGGATATACATACGGTCCCCTCGAATACCGCAGCTTGCGCTTCGAAACGGAAACGCTGGACATTGGCAATTATCAGGGCGTAGCGGGCATGAACTTTACTGACGCCGAAACGCCTTACACGCGGATTGTCGAGCATAAGTGGTTTGAGTTTGGTGCGGGCAACCCGGACAGGACGGTGATCAGCAGAGAATACAGCGCGGCATGGAAGCCGGGAGACGAACCGTATTATCCCGTAAACGACGAGAAAAACAACGCGCTCTATGCCCGGTATAAGCTGCTTGCCGAAAAAGAGGCCCATGTGCTCTTCGGCGGCCGGCTGGGCGAGTATAAGTACTATGACATGGATCAAGTCATCAAAGCCGCGTTAACGGCGGCTGCTCAATAGTTTTGCTCTACGCCCGCATGCCGCAAAAAAACGAAACAAAGGAGCGAATGTTCTATGCCGTCGGATCCGGAACTTGTTGAGGTTCATCGTGACCTGCTGATTCTATTGGAAGAGATAAATAATATCTGCACCCAAAACGATATAAAGTATTCTCTTCACGGAGGTACGCTTCTGGGCGCCGTCCGGGAAAAGGGATTCATCCCGTGGGATGACGATGCGGATATCGCCATGATGCGTCAGGAGTACAACAAGCTTTGCATCTTGTTAAAAAACGGGAAATTTCCTTCCAATATCACAGTGGAAACAAATTGCAGACTTCCGCGGTTTATTATGCGGAAAGACGGCAAAGCGACTGCCTTTGTGGATATTTTTATTTACGATTATGTGACCGCCAGCTCTTTGGGCCGGAAATTAAAGTTCTGGATCAATATGTTCCTTCGTGCGTTTATTGAAGACAGCGTAAACTTCAATGCGTCCAGAATGCGGCAGTATTATAAACCGTGGACATATGCGTTGTTCGGTTTCCTGCAAAAGGTGGGGCATATTTTACCGGACGGATTCGCGCTGCGGGTATTTACCGGCTTCAATGTGCATTGCCTAAACGGAAAAAAACAGAACCTGATTCGGAGCAACGACGGATATAAGGGAATGCACGACAAGCTGCCGGCAACCGTGATGGAGCAATACGAGTTCATGCCTTTTGAGGGGAAAATGCTGATGGTCAGTACGGGCGGCCGGACGGCGCTGGCCGTTGGTTACGGGGATGACTATATGACGCCCAAGAAGGTTTCAGATATAGCCATTAAGGCTCATGACACCATCAAGGACAATTTGTGATTGTTGCAGGAGAACGAGGGAACATCCATGAAGAACATCGCTTTAATCATCGCCGGCGGCATCGGCGCAAGGATGCACCAGGACATCCCCAAACAGTTTATCAACGTGCAGGACAAGCCCGTGATTGTGTATACCCTGGAAGCGTTTCAGCAGCATCCGAACATTGACGCCATCGAAGTGGTGTGTCTGGACGGCTGGCACGATATTCTTTGGGCGTATGCAAGGCAGTTTGGCATCACCAAGCTTGAAAATATCGTAAACGGCGGCACGACCGGCCAGGAATCCATCCGCAACGGCCTGTACGATCTGGCCAAACGGTATCACGACGATGACGATATTGTGCTGATTCATGACGCCATCCGCCCCATGGTAAGCGCGGACATCATATCGGACAACATCCGCGTCTGCCGGACATTCGGCAACGCGACGACCGTGATTCCCTGCACTTCTGTCATGCTGCGAACCGGCGATTCCATCGTTTCGGAGGATCAGGTTCCCCGGGACAACCTGAAGATCACGCAGACGCCCCAGACATTTTACATCAACGAGCTGATCGAGGTTCACAAAGAGGCCGTCAAGCGGAATCTGGAGCCGTCTATCGCTTCCTGCGCGCTGTACATTGAAATGGGGAAAAAGGTGTATCTGTCGGCCGGCTCGGAAAAGAACATTAAGCTGACCACCTCAGAGGATATCGAGATTTTCTCCGCACTTCTGAACAGCAGGCGCCCGGAATGGCTGAAAAAATAAGGTTGAGGGGATCACGATGAAGATTGCGATTGGAAGCGACAGGAACGGGCTGGACTATAAAACCCGTCTGATAGCACATCTGACGGCGGCTGGGTACGAAATGGTTGACGTAGGCACCCATGAATATGTCCCCTGCGACAGCCCGGTTTTCGCCGCACAGGTGGGCAGGCTGGTCGCTTCCGGCGAATGCCGCTACGGCATCCTGATCTGCGCTACGGGCACCGGCATGGTGATGGCTGCGAATAAGATCAAGGGCATTCTGTGCGGAATGGGCTATGACGATACCGTCACCCTCTATATGCGGCAGCATAACGACGCGAACGTGATTGCCTTTGGGCAGAAGCACATGGCCTATGAAGATGTGGAACGCCGGGCGGATATTTTCCTGACGGCGGACTTTATCGGCCTCCACCATGCTCCGCGGGTCGAGCAGGTCAGGGCGCTGGAACGCGGGGAAGAAATTCATCAGACACCCATCATGAACCCCAAATGGGCCTCGGAAGAACCGAAAGAAGGAAGGTAAGCCAATATGAGAATTGCCATCGGCAACGATCGGAATGGGATTCAATACAAGCTGAAGCTCATGGAGCACCTTGAAGCACAGGGACATCAGGTTTTCGACTGTGGAACAAACGAAAATTTTCCTGCCGACTATCCGATTTATGGCGAGCGGGTGGGCCGTCTGGTTGCCGATGGGACATGCGACCGGGGAATCGTAATCTGTGCGACAGGCATCGGAATTTGCAGCGCTGCCAATAAGGTGAAAGGAATTCGCGCGGGGTTGGCCTATACAGATGATGTTGCAAGGCTCATGCGGGCGCATAATGATGCCAATGTGATCGCCTTTGGTCAGGACTTTATGACGTATGAAGATGTTCAGAAACGAACGGATATTTTCCTGATAACAAAATTCGGGGGGGGGTATCATCAGACCAGAATTCAGCAAATTTCCGATATCGAAGAGGGGAAGCCTATTACCCAGACCCCAATGATGAATACGGACAACAAGCATGTTAGGGGGCAATAAAGGCATGCGGCAAATCACAGCGGCCGATTATTTGGTGGAATTTCTTATTGCCAATGGCATACAGGATGTGTTTGGGTACCAGGGCGGCATGGTGTGCCATATCTTTGACTCTCTCGGCTTGTATGCTGACAAAATCCATTATCATTGCTGCGGCAACGAACAGGGGGCGGCACTGGCCGCGTGCGGCTATGCACAGGCCACAGGGAAGCTTGGCGTTGTCATCACGACGAGCGGCCCCGGGTTTACGAACGCGCTTACAGGGCTGGCGGACGCCTGGTTCGATTCGCTGCCCGTCATGCTGATTTCGGGTCAGGTCAATACAAAGGACAAAAAAAGAGACCATACCTTCAGGCAATATGGCTTTCAGGAGATGCAGACAACCCAGGTTGCCAATTCCATCGTAAAAAAGGCATATGAAATTGACGATGACACAGACGTCGTTGCGGTATTAAACGACGCTTATTCGGTTGCGCTGGAAGGCCGAAAAGGCCCCGTGTTCCTTGACTTTCCAATCAATATCGAAAGAAGTCTCGTCACAGTTGAGGATGTGTTGCAGCCGGTCAGGCTGAAGGAGCCAACTCTATTTGACGCGTCAAAATATATTCGGCAATTGCTCGCGGCAAAGAAACCCATCCTGCTTGCCGGCGCGGGCATCACACAGTGCGGAATGCGGGAAGCCTTCAAAGAACTGGTGGGGCTTCTCAAAATCCCGGCCGTTACGACCATGCCCGGCGTCGATCTTGTGCCCACGGCATCGGCATATCATGTCGGCTTTCTTGGCGGAATGGGCAGAAGAGAGGCCGGCATCGTTCTGAAACACACCGATTTCGTGCTTGCGCTTGGCACCAGAATGTGCAACAAGGCCATCGGTTACAATCACGTCGATTTCATTCCCATGGCGCAAAAGCTGATTCGCGTGGATATCGACACAAAGGAATTTGAGCGGCAGCTTAAGGATTGCGAGGAAGACGTCGTCGCGGATCTGGGGCCGTTTATTCTGAACGCCTTACAATACGCAAAAGAGCATGCGGAAACGCATGACCATACGCCGTGGGTGAAAGCGGTCGGCGAAATGAAGTCGTTGCTGCGGGCTGCGGACAATACCTATGGGAACGACCTGGTGAAACGCTTCAGCGAACTCATGCCGGAACAGGCCAATATGACCCTGGATGTAGGCAACAATCAGGTCTATGCCGCGCAATCGGCCGTCATCCGCGATGGAACGCGGGTTCTGGCGTCCTGCGGGCTTGGAACAATGGGTTACGCCATCCCTGCCGCGATCGGCGCTGCCATCGGAAACGGAAGACCAACCTATGCGATTGTCGGGGACGGCGGCGCACAAATGAACATTCAGGAACTGAACGTCATTGCCAAAAAACAGCTGCCCGTCAAGATATTGATTCTCAACAACCGTGCGCTTGGTCATATCATCCTGTTTCAGGAGCACTATCTGGACAATCGGCTGATCGCAACAAGGGAAGACCATCACGATTATTTCTCCTGCGATTTTTCCGCGATTGGCAAGGCGTACGGCATCCGCAGCCATACGATTCGCTGCATTTCGGAGCTGGAACAGTACGCAAATGAACTGGCGGATGAATACCCGCTGCTGCTTGAGGCCGTGTTTGAAAACTGCCCCATGCTGCCCAATATTCACGGCGGGCTGGATCCTTTGGAAAACGGACCGAAGCTGGAGCAGGCACTGGTTGATCGTGTCAGAGAAATCATGAGCCGATAATAGAAAGGAAGAATTCCATGATTTTGACTGATATTGAACAACGGGAATTCGAAAAATATATTTCGGAATACGATTTTTCGGAACAGCTGCGGAACAAAACCTTCTTAATCACCGGCTCGAAGGGCATCGTCGGTTCCGGCATCATCAAATGGATTCTGTATGAAAACCGGATTCATGGCATGAATGCGCGCATTATCGCATCCACGAGAAATCCCGAAAGGCTTCCCGGTTATATCGAACCGGGAGATGCGATTGAATTCTGCGAATTCGGGAAGGAAGAAGGGCAGTGCGCCGGCCGGAAAATCGATTATATCCTTCATGCCGCGGCGCCCACAAGCAACCGCGTGTTCAAGGCGCAGCCGGTGGAATCCCTGAAGGTCATCCTTGATGAAACGGGGAAGATGCTGGAAATGGCCAAAGCGCATAAGGCGACCATGCTTTATTTCTCGTCAAGCGAGGCCTATGGCACACCTACATTGGATCAACCGATTTTCGAAAAATACGTCGGGGCGATTGACAGTATGGACACGCGCAGCTGCTATTCGCTGGGGAAGAAAGCTGCAGAGCTGTTGTGCAGAAGTTATTACGAGGAATACGGCGTCGACGTAAGAATCATACGACCGACGGTGATTTTAGGCCTGTGGCAGCCCTATGACTCCGTGAAAGTGGAAGCGGAGATTCTGCGGTGCGTGCTGGAAGGCAAAAACTTTGTTATGAAGTCGGATGGGTCCACCAAGAAAAGCGTCATTTATTCCCTGGATGCTGTTTCCGCCGCCTTGACGGTGCTTTTCAAGGGCAGCGCCGGCGAAGCGTACAACGCAACAAATCCAAGCACCTATTGCAGTGTGAAAGAAAGGGCAGTGAAAACCATTGAGAAGTTCAATCCATCCATCTGCATCGAGCGAGAATTGACGGATACTTCGGTGGCGCAAGGATATTTGCCGAAACATATGCTGCTGGAAGACATCGAAAAGATTAAAGCACTCGGGTGGAGGCCCCTGGCGGATATGGATGACATCTATTTGGTGGATATGGAACGGTTCCGAAATTCAATCAAAGGCTGACTTTGGGATGAAGGGGATACAGGAACTATGAAGGAAAAGCTATCAAAGTATTTGACCATCTTATATTGCTATATCATGGCTCCCATAACCAAACGCAAAAAATGCGCGAGTAATAGTATTCTGATTATAGAAGGCGGACATATAGGAGATGCGATAATGGATTCTTCCGCCTTGTGTTATATGGCAGAATACTATGTAAAAATGGGGAAAAAAGTATACTTTCTGTGTTCGCCATCATTATGGAGTATGCTAAAAAAAATATCGCCCATGAAAGACGTAGAATATGTTGGCAATGACTATTCTTATGATCATAAATGTTATAATTCTGTGTGGAAAGTTTATGCTCATCTGAAGAACATAAAATTTGAAACCATTATAGGGATAAACAACTGTGAATCAAGAATACATTATTTGATTTCATATCTGATTGCCAGCGAGAAGTGGGGCGTGATAGAGGGTCTAAGTGAGTCACATCGTTTATTAAGATATAAAAAACAGTTTATCAAGAGATGCTATACGAAGATTCTTTGGGGAGATCGAAGTAGATTTCAACTTCGTTGGCTGGAACAGCTTTTGCAGGAATTGAAAATTGATGGGTATAAAGCCGAGAGTTCCTTCATGAAGCCTTGTGTCGATATTCAAATTGCAAATAAGACCTATATTACAATCGCGGTTGATTCAGCGAACCCAGTCAGACGCTGGCCTGCGCAGAACTATATTGAACTGATTTCCAAATTGCTGGATAACTATGAAGATGATATCTATCTTATAGGGACAAACATTGATCCTGATTTAAAAAGTCAACTGGCTTCAAAATTACATTCAGAAAGAGAACGTATAAAAGACCTCGTTGGCAAAACTTCTTTGGAAGAATGGATTGAAATAATTCGTGTAAGCAGATACCTGATAGGAGTCGACAGCGGATCCATTCATGTCGCAGCAGCTGTTGGCACATTAGCATTCTGTATGACAGGTGTTTGGTCGGGGCATAAATGTATGCCCTATGATGTGGAATACGTAACGCCCGGGACAAAGTTACCAATCTGTATCTATCGTCAAGATACAGACGTTGACAGTATGCCATGCTACGATTGTGGATTTTATCGTGAATATGGCTACGGAGATGCAGAGTGCCTTGAACAGTGCAAAAACGGTCGGCCATGTCTTTGCCTGTCAAAAATCACGCCGGACGATGTAATGAATGCGATTCATCATGCGCGGGAAACAGGAGTGATCAAATAGTGCTCATAAAGAAAAAAATCTTGAACTCCGAGTTGTGCGTCATGTTGCTTTTGCTGGCATTTTTTCCGCCTGAATATCTGTGTCAGAACACCATCGTCGATCTTGCCTTGAACGCATTAGAATTGGTAGGATTCCTTTTGCTTTTTTCCTTTTTTATGACAGACATCAGAAAGCATCTGAAAAAGCCATTCAGTATTCTGCTGGTCGTTTTGTGGGCAGAACTGCTGTTATCTACGCTGCTTTCAAAGAATGCCTCGCTTTATCAATATATGGCCATAGCCCTTCCTATTTTGGGCTTGTGCTTCCTGATAGGAGAAGTAGCAATCTATGGCCCGTACGCAGGCTTGAAAGGCATATATATCTATTTTTCGGTGTGCGCGCTAGTCAATACAGCAACTATTTTTTTGTTTCCGCACGCCATGTATGCTAATAATCGTGGACTATGGGTATGCTGGTTCCTGGGTGAGGATAACGGTGGGTACACATATTATATCATCGCTTCTACGGTAGCAATGATCTATACTCAGTACATCTCAAAAAAAATCACGATCCTCAGTTGTCTGGTGTGGGCTTCCGCGTTTGTTTTTGTATTTTACAATGATATTGCCACGGGTATAGCCTGTCAGATTCTTTGGGGCGTTCTTGTTTTGGGGTATCAGTTTGGCTGGTTCCGGAAGTTTTTAAAGGCCAGGTATGTTTTGTATGCGATTGTCGGGGGGTTTGTGGCAGTGGTTCTGCTCCGCTCGATCATTCTTGAGCCGATTGTCACTGCTCTTGGCAGAAATATAACGCTCACAGGCAGAACAGTGATTTGGGATAAGACACTGGAGAGAATACGCGAAAAGCCAGTACTGGGATGGGGTATGTACACCGGTGAAGACTTTGATAGAATCATTTTGAACAGTGGCCTTTTGAATGCCCATAATTGGCTGTTGATGCTAACGTTTTATGGCGGAATTCTTGCGCTCATTTTATACGCTCTGGCGATGGTTTTCTCATGCAAGGAAGCCAGCCCCTGTCGGCGCGGCCCGTTTTACCGCTGTATGGTAATTGGACTGATTGTTCTTGCTGTACGGTCTATGGTAGAGGTTGGTCACCCGCAAATGATGTTTATGATGCTTGCCATGCTGGCGTACAGCAAAGAATTTGTTCAGGGATTAGAGAGCGTGCAGTCAAAGAAAAAACTTGTTGTCAAAGGTGTTCCGCAAATACGGCTGATAAGGAGAAAAGAAATATGACTTACATCGTTACCGGCGGGGCCGGCTTCATTGGCAGTTGCGTGGTTCGGACGCTGAACGACGCAGGGATTGACGACATTCTGGTGGTCGACAACATCGCCGAAACAGATAAATGGATGAATCTTCGCAACAAACGCTATCGTGCGTACATTCACAAAAACCTCTTTCTTGAACAGCTTCCCAAGCTTAGAAATATTAAGGCCGTCATCCACATGGGCGCCTGTTCCTCTACCACGGAGCGCAACTTCGATTACCTCTACCAGAATAACTTCGAGTACACGAAAACCCTGTGGAACTGGTGCGCAAAGCGGGATGTGCCGTTCATTTACGCGAGTTCAGCGGCCACCTACGGCGACGGTGCGAACGGCTTTGACGACCGGGGCAATATCGACCTGCTCCGGCCCCTCAACGGTTACGGCTATTCCAAGCAGCTCTTCGACCTGTGGGTGAAGCATCAGGCGACGGTGTTCCCGCCACAGCATGCGGGCCTCAAGTTCTTCAACGTGTACGGCCCCAACGAATACTTCAAGGGCAGCATGGCCAGCATGATTTTCCACGGCTACAGGCAGATCCGGGAAAGCGGGAAAATCCGGCTGTTCCGGTCCTGTAACCCCGACTATGCGGACGGCGGGCAGCTGCGGGACTTCGTTTATGTCAAAGATATATGCAATGTGATTCTGTGGCTGCTGGAGCACCCGAACGTGAGTGGGCTGTTCAACGTGGGAACAGGCCGCGCGCAGAGCTTCCGCGAGCTGGCGGAGGCAACCTTCCACGCGCTGGGGATGGAGCCGAACATCGAATACATCCCCATGCCGGAACATCTGCGGGAAAAATATCAGTACTATACCAAAGCGGAGATGGACAAGCTCCGCCAGGCGGGATATGCCGCGCCGTTCATGACGGTGGAAGAAGGCGCGGTGGACTATGTGCAGGAATACCTGAGCAAGGGGTTCCGGATTTACTGAGGTAAAGAAGGGTCGGCTTTGGCGGTTCGGTTAAACAAAAAGGATTATCTCTGGAGCTATATTGGCGTGCTGGTGTCGGTAGGCAGCAGCGCGGTGATGCTGCCCTTTGTGCTGCACTACCTCAGCGAGGATATGTACGGACTGTGGGGGGTGTTCCAAAGCGTCGCGGCCATCACGACGCTGTTTGATTTCGGGTTCAGCGTCACCTTTGCCCGGAACATCAATTACGCCTGGTGCGGCGCGACGGAGCTGAAAAAAACGGGCGTCACGTATTCCGAGAGCGACGAGCCGAACTTCCCCCTCATGAAGCGCGCCATGACCGCCTGCCGGTACGTGTTTCTGCTGCTGTCCGGGCTGGCGCTCGTCTGCATGGCGCTGCCGGGTACGCTGTATATCCGGCATATCTGCCGCGATATTCCCGGCCCGGAGCCGCTGATTGCCTGGTTCTTCTATGCGCTGGCCATCTTCCTCAACCTGTATTACGGCTATTTCAACTCCTTTCTTCGGGGCGTCGGGGCCATCAGCGCGGCAAACCGCGTCACGACGGTGGCCCGGCTCGTGCAGATCGTGCTGACCGTGGCCCTGCTGGCCTGCGGGTTCGGCATTATCGGCACGGGCGTGGCGTATCTGGCCTACGGCCTGCTCTTGCGGCTGCTCAGCAAGCGGGACTTTCTGCGATATCAGGGCATCGGGGAGGGCCTTGCGTCCGTCCGGGAAAAGGTGTCCGGCGCGCAGATCAAAGAAACCTTCCTCACCGTCTGGCACAATGCCAGCCGGGAAGGCATGGTCACCCTGGCCAATTATCTGGCAAACCAGGCGTGCACCCTCATCAGCCCGCTGTTTATGACCCTGGCGGAAACGGGCGTGTACGCCCTGGCCGTCCAGCTTTCCACCGTGCTTTCCAATGTGGCCGGCGCCATGTACAACGCCAATCAGCCGGTGCTGCAATCCGCATACATCACTGCGGATAAGGAGAAGACCCGGCGCACGATGTCCCTGATCGTATTTTCGTACAGCGTCATATTCCTGCTGGGGCTGGCCGCCATCGTGACTGTGGGTCTGCCTGTTCTGCGGCTGATCAAGCCCGCGACGACGCCGGGAATCGCGGTGATGCTGGGCGTTTCGGCCTATCAGTTCATGCTGAAATTCCGGAACTGCTACACCTCGTATTTTTCCTGCACCAACCGGATTCCCTACGCGAAGGCGTTCCTGATTTCCTCCGCCCTGGGGGTGGCGCTGGCGGCGGGCCTGCTGGCCCTGGGCTGGGGCATCTGGGGCCTGATCTGGGCGCAAATCATCAGCCAGGGATGTTACAACGTATGGGTCTGGCCGCTGCGGGCGCACCGGGAAATGGAATTAAGCGCGGGGCAAACGGTGCGGTATGGCTGGGAAGAAATGCTCAGGATTCTACGGCGAGGAGAGAGACAAAAGCATGACCAATAAACCGCATATTCTGGTGATCGGAGACGCGATGCTGGATACCTATCTATATGGCGAAGTCAGCCGGGTGTCCCCCGAGGCGCCCATTCCCGTGGTCTGCCCGACCCGGGAAGAGGACCGCCCCGGCGGCGCGGCCAACGTGGCCTGCAATGCGGCCTCGCTGGGCGCGGAAGTGACGGCGCTGTTCCCGCTGGGCCGCGACGAGCAGGCAAAGCGGCTGACGGACAGGCTCCGGGCGTATGGCGTGAACGCGGAAAGCGCGCTCCGGGACGCCGGGCAGCATACCATCAACAAAATACGGCTGGTGGGCAACGGCCAGCAGATTGCCCGCATTGACCTGAACGACCGTTATTCGCTGGACGAAACCGCGGAAAGCGAACTGCTGATCCGCTTCCGGGATGCGCTTCCGGCGCAGGATGCGGTGATTCTGAGCGATTACGGGAAGGGCGTCTGCACGGAGCGGATCTGCCGGGAAATCATCCGCATGAGCCATGACGCGTGCAAACCCGTGATCGTCGACCCCAAAGGCACGGCGTGGGAAAAATATCGCGGGGCGTTCGTCATCACGCCCAACATGAAGGAGATCAACCTGTTCGCAGGGCAGTCGGTTCCAAACGACAACGGGGCGATTGAGGCGGCGTATCAGGGCATGTGCCGCCGGCTTGGCATCCGCTATCTGCTGCTGACGCGTTCCGAGCAGGGCATGAGCCTGCTGGACGATCATGCGGCGCTGCACATTTCGGCCCAGGCGCGGGAAGTCAACGACGTTTCCGGCGCGGGCGATACGGTGGTGGCGGCGCTGGCAGTCAAGCTGGCGGAAAATTCCGGGAATATGGAAGACGCGGTACGCTTTGCCAACGCGGCGGCCGGCGTGGTCGTGGGCAAGCAGGGAACGGCCACCGTAACCGTGGACGAGGTGCTCGCATACGTCGCGGAAGACGCCGGAGAAACCGCAAAACCGCGCGTTTACACGATGCGCGACATGGACGCACTGGCGGAGACGATCCGTCGCTGGCGGACGGCAGGAGAAACGGTTGTCACCACCAACGGCTGCTTCGATGTGCTGCATGTGGGTCATATCAAGGTGCTGCAGGAGGCGAAGCGGCAGGGCGACCGGCTGGTGGTGGCAATTAACGCGGACGCCGCCGTCCGGCGGCTGAAGGGAGCCCGGCGGCCGGTGAACGGCGAAGCGGACAGGGCCGCAATGCTTCTGTCGCTGCGTATGGTGGACGCGGTGGTCATCTTCGACCCTGCGGCGGAACCCGACGCGCTGACGGAGGCAGAGCGGGCGAAACTTTCCGCAAAAGCGCTGGCCGCCGCGCCGGAAGCGCCCATGGCGCTGATGCGGCTTATTCATCCGGATGTCCATGTGAAGGGCGGCGATTATGCCGCGGCGGACGTGCCGGAAGCGCTTTTTGCAAAACGGCTGGTGCTGGTGCCGTTCGTGGACGGATATTCCACGACGGGGACACTGGAACGCATGAAAGGAGAAAGCAAATGAAACCTTGGGAAGAGAAAATCCGGGCGGAAATCCGGGCGTCCATCGACGTAAAACAGCGGATGCTGGACGACCCGGCGATGATTAAGACCATTTCGGAAGCGGCCGCGTGCATGACGGAAGCGCTGAAAAAAGGCGGCAAAATTCTGGTATGCGGCAACGGCGGCTCGGCCAGCGACGCGCTGCACATCGCGGGGGAAATCGTTGGGCGGTTTCAAAAAGAGCGCCCGGCCTACGCGGCGGTTGCGCTGAACGCCGATCCGGCCGTGATGACGGCCGTCGCCAATGATTACGACTTTGGCCAGGTTTTCGCGCGTCAGGTGGAAGGCCTGATGACGGACAAGGACGTGTTGCTGGGCCTGTCGACCAGCGGCAACTCGGCCAATGTGATTCGCGCGTTTGAAAAGGCAAGGGAGATCGGCGGCAAAACCATTCTGCTGTCGGGCAAATCCGGCGGAAAACTGCGGGCAATGGCGGATATCGCCGTCATCGCGCCTTCGGATGTGACGGCGCATATTCAGGAGGCGCACGAGTGCGTTTATCACATTCTGTGCGGGTTGGTGGAGGACGCGCTGGCATGAACCGGGCGGCGTTCTTCGACCGCGACGGCACGATCAACGTGAACACAGGCTACCTGCATGAGCCGGAAAAGCTGATTTTCGTTCCCGGTGTGCCGGAGTTGATCCGTCAGTGCAACGAAGAGGGATATCTGGTGATTGTCGTCACGAATCAATCGGGCATCGCGCGGGGGATGTTCACCGAGGAGCAGATGCGCCGTCTGCACGAGACCATGAACAGGCGGCTGCGGGAGGAGTACGGCGCACACATCGACGCGTTCTACTTCTGCCCGCATCTGCCTGAAATCACGGGGGCATGCGACTGCCGCAAGCCGAAGCCGGGGCTGTTTTTACAGGCAATCAAAGATTATGATATCGACCCCAAAGCGTCCCTGTCCTTTGGCGATTCCAAGCGGGACGAGGAAGCGTCCCGGGCCGCCGGCATTCCGCATTTTCAGTATGTTTCTGCAATGTAACATCAACACGAGGCCCTGGAGAATGACACATTATAATTATCTGATCGTGGGTGCCGGTCTTTTCGGTGCCGTTTTTGCGTAGCAGGCAAAGGCGACAGATAAATCTGTTCTTGTCGTTGATAAGCGCCAGCACATCGCCGGAAACGTGTACACGGCGGACATCGAAGACATCCACGTCCATCGCTACGGCGTGCATATCTTCCATACCAACGACAAGCAGGTGTGAGACTATGTGAACCATTTCACCAACAGTCCGATGGCCAATTACAAGGGCGAGCTATATTCCCTGCCCTTCAAATATGTACACGTTTAACCGGATGTGGGGCGTGGTGACGCCGGAGGAGGCCGCGGCGAAGATCGAGGAGCAGCGGAAGGTCGCGGGCATCACAGAGCCGCACAATCTGGAGGAACAGGCGATTTCTCTGGTGGGCACCGACATCTATGAAAAGCTGGTGAAGGGCTACACGGAAAAGCAGTGGGGCCGGGACTGCAGGAAATTGCTCGCGTTCATCATCCGGCGGCTGCCCGTGCACTGACCTTCGACAACAACTACTTCAACGCTCACTATCAGGAGATTTCCATGGGCGACTATACGAAAATGGTAGAGAACATGCTGGAGGGCGTCGAGGTGCGCCTGGGCGAGTACAGGTATTACGATATGGATCAAGTGATAGCCGAAGCATTGAAGAAATGGGAGCAGATCATGTAAACACCTTGGAACGCTCAACTGGCCCCTGCTATATCACAAATCCCGCGAAAGTTCCGAAAAATTTTCCCGGAAAGTCAAATTTCCCGTTCGCGGTATTTACATTGACAAAAGCTTTGGTGTATAATAAATCAAACAGCGGATTCAGCCTTTAAGATTTTTGCGAAAAACAATGTAAACCTATGCCGAAGGAGGGTTCACGATGGTTGTATCAACAGGTGACAGTGATTTTCTCACATTTCAACGCCAGACCCTCGACAAATCGCCGCAGGATGTTCGTGCGTACTGGACGCCGGAGCGCAAGAAGGCGGCGATCCCCGCATCCAGAACCGATATGGGAGCGAATGCGGCTGACACTTTAACGGCGCAACCTGATGGCTCCAACGTTGCTCCCACAACCGATCCCAAGCAAGCGGACATGAGCCAAATGCCCTTTATCACAGGCGGGAAACTGTTCTTCACCCTGGACGGCGTGGATTATGTCGCAAGCGGCAACATTTTCATGAAAAACAATCTGCTCCTGACGGCGGCGCATTGTGTGCAGGACGACAACACGGGGCACCTCGCCGAAAACTTCGTATTCGAGCGCTGCTATACGGGCGAACTGTCCACGGAGGATTTCACGTTTCGGACAGTCGCGCTTAAAGAGAATTGGTACACGGAAAAAGACAACAAGTGGGATTACGCCATCGCCATTCTGAACCGCGATTCCACAGTGGAAAAGCCCCTGCAATACCGGATCGAGAACCTTCTCGGCAGAACCGTGACGGCTATGGGCTATCCGACGGATATTTTCGACGGAGCGCAGATGATGTACATAACCGGTTCTGTCGATGAGCGACCCGATTCGTGGATGATCCGCGGCGGGAAGCTGTCAAACGGCGCTTCCGGGGGCGCGTGGGTATTGGAGGACGGCGAAACGGTTGTCGGACTGAATTCTTTTAACGGAACGACCGCGAAAGGCGTCGCTTACATGGGCTCGCCCAAATTCGACGCGGAATTTGACAAGCTGTATAACTACGTTCTGACACTACTGTAACGAAGGAGGAACGCGTATGAACAACAACCCAAACGGCGGGCGGTTTACGCCGATGCAGCTTGGCAGCATAGATCATTCGCCTTATGACATCCGCGCCTACTGGACGCCCGAACGGAAGAAAGCGGCGATTCCTGTCATAGGCGGAGCGCCCACTTCACAGGGAATGCCCAGCGCGGACAACGCCCCGCCTCCTCCGCCTCCGACCGAACCCAAGCAGGCAAATCTTGCCGAAATGCCGTTCACCACGGGCGGAAAGCTGTTCTACTCCATGAATGGGAAGGACTTCGTCGCCAGCGGCAACATTTTTATGAAAAACAATATGCTTCTCACGGCGGCGCACTGCATCCAGGACAAGGATTCCGGCAGCATCGGCGAGAACTATGTCTTTGAACTTGACTATACGGGCGAACTTTCGTCCGAGGATTTCACATTCAAAACCGTGGCTTTACGCGAAAAGTGGTATCAGACCAAGAACGAAAAGTATGACTACGCCATCGCCATTTTGGACAAGCCGTCGCACGTCGCCACGCCGCTCAGATATACAACCGACACGCAAATTCGTGACAAACAGATCACCTCAATGGGCTACCCGACCGCGTACTTCGATGGTGCGCAGATGATGTTTGTCAAAGGGCTTGTTGTCCCGATTTATGGGCATTGGGCGATGTTCGGCAGCAAGATGGGCGCTGGTTCTTCGGGCGGCGCATGGGTACTTGACGACAACGTGACGGCGGTCGGGCTGAACGCCTACGTTTCCGTTTCCGGAAAGGAAATCCTTTATTCCGGTTCGCCGCTGTTTGATGCGGAATTTGACAGTCTGTACCAATACGCGCTGACATTGATGTGACAGGAGGCAGAACGATGAACACATTACGTTATTTGAAACTCCAAAACGACGGGGCGTTTGTCGCGCAGATCGTCATGGAATACCGCGAACGCCATACCGACGGGCAGGGAAACGTCAGCTTTGCCGGCGAGTGGAAAAGCTGGTATACGCCCGGATATCGGGACATTTTACAGTATGCCGAGCGCTCGGTAGACCTGGCGAAGGACTCCAATATTCCGAACGGCTCGCAGGTGCGTCTGCATGTTTATGTAGCGGCGGGATACAGCAATCCCTCCGTCCAACAGTACATTTACGACGAGAATAGCGGCGCGCAGGCTGTGTACGAGATCAGCGGAACGACGCTGAATAACTATTTGAAGCTTGTTTCTTACGGTTAAGAAAACATCACGCGGCACAAAGCCTACCGGGATATCCTGTTATAGGGTTCCGGTTTGGCTTTACATTTGTGTTCATTGACATATTCATAGATGGAATCACAACGCAGAAAAGAATGAAAGCTATAGCGCGACCGAAAGGAGCAAGGAACAAGCTGTCCGAGCGGCTGATGATTCCGCAGAGCTCCCTTCAAAACGATAATTGCAAGATAGTATATTGGTCGTGTCAGGAATTACTCTTTTGACAAGCTGAAGGCCGCACGGTGCAAACGCACCGCGCGGCCTTGTTTTTTTGGGGTATTAAATCGGCAATTACGAAATCGGCCCCTTACTTGACCAGCAGGTTTTCCTCCGTTTCGGGGTCGAAGAAGTGCATGGCCTTGCCTTCGAAGGTGATGTTCAGCTTGCAGCCGTTGGTCAGGGAGGCGCGCTCCTTGGCGTCCAGGTTGAGGGTGGGCACGCGGACGATGAGGGCCGTTTCGTCCTCGGTGGAAACGTGCAGGTGCAGTTCGGAGCCCATCATTTCGTTCACCAGCAGGCTGCAGGGAATGGCCGCGGCCCCTTCCTTGGCCAGGGTGATGTGTTCGGGCCGCACGCCCAGCACGATCTTGCGGGATTTCACGTTCCGCTTGGCCAGCATTTCGGCCTTTTCGCCTTCCACAGGCAGCTTCACGCCGAAGGGGGTCACGAAGTATTTGCCGTTCTCGCAGACCAGTTCGGTATTGATGAAGTTCATCTGCGGCGCGCCGATGAAGCCGGCCACGAACAGGTTATCCGGCATATCGAACACTTCCTGGGGGGTGCCCACCTGCATGATGAAGCCGTCCTTCATGATGACGATGCGGTCGCCCAGGGTCATGGCCTCGGTCTGGTCGTGGGTGACGTAGATGAAGGTGGTGTCCAGCTTCTGGCGCAGCAGGATGATTTCGGCGCGCATCTGGTTGCGCAGCTTGGCGTCCAGGTTGCTCAGCGGTTCATCCATGAGGAACACCTTGGAATCCCGCACCATGGCGCGACCGATGGCCACGCGCTGCCGCTGGCCGCCGGACAGGGCCCGGGGCTTGCGGGTCAGGTATTCGGTGATGCCCAGCACTTCGGCGGCCTTCGTCACCTTTTCGTACACCACGTCTTCCGGCGTCTTGCTCAGGCGCAGGGAGAAGGCGATGTTGTCATACACCGTCATGTGGGGGTACAGGGCGTAATTCTGGAACACCATGGCGATGCCGCGGTCCTTGGGCTGCAGGTCGTTGACCACCTCGCCGTCGATTTCCACGGTGCCTTCGCTGATGTCCTCCAGGCCGGCGATCATGCGCAGGGTGGTGGATTTTCCGCAGCCCGAGGGGCCAACGAACACCACGAATTCCTTGTCCTTGATTTCCAGATCAAAGTCGTGCACGGCGACGACCTTGTTGTCGTATATTTTCTTGACCTTGGTCAGTTTGACGCTTGCCATAATCCTTTCTCTCCTTTCAGCTTAGCCCTTCACGGCGCCGCCCGTCACGCCCTCGACGTAGTACTTCTGCAGGCACATGAACAGGATCGTTACCGGCAGGGCGACGATGACGCCGCCGGCGCAGAAGGTGGTATAGTAGTTGGCGATCTGGTCGTTGGTCAGCCAGCTGTACATACCGACGGCCACGTTGTAGCCAGACGACGTGCCCATGGCCACATACCGGGCGAACACGTAATCGCCCCAGGGGCCCATAAAGCCCGTCAATACGGTGTAGATGACGATGGGCTTCGCCAGCGGCAGGATGATTTTGTACAGGACTTGCAAGCGCGTGGCCCCGTCCACCCGGGCCGCCTCGTCCAGGGATTTGGAGATGGTATCAAAGAAGCCTTTGGATACGTAATATCCCATGCCGGAGGACGCCACGGTGACCAGAATCAGGCCGGGCACGGCGTTGGTCTGGGTGAGCCCCAGGTCGCTGAGCACGCGGTAGAGGATGATCATGGTGAGCATCCCGGGGAACATGCCCAGAATCAGCATGAAGCGCATGAGGGGCCCGCGCATCTTGAAACGGAAGCGGGACAGGGTGTAGCTCATGCACAGGACGATGATGGTCTGCAGCACGGCGGCGGCCACGGCGATGATGAAGGTGTTCAGATACCACTTTTTGAAATCGGTGTTCCAGAGGCGGATGTAATTGTCAAAGCCCCACTGCTTGGGGATGACGTACCCCACCTGGTAGGTGCTTTCCACCCGGAAGGACTGCAGAACGATGAAAATAAAGGGGATCAGCCAGACCACGCTGATGATGACCAGCAGGATGTAAATGACGGAATTGCTGGCGCGGTTGAGCGCCTTCATGCCCATATGCCGTTTGGCGGGCGCTTGATTCGTGTTCGTCATCATTGGAAGTCCTCCTCGTTCTTAATGGAGGGCAGCACGCTGTAGACCACCAGGGAAATGAGCGCCACCACGATGAACACCAGAATGCCCACCACGGAAGCCAGGTAATACTGGGATTCCGCGCCCGTGGTGATTTTGAACAGCCAGGTGATCAGCAGGTCGGTATGGCCCACGGAGCCCGCCGCGCCGGACGCCGCCGCGTTGGTGGGGCCGCCGCCGGTGAGCAGATAGATCACGTTGAAGTTGTTCATGTTGCCCGTAAAGCTGGTGAGCAGGTAGGGGCCCGTAACGAACAGCATGTAGGGCAACGTGATCTTCTGGTACTGCTGCCAGGCGTTGGCGCCGTCGATCCGGGCGGATTCGTACAGGTCGGCGGGAATGTTCATCAGGATGCCTGTCACGATCAGCATCAGGTGGGGGATACCGATCCAGACGTTGATGAGAATGACGGTGATCCTGGCCCAGGTTGGGTCTGTCCAGAAGGGAAGCGGCTGTTTTATCCACCCCAGATCTGTCAGCATCAGGTTGATAAGTCCGTTCTGGGCGAACATCTTGGACACGTACAGCAGGGAAATGAACTGGGGAATGGCGATGGTGAGCACCAGGATGGTCCGCCACATTTTCTTGAGGCGGATGCCCTTTTTGTTGATCATCATGGCCACGAACATGCCCAGGAAGTAGTTGGAGAAGGTGGCGAAGAAGGCCCAGATCAGCGTCCAGCTGAGGATTTCGCCGAAGGTGGCGGAATAGGACTGGGTGCCGCCCTTCCCGCCCGTCCAGGAGAGCAGGGTGTTGAAGTTATCCAGGCCCACCCAGGTGAACAGGTTGTTGGAAAAGCCGTTGTGCGCGCCGTCGTAATTGGTGAAGGCTACCAGAATCATGAACACGATGGGCAGCACGGTGAAAATCAGGATGCCGGTCAGGGGCAGGGCCAGCAGCGTCTTGTGGAACTGGTCGTCCACCAGGGAACGCAGGTCGTCCTTGCCGCTCTTGAGCTTTTTGCCCGAGGCCTGAATCTTTTCCGCAATCTGGTTCTGCCGGATGTTCACCCGCCAGGTGTAAATGAAGGCGATGATGAAGAAAATGGTCAGCACGCCGTAGAGCAGGATTTTGAAGGAATTGTCATTATACTGGGTAACATACGTATCGAAGACGGGATCGTACGTTTTGGTGGGCCCCTGAACGCCCAGGGTACCCAGCATGGAAAGCCAGTACCCGCCCGTGGTGACCATATAGAAAATGAAGACCGCTTCAAAAAGCAGGAACATGATGCCCCGCAGCACCTGGCCCCGGGCCATATTGCCAAAACCCATGATGAAATAGGAAATCTTGGTTTTGTAATCGCCGTGGACGAAGGCAGAAACGATATCCCGACATTCGTTGGCGACTTTCAGCCCCGCGCCCTTGATGCTCCCCCAGATGCGCTTGAAAAACCCGGCAATGGCATGGGGAATGGCGGCGAAGAACGAAGCCAGCTTGTACAGGAACCTCTGCCATTTGGACAGGCGAAGAATTTCCAGGCCGCTGTACTGTTTCATTTGATCACTCCTTCACGAAAATTGGCCGGGACCGCTTACGGCCCCGACCAACCACTGTCACGCCGGGCGAAAATCGCCCGGCGCGACGTGGGAAAGCTTATTCCGCTTCTACCAGCGTCACGGTGCCGTCGGCGGCGTTGAGCTGCACATAGTAGGTGCCGTCCGCTTCAACCACGAAGTTGTCGGCGGGATAGGCCACGTCCCAGCTCTTGCCCTGGCGAACCTTGAACTCGGTGCCGGCAGTCATTTCATAGGCTTCGTTGGAGGTCCAGATGTCGCCGTCGGCGGTCATGGGCAGGTCGGCATCCCAATTGGTGCCGTTCACGGTGCCGATCACGGCGAAGGCGTTGCGCATTTCGTCGGTCATTTCAAACACGGCGGAGATGCTGTCTTCATACTTCTGCAGGGCGGCCTTCAGGGCTTCGTCAGAACCGTCGGAAGCCTTGATGTCCGTGGTGATGACCTTGGCAATATCCCACCAGGAGCCATGGACGTTGGGCTGGGGAACAGCGTAGACATTCTGCTCGTTCAGGGCGACCAGCGCCGGGTTGGAGCAGGCGGGATCTTCCAGGGCAGCCTTGTTGGAGGGGCCCCAGCCCAGGCCGCCGTCCGCGGGGGGAACGGCACGCTGAGACTGGCATTCCTGACCGGTCAGGTACTGGGCCAGCTGGTTGAGGGCGGCGCCCTTCACGGCGTCCTGCTGGGGCTTCAGGCCCAGCAGCTTGCAGCCGCTGTAGGAGCCGATGTGATATTCGGTGCCGTCCACGGTGAAGGAGGGCAGATCGGCCACGGCAAAATTGTCGCCAAGCTGCTCCAGGATGGTGCCGTAATTCCAGGTGCCGGTCACCACGATGGCGGAGTTGCTTTCAAAATCGGGGTTGGCGGAGCTGACGTAGCAGGGAGAGGAAACCAGCTTGTAGATGCCCTTGGCGGCGATCAGGCCCTTGTCGGAATTGAAGTCGTCGTCGATGGCAATGAATGTGCCGTTGTCATCGGTCTTCCAGTCGGAATGGCAGCCGACGCCGAAGAACACGCCCGCGTTGTAAAAGGCATTCTCCAGGTCATAGGAAAAGTTCTTGCCGGCATTTTCGCAGTCTTCAATCAGCTTCTCCAGGCTGTCCACGTCTTCCTCGGGGATGACGCTCTTGTCATAGTACATGAAGTAGCCGTTGTCGGCGGTCAGGGGATAGGCATAGTAGCTGTCGCCGGACTGGGCCGCCAGGATGGAACCGGCGGTGTTGTTGGTCTTCACGAATTCAGTAGCGGCCACACCCAGGGTGGTCAGCGCGCCGGCCTGGATCAGGCGGGAGAGCTGGTCCTGCGCGAAGAAGAACATGTCGGCGCCCGCTTCCACGTCGGTGGTCATGTTGGATGCGGCGTCCGCTTCGCTGACGGGCTCCACCGTCGCATTGATGACGATGCCCATGGTGTTGGATTCGTTGAACGCCTTGACTTGCTGACTGGTCAGCGCGGTAGCGGCTTCGGGTGCCCAGATGGTGACATCATAGGTGCCGGCCAGCTGAGATTCGGCATTCGCGACGCAAACCAGAGAGAGCAGCATCGCGGCGGCCAGAAGGATGGAAAGGAACTTTTTCATACATGTGCCTCCTATTCTTTTTTGGAACGTTTCCCTGTTCTCGAAAAGCGGCAGGGGCCCCTGCTGCTTCGTTAACCGATTAACGTAACCGTTGAATACATTATAGCATAGAAATCCGGATTTGTCTACAGGAAAATTCACATTTTTTGATTCGTCGGTACAGTAAAAGAATCTGCATAAAATTTGTTTGTTTTGCACGAATCTACAGTGGCTTATTCGTGTATGAGGCTGGCGTTGTCGATTTTGCCCCAGG
>CANQKI010000035.1 GCA_947624355.1 uncultured Clostridia bacterium | reverse complement strand
CGAAACATGAAGGACAAGCAGCTGATTCTCGTGGTGGACGACGACCCCAATATCGCCCAGCTGGTGCGGCTGTACCTGGAAAAAGAGGGGTTTGAAGTGGAAGTGGAGACCCGGGGAGACGAAGCCCTGGCCGCTTTCCAGAAAAACCCGCCCAGCCTGATTCTGCTGGATATCATGCTGCCTGGTATGGACGGCTGGCAGGTATGCCGCGCCGTGCGTCAGCAGAGCAATGTGCCCATCATCATGCTCACCGCCAAGGACGAAACCTTCGACAAAGTGCTGGGGCTGGAGCTGGGCGCGGACGATTACGTAACCAAACCCTTTGAAGGCAAGGAACTCATCGCCCGGGTCAAGGCCGTGCTGCGCAGGGCCGCCCCCGCGGAGGAGCAGAAGGGCACGCTGACCTTTCCCGGCCTCACCATCAGCCTGGACAAATACGAGGTGCATTACCAGGGCAAGATCGTGGAAATGCCCCCCAAGGAGCTGGAAGTGCTCTATTACCTGGCCGCCCATCAGAACCGGGTGTTTACGAGGGAGCAGCTGCTGGAGCAGGTGTGGGGCTTTGACTTTTTCGGCGACAGCCGCACGGTGGACGTGCACATCAAGCGCCTCCGGGAAAAGCTGCAGGACAGCGAAGCCCTGGGCTGGCAGATCCGCACGGTGTGGGGCGTGGGGTATAAATTCGAGGTGAAATAATGCGAAAAGGCCTGAGCCTCTTCGGCCGGCTGCTGACGGTGTTTCTGGCGGTGATTTTGTGCAGTGTCAGCGTGCTGTTTTTCGTAACCTATATCAATATCCGGGATAACTATGTGCAGAACCGGATGAACGCCCTGAAAGGGCAGGCCCGGGATATGGCCTACCTGGCCAGCCGCCTCAATTCGGACACCCTGTCCCGGGCCCTTGGCCGCACCTCCACCACCGAGCAGTACATGAAATGGAAGGCCGACCGCGTTTATAAGGAATACAACGCCTACATCATCGTGGTGGAGCGCAGCGGCGCCCAGCGGACATACTACAACGAAAGCACCCTGGCGGACGAAAGCCTGCAGTACCTGCCCAGCCAGGAGGAGATTGCTTCCTACCTGACCCGGGTCATGCAGGGGGAGGAAATCGTATTGCAGACGGCCAGCGCCCGGGGGCCCCTCTTTACCGTGATCGTGCCCTGGACCCAGGAAAACATCCTGACGAACCAGCAGACCGTGCTGGGCCTGGTGATGATCCAGACGGCGGCCCAGACCGTGCACGCCGCCTACCGCGGCCTGGCCTGGCAGATGGCCGTGGTGGCCGTGGGCATGTTCCTGATTACGGCCCTTATCGTCTTTTTCCTCACCCGGCAATTGACCCGCCCCTTAACCGCCATGGCCGACGCGGCGGGCAGCATGGCCCGGGGGGATTTCGCCGCCCGCGCCCCTGAAGGCGGCAGCCGGGAAATCAAAGAACTGGCGGGCGCGTTCAACCAGATGGCGGCCCAGCTGAGCACGCTGGAGCAGTCCCGCCGGGAATTTGTGGCCAACGTATCCCACGAGCTCCGCTCCCCCATCACCTCCATTCAGGGCTTCGCCCAGGGGATGCTGGATGGGACCATTCCCCAGGAAAACCACGAGCAGTACTTACAGGTGGTGGTGGACGAAACCCACCGCCTGAGCAAGCTGATCAACAACCTGCTGAACCTTTCCCGCATGGAAAGCGAGGACACCAGCCTGGCCTATTCGGACTTTGACGTGAACGAGCTGGCCCGCCGGGTCATCATTTCCAGGGTGGCGCAACTGGAAGAAAAGAACCTGGAATTGGACGCGGATTTTGAGGAGGACGCCTGTTTCGTGCACGCGGACAGCGATCAGATTCAGCAGGTCATCATCAACCTGCTGGACAACGCCATCAAATACACCCCCGAAAACGGGAAAATCACCCTGCGGAGCCGGCAGGAAAAGGATATCGTGTATTTCCGGGTAAAGGATAACGGCATCGGCATCCTGCCCGAGGACAGCCTGCATATTTTCGACCGCTTCTATAAGGCGGACAAAGCCCATACCGTGGGCAAGGGCACGGGCCTGGGCCTGGCCATCTGCAAGCGCATTATGGAAAAACACGGGCAGAGCATCCGCCTCATTTCCGGGGAAGGAGGGGCCGAATTTGAAATCACCCTGGCTGCCGGAAAGCCTGCCGCCGGAAACAATCACAATCCAGGCGCGGGCAAAGATTAACTGGACGCTGGATATTACGGGGCAGCGTCCGGACGGCTATCACCTGATGGACATGCTGATGCAGTCCATCGCCCTGCACGATACCCTGTACATCCGCCCTGCCGACAATCTTTCCCTGGAAATCCAAAGCGACCTGCCTTTGTCCGCCGGGGAGGATAATCTGGTTCTCCGGGCCGCCCGGGCGCTGCAGACCGCCTTTCGCGTGCCTTCCGGCGCGCAGATAACCCTGGTCAAGCGCATCCCCATGGGGGCGGGGCTGGGCGGCGGCAGCGCGGATGCGGCGGCGGCGCTGAAGGGCCTGGCGGAATTATGGGAAATCGGCTGTACTTTAGAAGATCTTTGCGAAATCGGCGTGAAATTGGGGGCGGACGTCCCCTTCTGCCTTCATGACGCGCCAAGGCGGGCCCGGAGCATCGGCGAAACCCTGTCCCCCATCGCCGTGGGCCGAACATTTCCATTGATTCTCATCCAGCCCTGCGCGGCCCTTTCCACCAAAGAGGTTTTCACCGCTTATCATCAGCAGGAAGGTCTGCGCCGCCCGGACACGGAAAAAGCGATGCGAGCCCTGGAAATGGGCGACCTGGCCGCCCTGAAAGCGGCGGGGGGCAACGTGCTGGAAAGCGCTTCCATCCCCATGCGCCCCGAAATTGCCGAGGCCAGGGACGCCCTGTACGCTGTCGGCGCTGCTTTCGCGCAGATGACGGGCTCGGGCTCGGTGGTGTTCGGCGCGTTTGAAACGGAAGCGGCGGCGAAGGACGCATATGCCCGGCTGCGGGGCCGCTGGCCTGTCTGTATCCTGACGGAAACCGCGCTGGCATAATGCATTCAATCAACCGGAATTTAAGGAGATACGGGCATGGTCTATTATGATCAAGACGGAATTGTTATCCGGGATTTGCGGCAGAGCGACGCCCAGATCATTACGGATGAGGAAATTGCCCAGGGCTGGGATGCGACCATAGACAAATACGAAATGCGACTGAAACACCAGGCCGAGGGCAAAGCGATCGCATTGGCTGCCGAATGGCATGGCAGCGTCGCCGGGTATGTGAACGTGTATCCCGACGCCCAAAGCGGTGCGTTCGCAAATCATGGCTATGCTGAGATCGTTGACTTTGGCGTTCTGGAAAAATACAGGCACAGAGGAATCGGCAGCAAGCTCATGGATATCGCGGAACAGATCGCATTTTCTTATTCGGACGTGATATACCTCGGCGTGGGCCTGCACAGCGGATACGGAAGCGCCCAGAGGCTGTATGTCAAGCGGGGATATATCCCGGACGGGAGCGGCGTGTGGTATCAGGATCAGGTCTGTGCCCCGTATCAGGATTGCTGCAATGATGACGATCTTGTGCTGTATTTATCGAAGCAGAAAAAGTGAACTTCCGTTTGTCTGGGAGGCGACGCTGTGCCCAAATATGACATAGACCCGGAACTGGCGGGGATCGCAAAGATCAAGATGCCGGGCAACACGGCGCTTCTGCCCCTGATGAACCGGATCATCGGTTTTTCCAAATGCCGGTCGGACGGCACGGTTTCCGTAACCCGGCATAAGACGCCGGGGTGTGGCGGCGCAGTGCTCAATACTTTTGTAATTGAACCCGTCCGGCACAAAGGCGAACTGCCCTGCATGGTGCTGTATCACGGCGGGGCGTTTATGCTGAAAGCGTCCTTTGCACACCACCATATGGCGAAGCTGTATGCTTCCAGCCTGCCGTGCAGGGTCGTTTATACCGATTACCGCCTGGCGCCAGAGCATCCTTTTCCTGCCCCGGCGGAAGATTGCTATTGCACCTACAAATGGGCGCTGGAGCATAACGGCGGCGGGCATATGATCGTTGCCGGGGACAGCGCCGGCGGAAATCTTGCCCTGGCCGTAACCCTTATGGCAAGGGACCGGGGGCTGCCCATGCCGGACGCCGAACTTTTGGTCTATCCCGTTACGGACAGGCGGATGGCGACCGATTCCATGAAACAATATGTGGACACGCCGGTGTTTGACGCGAAGCTGTCCAAAATAATGTGGGATACGTACCTTGGGTCTGAGCGGCCGGAACGGATTGAATATGCTTCTCCCCTGGAAGCGGCGTCCTTTGCAAGTTTTCCGCCCACGTACATCGAAGTTGCGCAGTATGACGCGCTCCACGACGAAGGTATCTTGCTGGGCCAAAAACTGCGGGAGCAGGGGATACCGGTTGAAATGCAAGAGATAAAAGGCGCGTGCCACGGATTTGAAACGGCCATCAAAAGCAATCTGCTGAAAGCCTGTATGGAGCGAAGGATCAATTGGCTGCGATTGACTTTGAACCATGCGGATCAAAGAAAATAAAACCACTTCCAGTTTATTGATTTTCAGAAAAAAGGGCGGCACAGCCGCAGCCATGCCGTCCCCGGAATAACACGTTTTGATTGCCGCCTGGACTCTGCTTCCCGGCGGTTTAAATTTTCATCAGTACCCGTTTTCCCGATTGATGGCGTCGATTTCGTCCTTTTTCATGAGCAGGTTGGCGCAGTGGGAGCAGGGAGTCAGGCCGTCGAACTCGTCATGGAGCTGGGCATAGGTAATCGCCGTCAGGGGCAGATACCGGTCCTTCACGGCGGAGCAGTACTGATCCGTATGGAAATTCTTGCCGCCGTTGGGGTTGTAGTACACGGGCATATCGTCGTCCGGATACGGGAGGAAACGGCCCGTATCGTCCCAGATGAGCACCTTGGTGTTCACCTTGATATTGTCCCACAGCCATTTGATATTCTGCCCGGCCTCGTTGGCCGCCTTCTGCACGCGGATGCAGCCGTGGCTGGCCTTTTTGCCCAGCAGCTTGATGGTGGAGGAATAATCCCGACGGTCGGAGGGGGTATCCGCGTTGCCGATGTAGGGCACCTCGTGAATGGCGCAGCCGCCGTTGATGCGCATGCCGTAGGAGCACCACAGGTTGCCCGCCGCGAAACCGCCCATGCGGCTGATCATGACGAATTCCCCCGAGGGCGTTTCGTTCCAGGACTGGGTTGCGTTGTTGAGGCCGGTGGACACCAGCAGGCTGCCGGTGCACTTGCCGTTTTCAAAGATATACATTTTTTGCTCCATCTTATCGATGAGCAGACCGTACTCCGTCCGGGGCTCGATGGTTTTGAGCAGGGAAGTTTTCACATAACCCCGGATGAGGTCGTCCGTCACGCCGTAGCCGGGGCGGGACTTGCAGTCCGGCCCATAGGAGGAATTATAAGCCTCCACCAGCGTCCATTCCTCGCCACGTTCCAGAATATGCACGCCCTGGGAAGCGTAAGTAATCTCCCCCACCACGTTATCCCGGGCGGAACTGTTGTCCGGCGTTTTGCGCAGCCGGTAAACTTCTTTCTGGTTGCCGTCAATAACGGTCATGGGCTGCATCATCACGTTCCAGATGGCCGCCTCGTCCATCACGCCCACGGGCAGGGTCCAATAGCTGGTTTCCTCCTGCTGGGTGGTGACGGCGCTGGGAATGACGATGCGGGGCGTGGGCGCGGGGGTGGCGGTGGGCACGGGGGACGGGGTGACAGGGGCCGTCACGGAAAGGTAAATCTGCTGGGCCGTGCTCTCGTTGCCGTCCGCGTCCACCAGGCGCAGCTGCACGGCATAATCCCCGTTGGCAATGCCCGCGCCCTCCACGCTGCCGTTCCAGTAATGCAGGCTCTCCCCCTGGGGAACGGCCTCTTCCAGGCAGTTATGCCACGCCCCATCCGCAAGCTGAATCCGCATAACGAAGGTACCCGGCATATTGGTTTCCACCGTGACCGACCATACCTCCCCGGGCGACACCGAAGCGGGGGCCGACACGGAAACAATCTGCGGGCTTTCCTGGCCGATTTCCAGGCTTTGCAGGGCTTCCTCCCCGTTCATGGAAACGGAAAGCAGATAAATGCCCGGCGACACGGCCTGCCCGTTTTCGTCCAGGCCGTCCCAGGTCAGGTTATTGACGCCGGCAGCGGCGGCCATATCCGCCCGGATCACCGCCGTCTCGTTGCCCGCCTGGTCCTGCAGGGTCACCGTGGCGCGGCCCTCCGACGGGGCGGTAAAGCTGATCCGCTCGGTCTTGCCCGGCAGGAGGATATCGGGCACCACGGTAAAGCCCAGCCCCTCCGCCAGGGCGCACAGCGGCAGCAGCAGCAAAAGCAGCATTACGCAAAGCAGCGCGCGTTTGTGCATCTTGGAAATCTCCTTTGCCATACAGGTTTTCATTCTGATTTTATCATTTCTTTCGCAAAATGCCAATAGAAAATTGTAATAAAAATGTAAACATTTTGAGAAAAAGAAAGATGCCGCCCGGTTGAGAGGCGGCAGTTGGCATTCTCATTCATTTGACTGGAAAATTGAAGCCTTTATCGAAGGGTTCGTTGCGCAGGCGGTAATGCCACCATTCGTGCTCGAAAGGCTTGAACCCGTGTTTTTCCATGACCGAGCAAAGCAATTCCCGGTTGGCGGCCTGCTCCTCCGTCACGCCCTTTGCCCCGTGCCAGGCCAGTTTTCCGAAATAATCGAACCCCGTGCCCATATCGAGGGGATTTTCCTCCAGGTCGGTGATGGTCAGATCCACGGCGCTGCCCCGGCAATGGCTGGAATTTCGGGCGATATAACCCTGGTCCACCAGCAGGGATTTCTTTTTGTAATCGGGGTAAAACTCCGCCTGATTCCGCATGTCATCGGCATCCTGGCTCCAGCGGACGAAGTGGCGCACGGCATCCTGGGGGCGGTAGGCATCGAAAATCATGAGGCGGTAGCCCATCGCCCGGAATTCGTCCGCCGCCTCCTTCAGGGCCTGGGCGGCCTCGTTGGTCATGATGGCGTAGGGCGCTTCATAGCCGTCGATGACGTCTCCCACAAAATTGTGGGTGCCGGCGTAACGGATATCCAGAATCACGTCGTCGATAACCTCGTGCACATAGCAGAAGCCGTCGGGCAGTTCATGGGCCGGGGCGGCGCTTTCGGCCCGGACCCCGGGAATCAGCATGGAAAAGATCAGCAAAACCATCCATCCTTTATTAAATCGTGTTGTCATAGGTGAATCGAACCTCGTGGGCATGGCCCCAAAGATAGTAAGTAATGACGATGTCCCGTACGTCGTGGGTTTCGCCCTCCGTCAGGAGCACGCACCACACGTCCCTGGTTTCCCCCGGCGCAATGTCGATTTCACCGGTTTCCCCGTAAAAGAGCACATCCTGGGCAATGGGCGCAATCTGCAGCTCCACCATTTCCGCCCGGACCAGCCCCGGATTTTTAATTCGGAGAAGATAAACCCGCTGGGTATAGTTCCGGGCATCCCCCAGTTCACCGCTTTTGAAGACCGTTCCCTGGAAGCTCCCCTGGCTGACCGCCGTACGCAGGGCCTCAAAATCGCCCTGCAGATCGGCGGCGGGCACGGTATTCAATCCTTTGCCGATGACCTGCACGGTGGTATTGAACAGCCCGTAGCCGATCACCCCCGCAGCCAGGAACACCGCCACGATCAGCGCAATGGCGACCCCCTTCACCTTTCCCTCACTCCATTTCAGACAGGATGCGGTTCATTTCCTCGATCATTTCGGTATCCTTCAGCCGGAACTTGAATTCCACCCGGCGGGAAGCGTCCATATCCACGGTGCCGTCCTCCCGGTAAATGGGGTCGGAGTAGCTGCGGCCTTTCGCGGTGAGCAGCTCCTGCAGCTTGGCCACCTGGCCGTTGGTCAGCCCAGGCAATTGCAGGCAGTATTCCGCCACGCTCAGGGCCCGGTTCTGGGACAGCTTCAGGTTATTGAGATACGTGCCCGCCGTATCCGTATGGCCCTCGATGATGATTTCACCCACAAATTCCTCGTACTCGGGCCGCATCAGCACGCCCAGGTATACGGGCAGGAACTGGGAAAGGAGCTGCTTGCCCGAATCCTTGAGGGTGTTGGAATTGGTGTCGAAAAACACGGCGCTCTCCAGCACGATATCCCCCGTGCCCGGATCCACGGAGGCCCGGAGGCTGGCCCGGTTCAGGGCGGTGGTGAGCTCCTGGATGATTTCGGTGCGCACGCCGATCAGGGCGTCCAGCCGCTGCTGCTGGTTGAGCATTTCGGTCTTCTGGGCGTCCAGGACGGTCTGCATGGCGGCCAGCTTATCCGCCTGCTCGGCTAATTGCAATTGCAAAAGCGCCTGCTCTTCTTCCTTGGTTTTCAGGGCGTCCTGGGCGGCATTCAGGTCGTTTTTCTGCTGGTCCAGCTGAATCTGGATGGCGGCCAGCTCTTCCTGCTTGCCCATGAGCGTCACGTTGGCGGCTTCCAATTCCTCTTCCCGCTGCACCAGCGTCACAGTGGCTTTGTCCAGCTCGGCCTGCTGCTCGTTGAGCTGCTGGGTTTTGATATCCAGCATATTGTAATACTGATAGACGCTGTATACCACTGCCAGCACGAACACCAGCAGCAGGGAGGCCATCATATCCGAATAGGAAATCCAGTGGGCGCCGTTATCGCCGCCCCGGGGGCCGCGGCGCGACCGTGCGTGTACCGTCATCTTATTTTCCCTCCCCCGCCTTCTTTTCATGCAGGGCGGCGGCAAGATCGGTCAGCGTCCGCTGCAGATCGGAAATGGCGCGGATGCAGCCGTCCGTTTCCTTCTGATACCGGGCCGCCTGCTCGGGAGCCGTGGCGGAAAGGGCGCGAAGCTCCTCCAGCTTTTCCCCCAGGGCGTTCAGCACGCTGTGAATGTTTTCGTCGAACATACCAAGGGACCGGGAAAAGCCTCCCGTCACGCTGTCCACAAACCCGGCGTAGGTATCGGCCAGACGGCGGCTGCTGTCGTCCATCTGGGAAGTGAGCTGGCGCGTCACGTCCATGGCGCCGTCCGCCTGCTGTTCCACGGCCGAAAGCACCCGGCCGCTCCAATCGGCGTAATCGCTCATGGCGCTCTGGAGGTTCTTCTGGGCGGCGCGGATATTATCCAGGAAGGCGGTCTGCTCCTCCGCCGCCGTCATCATGCCGGACAGCACCTGGGAGCCATGGCTGAGGAAGGCGGAATTATCCTGCTGGGCCTGTTCCAAAGTGGAAACATAGCTTTCGAAGCGGCGCATCACCTTTTCGGTGACGTCCTGCACATGGGTCAGGCCGTCCAGGATCTGGTCGGCGGCGGCCATGGTGCGGTCCAGGGATTCGTGGGAAACCAGCTGGGCCTGGTTCACGCTGGTCAAGGTCTGGCCCAGCTGTGTAAACTGGCCGCCCAGGCTGCGGTTCATCTGCTGGATGAAATTCTGGGCGATATTGTTGACCCCGTCGATCTGGGCCTGGGTCTGACCCAGGATAAAGTCGTTCATATGCTGCACAACAGGCGACAGGCTCTTCTCCACCGAACTGACAATGCCCTCGCTGACCCGGGCGCCCATTTCGCCGGACAGGCGGCGGAGCAGCACGGTCCTGTCCTCCTGCTGGCAGATGAGCTGCACATTGTCGTCCAGGGGCTTTTGCATGACGATATCGGTAAAAGCGTCGGTAAATTCGTCGATGGCCCGCACCGCGCCGCCGTGGGCCATCCGGTAAACCATATTGAAAATCAGGGAGCAGGTAATACCAACGATGGAGGTGGTGAAGGCAAAGGTCATGCCGCCGATCATCTGGGGAATGGATTCCATGGTCTTGGCCGCGTCACTGACGTCCAGCCCCCCCAGGCCGCGCATGAGGCCGATGAAGGTGCCCAGGATGCCGAAGCTGGTGAGGAGGCTGGGCACGATTTCCGCCAGCTGGGCGTGGCCAACGGCGTAAATGACGGTATCGTCGTTCACGTAATCCTCCACATTGCAGCTGAGGCCCCGGGCGTCCAACTGTTCCGCGTTCATGAGGAACCGCCGCCAGGGCCCCTGCATATCCTTCCCCAGAAACAGCACATCCTGCCACACGGGGCGGCCCTCCCCCGTGGTGGTTTCAAGCAGCCGGATGGCCCGGCGCAGCCTGTGCGCCGCCCGCTGCACGGGAATCACGCACTTGCACAGGCCCACCACCGCAACCAGCGCTGTGGCAAAATAAACCAAAAAGTCCGCAAGGTTGACGGATAAACTCTCGATGATTGCGTTCATGCGCCAGGCTCCCTTCCGAATCGTGTTTTACGCTTTTATATCGTAACATATTTCTGCGAAAATTGCAATACAAATGTAATAATTAAATCCAATATTTTCATTTTTATCAGGACATTTTTTGCGCCCGCCCCCGCCGTCCAAACATTGACAGAATGGCAATTTTGGGATATCATATTTGCTGTATTTCCGTATGCTGAGGAGGATATTATGCGCCGGACATTCCTGCTTACCCTGGTTCTTCTCTTCCTTTGTCCGCAAGCCCTGGCCGAAGGCGTTGCCAATCAGGCCGCCGTCCCCTATTACGAAGCGCCCAAGCAGATCGTGGTCACCTTTACCGGCGACTGCACGTTGGGCAATACGCCCCTCCAGCGGGAGGGCGACCAGGTGGAGGGCAAGCGGTGCTTTGAAAGCTACATTGAAGAATTCGGCGTGGAATACCCTTTTAAGAACGTGCGGGATATTTTTCTCAACGACGACCTGACCGTAATCAACCTGGAAAGTACCTTTTACGATTATGAAGCCAACAAGGCGAATAAAACCTATAATTTCCGCTCCCCTGTTTCCTATGCCGATATGCTTCCCGTTGCGGGAATCGACGCCGCGTCCATGGGCAACAACCATATGGAAGATTATGGGGAACCGGGCTTCCGCTCCACCGTGGACGCCCTGGAGGCGCGGGGCGTTCATTGGTTCGGTTCCAACGAATACGCCAACGGCACGTATATTTTCGAAAAGGACGGCGTGAAAATCGGCTTCGTGGCCGCCTATATTTCCTGGTGGTGGGGCACGGGAAACGCCGCCATTGTCAGGCAGGACATCGCCGACCTGCGGGCTCAGGGCTGCAGCCTGATTGTGGCCTGCCTCCACGGCGGCGTGGAATACGATCTGCGGCACGACAAAAACCAGGAGAGCATGGCCAACAAGTTTATCGGTTACGGCGCGGACATCGTCATCGGCCACCATCCCCATGTGCTGCAGGGCATCCGGCTGGACAGGAGCACAGGAATCACGACCCTGTGGAGCCTGGGCAATTTCTGCTTTGGCGGCAACCCCAAATTCAACAAGCCTGAGGCCCGGTATGCCTGCATCGCCCAGTTCACCTTTTCCTTTGATGAAAACGGCAAATATCTGGGTTATCAGATGAACCTTATTCCGGCTTACACCTCCGGCTCCGCGGAATACAACAACTACCAGCCCTGCCTGGTGGAAGGGGCAGACGCCGAAAAAGTGCTGGCCGCCATTCAGTACGACACCCCCTGGAAAAACCTGACGCTGAATCCCTACGTGCCCGGCGTGGGGGCGCTGCAGGATTTCGTTCCGGCCTTTTAATCCCTTTTCGCACGCGTTGAGAAAGGAAGTCGCATATGATCAACGCCAATCAGTTTATCAAGGCCCTGAATCTTCAGGAAATCGTTACCGCCCGGAAGGAATGGGATATCCGCTCGGCCGAGCTGAACCGCCCCGGCCTGCAGTTCGTGGGCTTTTACGAGCACTTCGCCTATGAGCGGCCCCAGGTGGTGGGGCTGGTGGAAATGGCCTATCTGGAATCCCTGTCCGACGAGTTGCGCCGTGAGCGGCTGGAGCAGTTCTTTTCCTACCCGATTCCCTGTGTGGTGCTGTGCCGGGGCATGATTCCCGCCGACGATATGATGGAGATTGCCCGGGCTCACGACGTGGCCCTCCTCCGCACCGAGCTGGTCACCACACGGTTCGTGGCCAACGCCATGAATTATCTGAACCGTATGCTGGCCCCCCGGGCCACCATGCACGGGGTGCTGGTGGACGTATACGGTGTGGGCGTACTGATCACAGGCGAAAGCGGCGTGGGCAAAAGCGAAGCGGCACTGGAGCTGGTCAAGCGCGGGCACCAGCTGGTGGCCGACGATGCGGTGGACGTATGCCGGGTGAACGACAACCGGCTGACGGGCGAGGCCCCGGCCAATATCCGCCATTTCATGGAGATCCGCGGCATCGGCATTATCGACATCAAGGCCATGTACGGCATCGGCGCCGTGCTGATGAGCAAGTCCATCGACCTGGTGATTCACCTGGAGCCCTGGAAGGAAAAGAAGGCTTACGACCGGCTGGGCTTGTCCCAGGAATTTACAACGATCCTGGATGTGAAGGTGCCGCAATTGGTGCTGCCCGTGCGGCCCGGGCGCAACCTGGCCATCATCATCGAGGTGGCCGCACGGAACTTCTCCCTCAAGAGCACGGGCTATTCCGCCGCCCAGGAGCTGGACCGCCGCCTGAATGAAATGATGACGGAAAACAAATAATACACCGGCAAATACCGCTTGAATACGGAGGATGATGGCATGGTTTATATCGGCATCGATCTTGGCGGCACCAATATCGCCGCCGGCGTCGTGGACGAAAACGCGAAGCTGCTTTCCCAAGCGTCCACCCCCACCCTGGCCGAACGTCCCTATGAGGAAATCATCCGGGACATGGCCGCCTGTGCCCTGGAAGCGGTGAAAAAAGCAAACCTGACTTTGGACGACGTGAAGGCCGTGGGCGTAGGCATTCCCGGCTTGGCCGATTCCAAAGAGGGGCGGGTGATTTTCTGCAACAACCTGGCCTGGCACGATATTCCCATGCAGGAAGAAATGCAGAAATACATCCAAAAGCCCGTGTATATCGACAACGACGCCACGGTGGCGGGCTATGCCGAAAGCCTGGCCGGGGTCAGCAAGGGCTGCAAAAGCAGCGTGTTCATCACGCTGGGCACGGGCGTGGGCGCGGGCATCGTGCTGGACGGCAAGCCCTGGAGCGGGGCTCACGGCGTGGGCAGCGAAATCGGCCACACCACCCTGGTGGCCAACGGCATTCCCTGCACCTGCGGCAACAACGGCTGCCTGGAACGCTATTGCTCGGCCACGGCCATTATTCAGGCGGCCAGGCAGGCCGTGATGACCTATCCGGACAGCGCCATGATGAAAATGGCCGGGGGCGATCCCCAAAAAATCAACGCCAAGATCGTCATCGACGCCGCCAAAGAAGGCGACCCCGCGGCAAAGCAGGTGTTCGGCCATTATGTGGAATACCTGGCCATGGCCATCAACAACGTGACGGCTTTCCTGGACCCCGAAATGATCGTGCTGGGAGGCGGCGTGAGCCGGGCGGGGCAATTCCTGCTGGACGCGGTGGAAGGCGTGCGGCCCCGCTATCTGCAGTACAAAACCCTGCCAAGCCCCCGGATTGCGCTGGCGAAGCTGGGCAACGAGGCCGGCATCATCGGCGCGGCCCTGCTGGGCAGGCAGTAAAACCGATTTTGTGGGAGGATAACACATATGGACTGCGTGGTTCGTGATTTATTTACCAAAACCCCCGCGGACGGGACGGAGGTCACGGTATCCGGCTGGGTGCGCACGCTGCGGGACAGCAAGGCCTTCGCCTTTATTGAAGTAAACGACGGTACCTATTTCAAAAACGTGCAGGTGGTCTGCGAGGATTCCATGCCCAATTTCAAGGAGACGGTAAAGACCACCATTGGCAGCGCCATCCGGGTGAAGGGTCTGCTGGCCCTGACCCCAGAAATGAAGCAGCCCTTTGAAATCAAGGCCCAGGAAGTGGAAATCGTGGGCCTCAGCGCCCCGGATTATCCCTTGCAAAAGAAACGGCACACGGTGGAATTCCTGCGCACCCAGGCCCACCTTCGCCCCCGCACGAACCTGTTCAGCGCCGTGTTCCGCATCCGCTCCATCGCGGCCCAGGCCATTCACGCCTTCTTTGCGGAACGGAATTTTGTCTATGTCCACACCCCGCTCATTACGGGCAGCGACTGCGAGGGCGCGGGCGAAATGTTCCGGGTGACGACGCTGGATCTCAATAATCTGCCCAAGGACGAGCACGGCAAAGTAATCGACAAGGAGGATTTCTTCGGCAAGCCCGCCAACCTGACGGTGTCCGGCCAATTGAACGCCGAGTGCTATGCCCTGGCCTTCCGCAACGTGTACACCTTCGGCCCCACCTTCCGGGCGGAAAAATCCTATACGCCCCGGCATGCCGCCGAATTCTGGATGATCGAGCCCGAAATCGCCTTTGCCGACCTGGAAGATGATATGGACCTGGCCGAGGACATGCTGAAATACATTATCAAAGACGTGCTGGAAAAAGCCCCGGAGGAACTGAATTTCCTCAACCAGTTTGTGGATAAAGGGCTCATCGAGCGGCTGCAAAAGGTGCTGGACAGCCGGTTTGCCCGGGTCAGCTATACGGACGCCATTGACATTCTGATGAAGGCGGACAAGGAGTTCGAATACAAGGTGTCCTGGGGCATCGATATCCAGACCGAGCACGAGCGTTACCTGGCCGAGCAGCATTTCGGCTGCCCGGTGTGCGTGTACAATTATCCCAAGGACATCAAGGCTTTCTATATGCGCATGAACGACGACGGCAAGACCGTGGCCGCAGTGGATATCCTGGTGCCCGGCATCGGCGAGCTGATCGGCGGCAGCCAGCGCGAGGAGCGGCTGGACCTGCTGGAAAAGCGCATTGACGAACTGGGCCTGGGGCGGGAAAACTACTGGTGGTACCTGGAGCTGCGCAAGTACGGCTCCGCCCCCCACGCGGGCTTCGGCATGGGCTTTGAGCGCCTCATCATGTACCTGACGGGCGTTTCCAACATCCGGGACGTGCTTCCCTTCCCCCGCACCACGGGCAACGCGGATTTCTGATCGACAAGGATCCGGAAAGTTTCCGGCAATTGCCGATGCTCACTTTTCAATCAAAATGGGCCTTCCGACGCAGATTAGCGCCGGAGGGTCCTTTTTTATGGAACCAGAGAATAAGATTTCCAGCGTGTTCATCGTCAAAACGAAAACCGATGCGGATTTGCCTCCTGCGCGGATTCTTCGTTCATCCTTTCGGCACCCTTCCGCCTGCCCGGCATAGGATGGGGGTGAAGGCTGGCGCACACCCCAGCCTGATGCCAACCCAGCGCCGCAAGGCGCAATTCATAAGGAGGCGCAAGCATGTCTTTCTATTCCTACAAGAACGCGAACCCTTCCTGCTGCCCCGGCACCATCGCGGGCAATGTGCTGGACGGACTGGATGAAAAAATCTGCATCCAGGTGCAGCGGGTGTACGACAGCTGCCTGCAGCAGCAGCAATTGACCAACGTGAACGTGACCATCAGCAGCTATGCCCAGGTCATCGGAAACAGCTGCTGCTCCTGCTGCCAGCCCGCCGGCGAAATGAGTACATCCACCCCCGTCAGCCCCATCACCTTTGAATCCTGCCGCTCCAGCACCATGGACGTGGATATCCAGAACCTTACCGTGGAACGCCTGTGCGACCGGCCCTGCTTCGCCCGGGTCAAGGGCAGCGTGGAAATCCCCATCGATATCCTCTTTACCGACAGCCGGTGCGTGGAATACATCGGCAAGGGCGTGGTGACGGTGAACCGGGATGTGCTCCTGGCCGTGCCGGACGAGTCCATCGTGCCCTTCACCCTGGAAGGCATGGCCAGCGCGGTGTGCGTGGCCGGCAGCTATGTGAGCGACAATACCTTCCGCCTCACCGTGTGCGTGACCCTGGTGCTCAAGGTGCTGGCCAAGGTGGAAATTCTGGTGCCCAGCTACGGCTTCTGCCCCATTCCGCCCTGCGAGGAATTCGCCGACTCGGTGTGCGACGAATTCTTCTCCCTGCCTCTCTTCCCGCCCGCCACGCTGTGCGACGAAAACACCGTGGCCGCCCCCTGCCCGGGGAACGGGGGATGCGGATGCGGCTGCGGCAATACCGCCAACGCCAACTGCCGCCGCACCACGGCCACTTCCTCCTCGGAAACCATTACCTGACAACTACGACAAGGGGGCCGCGTTTCGCGGCCCCCACAGTCTGTCAAAAAAGTAGTATTACAACTTTGGGGATGCATGAAGGGAACCGCAGCCCCCTTCATTTTCAATCCGCAGGGGCGGGTTTGCCGGGACGAGGGCCGTATCCCGCCGCCGCCTGTGGCGGATGAAGGCGGGAGAAGGCCCAATAAGGCAAGGAGTGCGGCAAGCGGCAGCGCCGCCGCACGACTATGCCGAATTGAGAGTTACAAATTTTTCGGAGAATCGTTTACGATTCGGGAGAAAAATTTCTTTCCTTGCAGATTTTCTGGCCGTGCGGCGCAGCCGCACAAGAAAATCTGAAGTCAACCAAATGCGGTTTACCGCATTTGGTTGATGGGCATTGATGAAGTCAATGCCCACTTAGTCCCATTGCAGCGTATTGAGGTTCTCCAGGGCCTCCTGCACCCGTTTGAGCGCGCGGCCCATAACGTCCTTCTGATCCTGGCTCATATCGGCCGGGGCGGCAGCATCGCTGCAAATCACGCGGTACTGCCACTTGCCCCCGATCTTTTGCCGCCAGATGTACGTGGGCGTATAGGATACGCTTACTATGCGCACCGCTTCCAGCGGGTCCACCATGACATCAACCTGCAGAAGCGCCCCTGAAATGTCGTACCCCTGGCGGGACTCCGTCAGCAGCGTGCCCAGGGAATAGGCCACCAGCGCCTGATGGGTGTCTCCATGGTCGGTTGAGGTAACGATTCTTTCCACCGGCAGAATGCGGCTGGGCCGGGTACCCAGAATGATATCCGCTCCAAGGGCGGTCAGCGTGCGGGCAATTTCCCGCTGGGACGGCGTGACCTGCTGCGTATCCTCCTGGGCCCAGTTGACGCAGACAATGATGATCTCCGCCCCCTGCTCCGTTGCCCGGGCGATATCCTGTGCCGCCGTTTCATCGCTGTACAGGGTCAGCAATCCCTGGCCGGATGCCGTCATCAGGTTGTTGCGGCCGCGGCTGCTCAGCTGATCCGTATAGGCCAAAACAGCAATTTTGATGCCGTTCTTCTCAAACAGCAGCAAGGAATCCGTATCTTCCGTGTGCAGCCCGCCCACGTTCAGCCCCTGCGCTTTCAGCACATTCAGGGTATCCAGCGCCCCCTGGGCGCCGTTGTCCAGGGATTTCTCGTCGGGATACAGCACCGTGTCGAAGCCCGCCCCGCGAAGCGCAGCGGCAGCGGAAGGATGGGCCTTCGTATCGCTGTAATCTTTTCCCTGCGCCGTCAGGGTATTATAGAGTGTAACCAGATTCAGGTCGCCCCTGACATGGGCATTGATTCCCGCAAAAAGCGCGGAATAATCACACGTTTCAGTATCACGATCATAAAACGCGTCCGCCACGTCGCTCTGAAACCCGGCCAGCCCGGCAGCGGTCAGACGGAATGCCCGGGTGGCCGGCACGGCGCTTGGCGCGGCGGTAACGACGGGCACAGACGCGTCCCCGGAAACCTGCGGGGCTCCGGCAATGCCGGCCGCCGCAGGGCCGGGCGTCGACGGCGGGGACGTCACCGCGGAAAATGCCTCGGTGAGCACGCCGGCCACCCGGCGCGCATCCGTCACCACGCTTTCGCCCGTTTCTCCAAAGCTGGAAAACAGCGCGATGCAGCCGATGACCACCGCCGCCGTCAGGCAGATGGTCAGAATGCTGCCCACGGACAGCCCGCGTTTTTTGCCGCGCATGGTTTTCCTTCTTTCCGATACAAAATCAGTTCTTTGACTTGTTTTTTTCGTAAATGAGCCGCAGCCCCTTGAGGGTCAGCAGCCCGTCGATGTGATCGATGACCCCGGCCTTTTCGGCGATCATCCGGGCCATGCCCCCGGTGGCGATGACCCTGGCATCCGGGCAGCCCATTTCCCGCTTGATCTCGTTCACCAGGTAAATCACCTGGCCCACATAGCCATTGAGCACCCCGGACTGCAGGTTGGTCACCGTGGTTTTGCCGATGACCCTTTCGGGCATGATCAACTCAAAATGCGGCAGCTTGGCCGTGCCCGACACCAGCGCTTCACTGGTCAGCTTCAGCCCCGGGCAGATGCAGCCCCCCAGCAGCGCGCCGTTTTTATCCAGCGCGCCGAAGGTAGTGGCCGTACCGAAATCGATGTACACACAAGGGCCGCCGTACAAAGTATACGCCGCCACCGCGTTGCAGATCCGGTCGCTGCCCAGCTCCTTGGGGTTATCGTAGCGGATGTCAATACCCGTCTTCATGCCGGGGGCCACCGTCATGGGGTCGTGGCCGAAGTAATCCCGGCACATATGCTCCACTGTGAAATTGACGGTGGGCACCACGGAGGAAAGGGCGATGCCGTCCACCTGGCGGGTACTCAGCCCGTCATGATCGAACAGCTGGGCAATGAGCACGCCCATTTCATCGCTGGTATAGGGCCGGGTGGAAGACAACCGCCAGTACCCCACCATTTTTTCCTGTTCGAACAACGCCATTTTGATATTGGTGTTGCCAATGTCCATCGTAAGCAGCATAAAGCCACTCCTTCTGTTTTGATTGCGTTACACCGTGCGGATGCGGCTGACGGCCGCCAGCACGGGCGGGCAGATGATGGCCCCCGCAATGGCTTCCGCCGGGCCGGCCGCCCCCGCCACGGCGGCAATGGTGGTGAGCACGGCGGAATTATCGATGCCGCACAGGGTGTAAAAGAGCAGCATCAGCCCCAAATACAGCACCGTATTGGTGAGGGAACCGCAGGCCGCCGCCACCGCCGCGGCCACATGTTTCTGCTTCTTTGCAAGCAGCGCATATACCCCTGCCACGGTCAGCGGAACCACCAGGCGGGGCAGGAACGTCATCACGATCACATAGAACATGTTCGCGCCCATGAGCGTTTCCACCAGGGCGGAGGGCCGGGTAAGGGCGGAAACAAAGCTGGCCGCCCCGAAAGCAAGGCCCAGCAGCAGCCCCTTCTTCCAGCCAAAGTAAATGGCGCCCACGGACACGGGAATGCACAGCAGCGTTACGTTGCAGAAGCCCAGCGGGATCAGACCGATGGGTGTGAGGCCCAGCAGAAAGATCAGCGCCACAAAGAGAGACAGCAGCACGAATTCCCGGAGCGATTTCCGCGTGTTCGTTTTCCTGGGTTCCTGAATGGCAATTTTCGTATTCATTTTTTACCTCCGTTCGGGCTCCCGCATCGGGGATACCCTCCGATATGAAATAGAATGCCGGGATGCCGTCCGACCCCGTGCGGGTATCGGCATACATCCCGGCGTATTATAGCAAAATGACGGCCTGCTGTCAAATCGGAGAAAAATTACCAGACAGGCGGCTTCCAGAGGGTGATTTCCCCGCTTTTCAGGGTGGCAGGTACGTCGATAAGCCGCTGGTTTTTGCTGCCGCAGTAATCCAGCTCCAGAGATTTTTGGGCTTGGATGAAGGGGCCGTCCACCAGCACGTCCGTTTCCCGGAGCAGCGCCATCTGATCGGCGTCGTTTTTTTCCGCCAGCGCTTCCCAGGTGTAGCCCGTATACGTCCACACGTTCAGGCCCGCTCCATGGGCAGCCTTCGCCAGTTCCAGGCAGGGCGCGGCCTGCTCCAGCGGGTCGCCCCCCGACAAAGTAAGTCCGGACAAAAGCGGATTTTTCTTCATCTTTGCAATGATTTCGTCCGTATCTTCTTCCTTGCCGCCCATGGGATCGTGGGTTTCGGGATTGTGGCAGCCCGGGCAGTGATGAGAGCAGCCCTGGGTGAACACCGTAAACCGGAGGCCCGGGCCGTCCACGATGCTGTCGTTCACCGTGCCCGCAATGCGGATTTTCATGTTTCTTCCCCCTCGCAAAGCGCCTTTATTCCGCGAGCCACTCCGGCTTGTCTCCGCGCCCGGCCTGAAGAAGAGCGTCGAAGAAGGGAATGACGTTTTCGTCGTTATGATTATTAACCATGATGGCGGCGTAGAGCGTACGGTTATCGATCTGCATGCCTTCCATGTAACCATACAGGCTTTCCAGCGGGATGCCGTACAAGTGCTGATCGGAAGCGACCGGGCGGTCGTTTTCATCGTATTCTGAAATATAGGTGACGTAGCCCTTGGTCAGGTCGATATCGGTCACGTCGATGGCGCCGCTGTCCACCAGGTCCTCCAGCGGCAGGAAGGCCCCCTGCCCGGCCAGGCTTTTGAAATACGTTTCGGTGAGGAAATAAATATCGCCCTCCCCCGCCGCCACGTAAGCGGAAAGCTGCATGGGTGTGGTGTAATCGTCAAACGCGTTGATGGTCACGCTGGATACCGACTCCATTTCGGGCGCGTACTCCTCCCACAGGGGCTTGAGGAATGCGTCCACGATTTCGTTGGAGGTGGTGCTGCTGAGGACATACAGATCGATCCGTTTTTCCTCGGGCACCCGGGGAGCCGTGACCGTATAAATCAGGTTCCAGCCAAATACCGCCGCCACGGCCACCAGCGCATAAGCCCAGCCGTGATAGGTCAGATGATTCCTGATTTTTTCTTTGTTGACCGGCGTTTTGATTCGCATGATTGTCACCTGTTTCGGCAGAATAAAGAGGCGCTCGCTGAAGGGGCCGTATACCCCTGGCAGCGCCGCCAATTGGCCTATACCGGATTTATTTTAGCACCGCGCCGTCCCCCGCGTCAATCTTTCTTTTTACATTGACACGATTTTGACGCTTTAAGGCTGATTCGGGCGCCCGACCGCCAAAAGAACGAATGCCCGCCGGGAAACGCCCGCGGGCAAATCGGATTATTTCCGTTCGGCTGCGCCCCAGAGGGCCAGCAGCAGGCCGATCAGCGCGACGCCGCCCAGCATCCAGAGCACGGGCGTCAACCCAAAATAGTTCAGCCGCCAGGTAAGCGTTGTGGCCTCTTCCCCTGCCACCGATACATTGGGCACGATCGCGCCCGCAACCAGCACCGCCGCGGACAGCATGCCCGCCAGAAACATGATGGAACCCATGATAACCTTGCGCATGGAACAAATCCTCTCTCTTCTTTGGCATGGCGTTACCGTCGCCTATCTTATCATCCCGGAGGAAAAAAGTCAATATCCACGCTGGCCTGTTTTCCGCCGCATCGGAACAATGGATCGGCAGTCTTTGGAAAGGAGTACGGCAGATGCCCGTTTTTGTGGTAAACGCGCTCTTCGGAGAGATCTTTCACTCGAGGTTAATCCAAAGGCAGAGTGGCTCTAATTTTAGTTGTTTATTTCATTTTTCCTATATAGCTGATAAAAATTTAAAAAAACAAAGTTTGTATAATTATAACAATGATTACTTGTAACCTATAACCTCAGTCGAAACCTCATCAATTACTGCCTGCGGGATAGAGGCTATAGCTGCAATATACACCTTATTCATCCGTGGATTAAATAGTCCAAGCTTTTTAATATTTTTAAATTCCGGATGGATCGAATGACATCCCATAATATAGTATATCAACAATTGCAATGTATGTTTACTATCTGGTTCTCGCCCTAATGCTTTAAAATCCCAAAGAGTGTCATTTGTAAGAAAATCCCCCTCACCTGCTGTTACTATGTCTGTATAACCACCTTCAAAAGTAAAACTATCCTTAATTATTGGTCCATATTTGCTCCAAAAAAAGTAAACATCGATTGAGCATTATACGTATATTATCAATAGTTTTTTGATCAGGATTTATTTCTTCAATTGGCTTATAAGCTATTGACCCCACACGAAAGCAGACATCATAACCAGCCACCTTACAAGCGCTTATAATTGAGTTGTCATCTGTTCCCTTTATTGTCGATAAAAGCTTTTGGACTTTTTCTTTCTCGATACTTTTTGGTTTTCTTTGCATGTCGCGGCTTAGTAGTCTTTTTACAGCATTTGAAAAATCAAGACTCTCTGCGCCCAATACTGAAATATAAAAAGCTTCACTTGCTGGGGTTCCCATCAAAAAACGCGTTAGGTAATCAACAGCAAGTCCAACGAGAGATGCATGAATATTTTCTTCATCATGAAGAATCATACCATCGTCAATAGAAAAAGTCTCAAATTGCTTTATATTCAAATAACCTCCCCTTGGCTGCTTTACCATTGCAATTCTTCCGGTTACTGAAGGCATAATAGTCATTCCTCTTTTCTACCACGTTAAGCAACATATATAGAATTATGCGAAAATTCGCTCGCCTTACTCCAGCTCCCAAAAGATTCCGTTATCACTCATTCCGATCGGGAACGCACACCTATCCAGCCATTGCGGTGTAGCCAACTCGGGCGCAGGCGGAAGCTCACATTTTGCTTCAAAGCGCTGAATCGCCATCTCCAATAGCTGCTGATCCATTGAAATTTCGATATTTTTAAATAATTTCCATGTGTCATCATCCGGTAAATGCAAAAGAATAATCGCATGCTTGTTTTTATAGGTATGCTGCCCAAGCACCTTAAAATGTGAATCCTTTTAGGCAACACAAAGCCCCCAATTTGTTCCGTGTTCAAATTGCGCCAAATTACCCATATGATTTGACAGAATGATGTACCGATGGGTTGTCACCATCCCCATGACACGGCAGCTTGCATCGGTAAAAGCTTTTTCACGGATAATCATTCCGGGAACATATTTGCCTGCAAGGTCATCCGGCAGATTGACATCCCGAACAAACATTGCAATTCCCGGGTACATCCGATTAAGCACATCCTGCAGGTGCTGCATATCAGCTTCTGTAAGGTTGACTGCTTTTTCATTTTTTGAAGACTGCTGCTTTTCCTTTGAATGATCTTTTGATTTACCTTTTTGAAACCTGTCAAAAAATCCCATGTTGCCGATTCATCTCCTTCAAAACAGTAAATAATAAGAGGACGATTCTTTGGTCATGCAAACCGTCCTCTCGGAATTTAATCAATCGGCTTCATCGTCGGGAACAGCAGCACGTCCCGGATGGACTGGGAATTGGTCAGCAGCATTACCAGCCGGTCGATGCCCACGCCCAGGCCGCCGGTTGGGGGCATGCCGATTTCCAGGGCGTTGAGGAAATCCTCATCCACGCCGCAGGCTTCCTCGTCTCCCTGGGCCTTGAGCCGGGCCTGGGCCTCAAAACGGGCCCGCTGGTCGATGGGGTCGTTGAGCTCGGAGAAGGCGTTGCCCATTTCATGGCCCAACATGAACACCTCAAAGCGCTCGGTATAGGCGGGATTGGCGGGATTCTTCTTGGCCAGGGGCGAAATTTCCACCGGATGGCCGTACAGGAACGTGGGCTGCACCAGCTTTTCCTCGGCGTACTCCTCAAAAAACAGGTTCAGGATGTCGCCTTTTTGATGCCGCTGTTCATAGGCAATATGGTGTTCGTCGGCCACTTTGCGGGCCTCTTCCAGGGTGTTGATTGCGTCAAAGTCCACGCCGGCGTACGTTTTCACAGCGTCCACCATGCTCATCCGGGCGAAGGGCTTTTCCAGGTCGAGGGTCACATCGCCGTACTGCACGATGGCCGTGCCGTTCACTTGCCGGGCAACGAAGCGGAACATGTCTTCCGTAATGTCCATCATGCCGTGGAAATCGGTGTAGGCCTGGTACAGCTCCAGCATGGTGAATTCGGGATTGTGCATGGGGTCCATGCCCTCGTTGCGGAACACCCGGCCAATCTCGTACACCCGGTCAAACCCGCCCACGATAAGGCGCTTGAGGTGCAGCTCCAGCGCGATGCGCAGGTACATATCGATGTCCAGGGTGTTGTGGTGGGTAATGAAGGGCCGGGCCGCCGCACCGCCCGCCTGGGTGTGCAGCACGGGGGTTTCCACCTCCAGGAAGCCCCGGCTTTCCAGGAAAGAACGGATGGCGGTGATAATCTGGCTGCGCTTGCGGAAAGCGGCGCGCACTTCGGGGTTCACCACCATATCCAGGTACCGCTGGCGGTAGCGAAGGTCGGTATCCGTGAGGCCGTGAAACTTTTCGGGCAGGGGTTTCAGGCACTTGGCCAGCAGCGTCAGCTCCTTTACGTGAACGGAGACCTCGCCCGTCTTGGTTTTGAACACCATGCCCTTGAGATAGATGAGATCGCCAATGTCCATGGCCTTGAAGGCGGCGTAGCTTTCGTCCCCCACGTCGTCCCGGCGGATGTAAAACTGAATTTCGCCCTCGGAATCCAGCAGGTGGGCGAAGGTAGCCTTGCCCATGATCCGGCGGCTCATCATCCTGCCGGCCAGGGAAACATCCTGCCCTTCCAGGGCGTCAAAATCCGCAATGACCTGGGCGCTCTTATGGGTCACGTCGCACTTGGTGAGCAGATAGGGATCATGGCCCGCCTCCCGAAGGGCGGCCAGCTTGTCCCGGCGAATCTGTTCCTGTTCGGAATAGGAAGGGGCTTGCATATCCTGCGGCATGTGAATCAAAACCTCGCTTCGTTGGTGAATGGATTACAGGTTGATTTCGATGATCTTGAGCTCCATGGGGCCGTCCGGCGCTTCCACGGTGACGGTATCCCCCGCCTTGTGGCCCAGCAGCGCCGCGCCCACGGGAGATTCGTTGGAAATCTTGTTGTTCATGGGGTCGCTTTCCCGGGCGCCCACGATGGAATAGGTTTCCTCCTCGTCGTCGTCCAGGTACAGCACCTTCACGGTGGTGCCCACGTTGACGGAATCGGTGGAAATATTGTCGGAATCGATGACGATGGCCGTGCGGATGGCGTTTTCCAGTTCGATAATTTCGGTTTCCAGGCGGCTCTGCTCGTTCTTGGCTTCGTCATATTCGGCGTTCTCGCTCAGGTCGCCGAAACCCCGGGCTACGGCGATTTGTTCGGCCACCTCGGCCCGGCGGACCGTGGTGAGATACTGCAGCTTTTCTTCCAGTTTTTTCATGCCCTCCGCCGAAACGACGGTTTTATTGAGATGCTCGTGAACTTCGCTCATGATGATTGCGCTCCTTTTTCAAATTATTTTTCTGGGCGAAACGCCTCAAAAATGATCAGGTCATGGGTGGTTTTCAATGCCTCCGCGTCGGCCGGGCTGCGCACCGTCCAGGCAGCCAGGGCCGGATGAAACAGCGCGCGAACCAGCCGGAAAACGGGATTTCCCTCCGCTTTGTAATTGTAGGCGATGAAATCGGGTCGGGACAGGAAATGCACCAGCAGATACGAAAGCAGCCATTCCCCTCGGGTCGATCCTTCCTTTTCCCGGCTGCGGCGGGGATCGTCGGCCAATTGGCCCCGGACGGCCTGGGGAACGTGCTTTCGGAACCAGCGCACAGCGAAGGGATCAAAGGATTCCACGCACCAGGGCCCCCGGTAATCCCGGAGCAGCGCCCAAGCCTGCTCCGCCGTCTTCGTGTCCCCCAGCCTGTCGGCCTTGATCTCCACAATGAGGGGCACGCGCCCGTCCACCAGGGAAAGAACTTCCGCAAAGGAAGGCACCGTTTCTTCCGTGCCCGCCAGGCGGCAGGCGGACAGCTCCTGCATCGTCAGGTCGCGGACATATTCCTCCCTGCCGCAAAGGCGAAGGAGGGACGCGTCGTGGTGCACGGCCAATTGGCCATCCTGGGTCAGGCGCACGTCCAGCTCGATACCGTACCCCGCCTCCACGGCCAGGTGAAAGGCCGCCCGGGAGTTTTCGGGGATTTCCCGGTTTCCGTCGTGCAGGCCCCGGTGGGCGTACAGGCCCCGGAAGGCCCGGCACCTTTCCCGGCCCCGGGGATTGGGAAAAACGAGAAACAGGAAAAGCAGCAAAAACGCCAGAACTGCCGCCGCAATGCCCATTGTTCTCCCTCCCCGGCAAATCCGCCGGGGTTTCGCGCAAAAGCGCCTTTGCCGCGGCCGGTATATTATACCCCAAACCGAGCAGAATTGCAACCGACAAAGGCGCGGTTTTTTCGTGAAAAACGGAGGACAAATCCGCAAAAGCGTGCTATAATCAAAGGGATTCTGAGCAGACGGAGAGGTTTGGATGAAAAAGAGGTTCATGCTGCTGGCGACGGGCGGCACCATCGCCAGCGTGACAGGCGAAAACGGCCTGCATCCCGGCATCACGGCGAAGGAACTGCTCCGCATGGCGGGCGCGCCGGAAAACGTGGAGGGCCGGGACGTATTTGCATTGGATTCCAGCAATATCCAGCCCGAGGAATGGCAGATCCTGGCCGCCGCCGTGCGGGAAGCCCTGCGGGATCACGACGGGGTGCTGATCACCCACGGCACCGATACCCTGGCCTACACCGCCGCCGCCCTGTCCTTCATGCTGCTGAACGAAAAAAAGCCCGTGGTGCTGACGGGGTCGCAATTGCCCATCGACCATCCCCTGTCCGATGCCCCGGTCAATTTCCGGGAAGCGATTGCTGTGCTGGAAAAGGCGGAAAGCGGCGTCTTCATCGTGTTCCATCACCGGGTGATTCTGGGCAGCCGGGCAGTCAAAATGCGCACCACGGGGTTTGACGCCTTTCACAGCGTCAACGCGCCCCTGGCGGGCAAAATCGACGCCGACGGGGTGCACCTGGCCCCTGTTCCCCGCCGGATGGAAATGCCGGACACGGCGGACAGGCTGGATTCCCGGGTGTTCCTGCTCAAGCTCATTCCGGGCACGGCCCCCGAAGTGCTGGATTTCGTGGCGCAGGCAGGGTACAAGGGCCTGGTGATCGAGGCCTTCGGCCTGGGCGGGCTGCACTATATCCGGCGGAACCTGGTAGATAAGCTGCGGGAGATTTCGGAAAAGGGCGTCGTCACCCTGGTGACCACCCAGTGTCTTTACGAAAAAACCAATTTTTCCCTGTACGAAGTGGGTCGGGGTGTGGTGGGCGGCCGGGTGTATTCCGCCGGGGACATGACCACCGAAGCGGCGGTGTGCAAGCTCATGTGGGTGCTGGGCGACCCGGAGAAACGGCTGCCGCTGCTGCAAAAATCCCTGTGCGGGGAAATGGGAGCGTAAACGCCCGGCAATAGGATGAGCAGCCGCAAAACGGAATATAAAAAGACCGTTGGCGTTTTACCGGGGGCGCCGGTGTGCCAACGGTCATTTTTCGGTATTTGATTGGGCAGGGCAATTCATGTCTGTCACCTTAAATCCCGATTTCATCCATCCAATTCATAAAGAACCTTCTCATAGTCTTTTACATAATACCTGATCTTTGTGCGGCCTTTTTGAAGAACCGTATGCCCTTCCGCCTCCAGCATTGCTTTTTGCGCTTTGACGCCGTCGGGATATTTTTCGTTCAGTTCCCCGTTCG
>CANQKI010000034.1 GCA_947624355.1 uncultured Clostridia bacterium | reverse complement strand
TGTGGTTTAGGATTTTTGCTTTGCAAAAATCCGGGTCGCCGGGCCGCACTTGCGTGCACGGCGACAAACAAAGAATAAGGAGATTCTATGGCGCATCACCGTTCCGAAAAAAAAGTCTACGCCCGGCGCCCCGGGCCGCTTGGCAGACTGCTCGCCCTGGTACCCGTTACGTGCGTACTGCTGTACCCCTTTTATCTTGCCGGGCAACTGGACACCGTAACGGACACGCGTTTTTTTGCGCAGCTGCCCGCCGCCTTTGACGGACTGCGCATCGCATACCTGTCCGATATCCATTTCGGCGCCTTTTTCAAGGAATCCCGGGTTCGTGCGCTGGCGGAACGGGTCAGCGCAATGGATGCCGACCTGGTTCTCCTGGGCGGCGATTATGCGGAGGATTCCGCCACCGCCATCGATTTTTTTGCCCTGCGTCCCGGATTCCGGGCCAAATACGGCGTTTTCGGCGTCGTGGGCAATCATGACCGCACGCCCCCCGAAAGCAACCTGAACAAACTGATGGCCGAAATGACTGCGGCAGGAGTGACGCCGCTGGTCAACCGGGCGGTGACGCTGAAAAAAGACGGGGCCACTCTCGCCCTTGCCGGTGTGGACGATTACTATAACGGCCATCCCGACCTAAACGCCGTGGCAGCCGACTGTCGGGAAGCAGACTTTGCCATCTTTCTGCCCCACACCCCCGACGCGATTCCGGAAACATACAATCTTGCGGAGGGCCCCTTCTTTCAGCTCGCCCTGTGCGGCCACACCCACGGCGGCCAGATCACCCTGTTCGGCCGCGCCCTCAAATCCTCCAGCGATTACGGCAGCCGCTATCTTTCCGGCTGGTACAGGGAAAACGGCGTGGAATTCCTGGTCAGCAACGGCGTGGGCACCTCGCTTTTGCCCATCCGCCTGGGGGCCAGGCCGCAGATTCATTTGATTACCTTGCGTTCCGGGCAGGATTCTCAATAATGTTCCGCATATATGAACGCCGCCCTTCATTACAGGGACGGCGTTTTATTTCAGAAGTGTATTATTTCATCAGGAAAGCAGCAGCCGGTCGTTTTCCAGGCTGTCGCCGCTGGCCTTTTCGAAAAGGGCAATCAGGTCAGCCTTGTGGAGGCCCTGTTTCTTTTCCGCTTCGATCTGGACGGCGATGTGCCCTTCGTTCATCATAATCAGGCGATTGCCCAGGCGGATGGCGTCCTGCATATTATGGGTCACCATCAGAGTGGTCAGATGATGCTCGGCCACGAGCTTCTGGGTGAGGTTCAGCACCTTTTCCGCCGTTTTGGGGTCCAGGGCGGCGGTGTGCTCGTCCAGCAGCAGCAGCTTGGGCGCTTTCAGCGTGGCCATGAGCAGCGTCAGTGCCTGCCGCTGGCCGCCTGACAAAAGGCCCACCTTATCCGTCAGCCTGTTTTCCAGGCCCAACTCCAATTGGGCCAGCAGATCGCGGTATTGCGTGCGCTCATCTGCCGTTACCCCCCAGGCCAGGGTTTTCCGCTGCCCCCGGCGATAGGCAAGGGCCAGGTTTTCTTCGATGTTCATATCGGCCGCCGTACCCATCATAGGATCCTGGAACACGCGGCCCAGATACTGGGCGCGCTTATGCTCAGGCATATGGGTCACGTCGCGCCCGTCAATGGTGATTTTTCCGTCGTCCACAGGGAACACGCCCGCAATGCAGTTGAGCATGGTGGATTTCCCAGCGCCGTTTCCGCCGATCACCGTTACAAAATCGCCCTTGTTCAATGTCAGGTCCACATGGGAAAGGGCTATTTTTTCGTTAATGGTGCCCTGGTTAAAGACCTTTGTCAGATCGGTAATCTGCAGCATCTCACGCATCCCCCTTCGCCATGGATTTCCTGAAGGTGCGCAGCAGTTCCCTTCCCTGAGGCAGCCACAGCGCCAGCGCAACGGTGATGGCGGTAAAGAGCTTCAGGTCGTTGGCCGGCATGCCCATTTTCAGCACCAGCGCGATGATAATGCGGTACAGCACCGCGCCAAGGGCCAGGGAAATGAGGCGGCTCATGAAGCTTCGCCTGCCGAAAATCACCTCGCCGATAATCAGGGATGCCAGGCCGATAACGATACTGCCCGTGCCCATCTGCACGTCGGAATAGCTCTGGTTCTGGGCAATCAGCGCGCCGCTCAGGGCTACCAGGCCGTTGCTGAGCATGAGACCAAGAATCTTCATGCTGTCGGTATTCACGCCCTGGGCGCGCACCATGCGCTCATTATTGCCCGTGGCACGGATGGAAATGCCAAGCTCCGTGCCGAAGAACCAGTACAGAATCCCGATGATGAGGGCCACGACGAGCGCCCCCACAATGATGATGGCCACATTCTTATCCAGCCCCAGGTTTTCCAGGGGTTTGTACACCGTGGGCATCCGGAGGATGGAAAGATTGGGCCGGTTTCCCATGACGTGAAGGTTCACGGACCACAGGGCAATCATCGTCAGGATGCCCGAAAGCAGGGCGGGAATCTTCAGCTTGGTATGCAAAAGGCCGGTCACGCCGCCTGCGGTGCAGCCTGCCAGCAGGGCAAGCAGCAGCCCCAGGTAAGGATTGCCGCCCCGGGAAATCAGGATGCAGGTGACGGCCGCGCCCAGCGGCAGCGTCCCCTCTACCGACAAATCGGCAATATCCAGCACCCGGTATGAAATGTATACGCCGATCGTCATCACGGCCCACAAAAGCCCCAGCGACAGGGCGCCCAGGAATACCTGCATCGCTCTCTACCATCCCATCCTGAAAAATTACAAGCCGGGCCGAAAGGGATTTTCCTTTCGGCCCGGAGCGGCAAAAGCCGTTATTCGGCGGCTTCCTCCGTCGTCATTTCAAATGCGTATTCGGCCAGTTCCTCCGGAATCTCCACGCCGATTTCATCCGCCACGGTCTTATTGACGGAATAGGTGAAGCCCTTAGCGAACTGAATGGGCATGGTGGACACATCCGCACCGTTCAGCACTTCAATGGCCATTTCGCCCGTCTGGTAGCCCAGGTCATAGTAGTTGATGCCCAGGGTGACCAGGCCGCCGCCCTGCACCATGCCTTCTTCGCCGCAGATAACGGGCGTCTTGCTCTCCACCGTCACGCCGTACACCATGGGCATGGAAGAAGCGAACACGTTATCCGTGGGCAGGTAAATGGCGTCGCACATTTCCACGATCTGCTGGGTCGCCTGCTGCACTTCGTTGCTGCTGGTAACCGTCACTTCCACGTATTCCATTCCCAGCGCCTCGATGGCTTCCTTGGCCAGCTGCGCCTGGAGCACGGAATTGTCTTCGCCGGAATTGTACAGCACGCCTACCTTCTTAGCGTCGGGCACAAAGGTCTTCACCAGTTCGATCTGGGCGGCCACAGGGTTCATATCCGAAGTGCCGGAAACGTTCACACCGGGAACCTCGTTGCTTTCTACCAGATTTGCCACAATGTAGTCCGTCACGGCCGTACCCAGGATCGGGATCGTTTCGGTCTTGCTGGCCATGGTCGTTACAGCCGACGTGGCGATTGCCAACACCAGGGAGGCGTTTTCAGCCACGAAGCCGTCCGCGATGGTGGCCAGGTTGGACATGTCGTTGTTGGCATTCCGATAATCCAGCTTAATGGTTTCGCCATCCACATAGCCGTTATCGGCCAGCGCCTGCACAAAGCCCTCCCGGGCAGCGTCCAGCGCGGTGTGCTGCACCAGCTGCACGATGGCCACGATAGGCAATTCCTCTTCCGCCTGCACGGCGCAGCACCCCAGGCACAACAGAGCGGCCAGAACCAAAGCAATCATTTTCTTCATCATGTTTTACCCCCATTTTCTATCTCACAAAGAGCATTCGCTCCCTATGGCGCATCCAATAAAAACGCCCCCTGCAGCCTTGCAGAGGGCGGATTGACCGCGGTACCACCTCAGTTCGCCCCAAAACGGGGCCTCAGCGGGCAGCCAACACTGCCCTTCCCGGTAACGGCGGGATACCGGCCCACCCTACTTGCCCTGCGACGTGTTCAGGCGGCGGCTCTCGGGGGGAACCTCCCGGCCATCCCCTGCCCCGATTCCAGCGTCCGGAGCTCTCTTGAAAGGGATTCGCGGCCAGGCATCTTCCCGGTCAATGCCTTTAAACAAGCGCATTATAGCCCGTCCCGCGGTCAATTGTCAACCGATTTCGACATAAAATACAAAGGAGAAACAATCCGAGCTGCTCTGCACGTCTGATGTTGCATCGCGTTCCGGCACCCAAGGGTGCCGGAACGCTCTCCTAAGTAAATTTCCTGGCAGCGCTTCATCGGCCCTTCGGCCCGATTCCGCAAGCGGCGGATTTATTTCATCGCATCTCGCATTCCGGCCACGCCCCGCGCTGCTCCACTGCGTGGAAACGCGGGCATCGGGCGGCGATTCAGAATCGCTCGCCCTCGGTCGCCCTTCCGGACGACGCTTACCCTCCGGGCCGTAATGCTCTCTCAAGTAAATTACTTAGCTTCCGCTCCAACGGCTAAAGCCGTTTCCGCAAGCTGCGTACCGTTTTCATCGGTTGGCTCATCCGCGCTACTTAGGAAAATTCCTTGTGTTCGTTCCGGCGTGGCTTCGCCCCGCCTCCACAACGTTTTTTCAGTTGATTGCCTATGAAGGGTTTCGACCCCTTCATGCATCTCCAAAGTTACGGATACAGCTTTTTTGACAAGCTGACAATTTTTATGGGATTGCGATGCCTTCCAGGGCCAGCAGCTTTCGCTTGATATCCAGGCCGCCCGAAAAGCCGCCCAGGCTGCCATCTGCTGCAATAACCCGATGACATGGAATGATAACAGGAATGGGATTGCGGCCGTTGGCCCCGCCCACCGCGCGGCAGGCTGTCGGCCGGCCCAGCCTGCGGGCCTCCTCGCCGTAGCTGATGGTCTGGCCATAGGGAATTTTCTGCAGTTCCGCCCAGCAACGCTTCTGAAAATCCGTTCCCTCAAGGGCCAGAGGCAGATCGAATTCCCTGCGGTTTCCGGAAAAATACTCCGTCAGTTGCTGCACGGCCTGCCGAAGGAGAAGGCTGTCGTCGCAAAATGTCGGCACATTTCCGACAAATTTCACCGCGGTCAGGCATTCGTTTTCCTCAGTCAAAAGAATCGTGCCCAGGGGCGAATCCATGGCGGCGTGCATCGTCATCCCTCCAAAAAACGGCGGACGCCCAAAGACGTCCGCCTGATATGCTGTATTTCCTTATTTCTTTTCGCCGCGGCGCAGGAAGGCCGGCACCCCCAGCTCATCCTTGGCATTGGCAGCGGGCTGGGCCGGAGCGGGCGCCGGGGCCTGATAGGGCTGCGCCATGGGCTGGGGCTGCGGATAGGGCTGCACCTGATAGGGCTGCTGGGGCGCAGGCTGGGCACCGAAGCCCGCAGCGGGAGCGGCATAGGGGGCCGTGGGCGGCACGCCGAAGGTGCCGGCCATGGGCACGGCAGGCCGCGCGCCGCCGGGGAAGTAAGCGTTTTCGCCGTCATAGGTGGCAGGCGCGGGGGCCTCAAAGCCCTGATCGCCGTTCACATCGGCCCGGGGCCGGTTCTCATAAGGATTATAGGAAGGAACGGCGGCCCCATAGGGCGTGGCCGTGCGGTTCTTTTTCTTGTCCCGGGTAGGGAAAGGCGTTTTCTCGAAGCCCGTGGCGATGACCGTGATGCGCACCTCGTCCTCCAGGCTGTCGTCGATCCCCGCGCCGAAGATGATATTGGCCTCGCTGTCGGCGGACTCCATCACCAGGTTGGCGGCCTCGTTGATTTCCATAATGCTCATGTCCTTGCCGCCGGTCACGTTGATGAGCACGGCGCGGGCGCCGTCGATCTTGGTTTCGAGCAGCGGGCTCTGGATCGCGTTCTTGGCGGCGTCCACCAGGCGGGTTTCGCCTTTGCCCACGCCGATGCCCATATGGGCCATGCCGCCGGATTCCATAATGGTCTTGACATCCGCAAAGTCCAGGTTGATGGTGGCGGGCACGGCAATCAGATCGGAAATGCCCTGGATGCCCTGGCGCAGCACATCGTCGGCAATGCGGAAGGCCTCCAGCATGGTCGTGCCCTTGCTGACCACCTGAAGCAGCCGGTCGTTGGGAATGACCACCAGGGTGTCCACGCTCTGCTTAAGCTCGTTGATGCCGAGCTCGGCATTCTTCATGCGCTGCTTGCCCTCAAAGGCAAAGGGCTTGGTGACCACAGCGATGGTGAGGCAGTTGTTTTCCCGGGCGATTTCAGCCACAATGGGCGCCGCGCCCGTGCCCGTGCCGCCGCCCATTCCGGCAGTAACAAAGACCAGATCGGCCCCCTTGATGGCCTGCGCGATTTCCTCGCGGCTTTCCTCTGCGGCCCGGCGGCCGATATCGGGCACCGCGCCCGCGCCCAGGCCCTTGGTGAGCTTTTCGCCGATCTGAATTTTCAGGTCAGCATGGGACATGGACAGGGCCTGACGGTCGGTATTGACGGCCACAAACTGCACGCCCTGCAGCCCGGCCTCCACCATGCGGTTGACCGCGTTGGTGCCGCCGCCGCCGCAGCCGACGACCTTAATCTGCGCAAAGGATGGTTGATCTACTTGTACTTCAAACGGCATGGCTTTTATCCCCCTATATTGATTGTGGCATATATGACGGCATCAGTTGCCGAACAGGCTGTGGAAGAAACCGGAGACGCCGCCCGACGCCCGGGCGCTTTCGGACTGATCGATAATCAGGTCCAGCAGCCCCAGCGCGCTGGAATAAGCGGGACTGGACAGCTTGGCCGCCTTCCGGGGCAGCTCCCGCACGGGCTTGTCCAGCTTGGCGGCCAGGAAATCCCTGCCGCCGCGGTTGATGGCCAGGCCGCCGCCCGTCAGGAAAATAGGCGACCATTTGCTCAGCTTCACGCCCGATTCCTTGATGGCGTCGCGGACAGCCTCGCAGATTTCCTCGGTCCGGGGCTCCAGCACCTTTTCCACCGTTTCCCGGGGGAAGGTTTTGTTTTCCCCGTTCTTTTCGGTCACTTCGAAGGTGGGCTGGCCGGCGGAGAGGCCGTAAATGTACGCGCGCTTAACCTGCTCGGCGCATTCCAGGGAAACCTCCAGGCCATAGGCCAGATCGGCCGCCATATGGCCGCCGCCCATGGGGATGGTCTTGAGGTACGTAATGGCGTCGCCCTCCACCACCATCACTTCGGTGGAAAGGTAGCCCATATCCACCAGCACCGACACCCTGTCCCGCTCCTCCGCGGGCACAAAGAGCATCGCCTGGCCAACCAAAGAGGAATACCAGCCCGTCACCGTAATGCCCAGGCTGCTGAACCGTTCGGCCACATCCTCAATAAAGAACTGATCGGCAATCACGTAGGACAGCATCACCCGAAGCTCGTATCCGTGCATTCCCACGGGTTCCAGGGTCTTCTTGCCGTCATCCACCACAAACCAGGCAGGACTGCGGTGAATCACGCTGCCCCGGACATCGCCCAGCTCGCTGTCCGCCATGGAAAATAATTCATCGATATCTTTTTCCGTCACCCGGGGATCGGAGCCCTGCAGGGTGACCTTGGCTTCCACCGTCTTCACCGTGGAAAATTCGCCCGGCACGCCCACCTTGATTTCCCGGATGCGGGTATGGGCCTGATCCTCCGCCTTTCTGACGGTCGCCGCAATGTTTTCGTTGAGCCGATCGGGGTCGTTCCACTGGCCGTCCATATAGCCGTCATAGGGCATCGTGCCCGCGCCGATAATATCGCAGCGGGGCTTTCCGCCCGTCTCGGCCACCAGCACCACCATCTTGCTCGTTCCAAAATCCATTGCGGCAATCATGTTCTTCATCCGTCCATCATCCCCTGTTCCTTGGCCGAACCGCCCGAAAGACGCACGGCCAGTAAAACGAAATGCGACAAGACATCTATTCGCTCACTTTATTGTAACTGTTTTGTGATAATTTGGCAAGTGAAAAAGGCAGAAAAGTTTTATTTTTTCGATGATTTTTTTTGCTTTTTTCGCTTTTTGAGCCCTTTTCAGAGGTTTTCCGGGGTATAAATGGCCTCTCCGGCCACCGATGCCTCGATCACGCCGCCCGTCTCCCCCATTTCCTGCAGCTTTGCCACCACGGCCCGGACCGTCCCGATTTTCCCCTGGAGGTTGTCTTTATTTCCCAGGTGAACGGTATAGCCGTCCACGGTGGTCAGATATAGGTTCTCCGGATTGGACAAATCCAATTCAGAAATACTGCCGATAAAATCCTGCAATGTCAGTTCTTCTATAACGGCGGAAAATGCTTCCAGCTTGGATTCCACGCCGGGTGCCAGAAAGCTGCCCACGCGCACATCCCGGGCCTGAAAGCCGGTGACCAGGAGCATGCTGGTATCCATCTGCCCGTCTTCCGTGCGGGAGAGCACCATGCCATCCTTGGCAATGCGGTAGAAAGCGGAGCTGGTTTGCAGATTGGCGCAGGGGGTGCGCTCCTCCACATGGAGGATCACGGTATCCGGAAAGCGTTTTTCCATTCCCTTGTAAATCAGGTACTGATTGGCCTCAATCCCCTTGCGCACATCCTCCTCCTTCAGGGCAAAATAGCTGACGCTGCGGTTCAGCCCGGCGGACTGCACCACCTGATCGTAAGGCACATTGCGGTTCCCCATTACCGTCACGTTCACAATGCGGAACACGCTGGAATAGACGAAGAACGCCGCTGCCGTCAGCACCGCCGCGGTGCACAGCGCCGCCGTCAGTCCCGGCGGAAGACGCCGCCGAGGGGGCGAAACCTCGTATTCCTCCGGCCCCGAATCAAAAAAATCGGGCGGCAGCTGGGACATGCGCTTCATCTCCTCATTCTTTCAGATCGTTACCCGTTCCACTTTTGCGCCCAGGGCGCAGAGGGTATCCTCCAGGCGGGCGTACCCCCGGTCGATAAATTCGGCGTTTTCGACAACGGTTTCCCCGTGGGCGCACAGCCCTGCCAGCACCAGCGCCGCCCCGCCCCGCAGATCCCGGGCGGCGACGCGCATGCCGTGGAGCTGCTCCACGCCCTGCACCACGGCCATCCGGCCGCTGACGCGCACGTTGGCCCCCATCTGGGTCAGGCTGCCCACCTGGGTAAACCGGTTTTCAAACACGTTTTCCTCTATGACCGATGTACCCTTCGCTATACAGCTGACGGCCAGCATCTGGGGCTGCATATCCGTGGGAAAGCCGGGGTGCGGCTGGGTCTGCAATCGGGTGAAGGCGTTCAGCCGTTTCGGGGCTTCCAGGATCATGGCGTCCCCTTCCTCCGAAATGCGGCAGCCCATTTCCCCGAGCTTTGCCCCGATGGGCACCAGATCAACGGGACGCACGTTTTCCAGGCGGATTTCTCCGCCCGTTACCGCCGCGGCGCACAGCAACGTGCCCGCCGCGATGCGGTCCGGAATGGGGGTATATGCAACGCCGTGGAGGCGCTTGACCCCTTCTACCTCAATGAGCTGGGTGCCCGCGCCCCGCACCTTGCCGCCCATGCGGTTGATAAACCGTTCCAGATCCTCGATTTCGGGTTCCCGGGCGGCATTGTGCAGCGTCGTCACCCCGTCCAGCAGGGCGGCGGCCATCATCACGTTTTCCGTGGCCCCCACGCTGGGATAATCGAAGTACACATCCCCCGCCCGCATATCCCGTCCGTCGCAGTAGAGGATGCCGTCGGCGTCCACGATGCGCACTCCCAGCGCCCGCAGGCCCTTGAGGTGCAGGTCAATGGGGCGAAGGCCGATTTCGCACCCGCCGGGATAGGTCACCGTGGCCCGGCGCAGCCTGCCCAGAATAGGTCCCAGGAGGAAAATAGAGGAACGAATCTGCTTGAACAGATCGTCCGGCATTTCCCAGTTGTGCAGGCGGGTGTTTTTCAGCGTCAGGTCGTCCCCCTGCCAGGCGCTTTCGCAGCCCAGCTTTTCCAGGATGCCGGTCATGGCGTGCACGTCCCGGATATCCGGGCAGCGGCGGAGGGTCACTTCCCCGTCGGCCAGCATGGATGCCGCCAGGATGGGCAGCACGGCGTTTTTTGCCGCGTCCACCCGGACGCTTCCTTCAATCCTTTCGCCACCAAGCACGCGGAATCCTTCCACGATACGTCACCTTCCTTCTTCTCCCACCTTATGCCGGGAAAAGAAAAGGGTGATTTTGGGGAAGAATTACGCCAGGTTGCCGCGGCAGGAACGGCTGATGTTGAGCACGATACCCACCGCCGCCATGGTGATGGAAAGGGAGGTTCCCCCCGCGCTGAAGAAAGGGAGGGGCAGCCCGGTGGTCGGCAGCACGCCCACCACCACGCCCATGTTGATGAAGGCCTGCACGGAAATCATGCCCACGATGCCCGCCGCCAGCAGGCAACCGAACTTATCGTCGCAGGTCATGGCGATGCGCATACCCGCCAGCAGGAAGGCCACGAACAGGCAGATCACCGCCAGGCACCCCGCCAGGCCGAAATCCTCCCCCACGATGGCGAAAATGAAATCGCTTTCCGGATAGGGCAGATAGGCGAATTTCTGCCTGCCCTGGCCCAGGCCCATGCCGAAAAGCCCGCCCGAACCGAAGGCAATGAGGGATTGGGACAGTTGATACCCTTCGTCGCTCATTTTGGCGAAGGGGTCCATGAAGGAAAGCAGGCGCTCCCGCCTGTATTCCTCGCTCCAGGCATAATACGCGCCCAAGGCGAGGCCCCCCGCCCCCAGCACGAACATGTGCCGCCATTTGGCCCCGGCCAGCATCACCATCAGCACGCTGACGATGATGATGGTGCCCGCGGTGGAAAGATTGGGCTGCTCCAGAATCAAAAGGAACATGATGCCCGGCACCACCAATACGGGCAGGATGCCCGAAAACAGCTTTTCCACCCGCCTGCCCCGGGCCGTCAGCGTCATGGCCATGAACAATACCACGGCGTACTTGGCCAGTTCTCCGGGCTGGAAGGAAACGCCTCCGAACCTGAGCCACCGCCTGGAGCCGTTCAGGTACACCCCCACCCCGGGAAGAAGCACCAGCAGAAGCAGCACGGCGCTGAGGATGATTCCCGTCATGACCACGCTCCGTTTTCCCCAGAATTGATAGGGAATGCGGGTGGTAAAACACATGGCGACCGCGCCGACCGCCACGCCGAACAGCTGCTTGACCACCTCGGACCATGGGTCGCCCGTATCCTGGGCCTTGTAATAGGTGGCGCTGAACAGGGTCAGCAGCCCCAGCAGCAGGAGCACCGTCATGATGGTGAGCAGCGTCTTGTCAATGGGCTTTTGCTTTTGGGGCGGGCGCAGGGAGGCGGGAAGCACAAAGCATCATCCTTTCTTTTTTCAGAATTTGATGCTTTGGTGCTTATAAAATCAATGTGTACTGTCATGCACATTCAGACCGCCAAAAGCAACATGATGCTTTGGGGATGCATGAAGGGGCCGCAGCCCCTTCATATGCAATCCGCAGAACCAGCTTTGCCGGTTCGAGGAGGAGTCAGCATGACTCCTACCTATATCATTTTCTGGCCGTGAGCGAAGCGAACAAGAAAATGATGAGAACGATGCAAGAACGCTATGCGTTCTTGCATCGCCGCCTGTGTGTTAGGCTGTAAGGCCGTTCACGATTTCCTTGAAAATACGGCCCCGGGCCTCGTAATCGCTGAACATATCGAAGGAGGCGCAGGCGGGCGAGAACAGTACTGTGCCGCCGTCCTTCATAAGGTCCTTGCAGGTGTTCACCGCTTCCTCCAATGTGGCCGCCCGGTAAATTTCCGTTACACCCGCGGCCCGCAAGGCGTCCGCAATCTGGTCCGCCGTGGCCCCAATCAGCACGCAGTGGCGGATGAGGGAAGTCTTCTTGATTTCCTCCGCCAGGGCGCGGAAGGACACATGCTTGTCATAGCCCCCCAGGATGATGGCGGTGGGCGCGGTCATGGACTGGATGGCCTTGAGGGTGGAATCCACGTTGGTGCCCTTGCTGTCGTTGATGTAGCGCACCCCGGCCAATTCCCGCACGAACTCGATACGGTGCTCCACTCCCTGGAAGGTGCGCAGGGCGTGGCGGACGACGGGAACGGGCACCCCCCGGGACAGGGCCATCAATGCGGCGGCCATGGCGTTTTCCAGGTTGTGGGGGCCGGGAATGTAGATTTCGTCCACCCGGCAGACGGGCCGCTCCTCGCCGTTCATGCGCGCGATCATCTGCCCGTCCCGGACGAATGCCCCTTCCTTCACCTCGGAAAGCCGGGAGAAAAAGAGCACCTTGCCTTTCAACCCCTTGGCCATGTCCCTGCAGGCCGCGTCGTCGTAATTGAGCACGGCGAAGTCGTTTGCGTCCTGGGCGTCAAAAATGTGACGCTTGAGGCCGGTATATACCTCCATGGTGCCATGGCGGTTCAGGTGATCCTCCGTCACGTTCAGCACGGCGGCGGACAGGGGATGGAATTTTTCGGTGGTTTCCAGCTGGAAGGAGGAAACCTCGGCCACCAGCACGTCGCCGCACTTGGCGTCCATGGCGGCGGCGGACAGAGGATAGCCGATGTTTCCCGCCACAAAGCAGCGCTTGCCCGCTTCCCGGAACATGGCCCCGAGAAGGGAGACAGTGGTGGTCTTTCCGTTGGTGCCGGTGACCGCCACCAGCGTGCCCCGGGCAATGCGGGCGGCCGTTTCCAGTTCGCCCGTTACGGGAATGTTCTTTTCCTTCGCGGCCAGCACGATGGGCGCGTCAATGGGCACCCCCGGGCTGATGAGCAGCAGGTCCTGCCCGGTCAAAGCGTCCAGGCCGTCCTCACCCATGCGAAAGGTGATGGGCAGGGATTTGAGTTCCGAAAGCTGATCCCCAAAGGCGCTTTCCGGCTTCTGGTCGCTGACGGTGACGACGGCCCCCTCCCGGCAAAGCAGCTTTGCCGCCGCAATGCCGCTGCGGGCCATGCCCACAATCAGTATTCTTTTGCCAAGCCAGGGGTTCACCGAGGCCCCTTCCCCGGCAAAATGCCGCCGCTTTCCTTCAAAATAAATGGGCTCCCGCATGCAGATCACGCTCCCTTACGGAAAAAACTTGGTTTCAATACAATGGGCTCAGGGACCAGACCGCAAAGACGCAAAGCGCCAATGTGACGGCGGCGTACATGAGCACGATCTGGTTTTCCTTCATGCCCGAAAGCTCAAAGTGGTGGTGAATGGGGGTCATTTTGAAAATGCGTTTGCCTTTGCCGTACTTTTTCTTGGTGTACTTAAAGTACGTGGTTTGGATCATGACGGAAACAGAGCTCATGATGCAGGTGAAGCACACGGGAATCAGCACGAACTGGCACTTCATCAGCATGCCCACGCCCACCATCACGCCGCCGATGAACATGCTGCCCGTATCCCCCATGAAGATTTGGGCGGGGTGCCGGTTGAACCGGAGGAAACCGATGCACGCCCCTGTCAGGGCAAAGCACATAAGGGCGATGAGGGCAAAATGAATGTTTTCCTCCAGCAGCGCCCCCGCCCCGTTCAGCAGGAACACGGCCATCATCCCGAAGGCCGTCATGCCCACCGCCGTCACGGAGGAGAGAATGCCGTCCACCCCGTCCTGAAGATTGGCGCTGTTGGTCATGAAAATCACCAGCACGGTCATAATGGGAATGTAGAAAATCCCCAGGTTCCAGGTGTTTCGGGTGAAGGGAAGAATCACGTCGCTGCCCACCGCAAAGTAGCAGTAGATGGAAAAAAGCAAACCCACGACGACCTGTCCCGCAATCTTTTGCATGGGTTTCAGGCCCTCGTGGTTCTTTTTCACGTCCTTGATGAAGTCGTCCGCAAAGCCCACGGCCATGGAGCCAAGGGCCACGAACAGGAGCGGCCACAGGGTGCGGTGCATCTCCCCAAAGGTTCCGGTCCTGACCGCCAGGACAACCGCCCCCGCCAGGAACGCAATCACCGTTGCCCCGGCGATGACAATGCCGCCCATGTTGGGGGTGCCCTGCTTGGCCAGGTGGGCCTGGGGGCCCTTATCGTAAATGGTCTGGCCGAACTTGAGTTTTTTGAGGAAGGGCAGGAAAACGGGCATCACCAGCAGCATCAAAGCCATAGCCAGCAGCGCCGCGCCCAGACAGTAAATCAACATCGTACCTTTCTCCCTTTTGCCTGATGATTTTTGTATTTCAGCGGTTCATTTCTTCCAGCAGTTCCCGCACGACCACCTTTTCGTCAAAGGGCCGCTTGACCCCCATGATCTCCTGATAGGTTTCGTGGCCCTTGCCCGCCAGCACGATGATGTCCCCCTCCTCGCCGATGGACAGGGCGTAACGGATGGCCTCCCGGCGGTTCTCAATGACGGTGTATTTGCCGCCCGTCGGCACGATGCCCTTTTCGATGGCGGCCAGGATATCGTTGGGGTCCTCGGTGCGGGGGTTATCGCTGGTGAGGATGGAAAAATCCGCCAGCCGGCCGCTGATTTCCCCCATCATGGGGCGCTTGCCGTGGTCCCGGTCGCCCCCGCAGCCAAAGAGGGAAATAACCCGGCCCCGGGCAAATTCCCGCACGGCCCTGAGGATGTTTTCCAGGGCGTCCGGGGAGTGGGAATAATCCAGGATGACCTTGTAGGGGGTGTGGGTATCCAATACCTCGGCCCGGCCGGGGACGGAACGCACGCTTTCCAGGGCCTCGGTGATGGTTTCGGGCTTCACGCCCATAATAAGGCCCATGGCCGCGGCGGCCATGGCGTTATACACGTTGAACATGCCCGTCAGCTTCAGGTGCACGGGGTATTCCTGCAGGTTGAACAGCTTCATGACGAAGTTTACGCCGTTCTCGCTGATTTCGATGTCCCGGGCGAAAATATCCGCCGGGCTGGAAATGCCGTAGGTGCTGTGGGGCACGGCAATATCCCGCAGGATCTCGGCGCTGGTTTCGTCGTCCGCGTTAATGGCGGCGTTATTGATCCACTGGGGAGTGAAAAAGGATTTTTTGCATTCAAAATACCGCTCCATGGTGCCGAACAGGTCCAAATGATCCTGGGACAGGTTGGTGTAGCATCCCGCCTCAAAATGCACCCCGGCCAGGCGGCCCATTTCAATGGCGTGGGCCGAAACCTCCATGCTCACCACGTCCACCCCGGCGTCCCGCATCTGCCGCAGGGTACGGAAAAAATCGATGGGTTCGGGGGTGGTAAATTCGCTTTTCATATACTCATTGCCGATCATGTTTCCCGTGGTGCCGATGAGGCCGGTTTTGTGCCCCGCATGCTCCATGATGGCCTTGAGCAGATAGCTGGTGGTGGTTTTCCCTTTAGTGCCCGTAATGCCCAGCAGCTTCATTTCCCGGTCGGGATGGCCGAAAAAGGCAGAAGCCATGCGGGACATGGCCGCCCGCACGTTCCGCACCCTGACCTGAGGCACATCGATCGGCAGGAAATGGGTCACCACCAATGCGGCCGCGCCGTTTTCGATGGCCTGGGGCGCGTAATCGTGGGCGTCGAACCGGGCGCCGGGCACGCAGAAAAACAACCCTTTCTCCGTTTTCTTGCGGCTGTCCATCCCCAGGGACAAAATTTCGCATTCTCCCCGGAGCTCCAGCATTTCTCCGCCCGCTTCCCGGGCAAGCTCTGATAGCAGCATATTATCCTCCGTTCGCTGGGTTTTCAAAGGTTACCGTGACCGTGCTGCCGGGAGCGGCAAAGGTGCCGGCTGCCGGACTCTGACGGACCGCCAGGCCCGACCCGTTCAGCACCATTTCCAGCCCCCGCGCCCTGAGCTGCCGGCCCGCTTCTACCACCGACATACCCTTCACGTCGGGCACGGTCACAAGTTCCGCCGCGGTAATCGGCTCCCCTTCATACGTGTAGAGCATCACCCGGTCGCCCCGCCGCAGCTTTGCCCCGGCTGCCGGGGTCTGGGCGGTCACAGTGTCGCCAATCCCGTCCGTATCGCTGGAGAGGCCGGCCTCATTCAGGGCCTTCCGGGCCTCGTACAGGCCCATGCCCGTCACGTCGGGTACGGTGGTCTGCGGGGCTTCGGTGGCCTTGGGGTCGTTCTTGCGGACCCCCAGATAAGGCAGCGCTTCCTCCAGAATCTGCCGGGCAAAGGGCGCCGCCGTGGTGCTGCCGTAATCCACGGACACATGGGCCTCGTTCACCGTCACCAGCACGGCGATCTGCGGATTGTCCGCCGGAGCGAAGCCCAGGAAGGAACCGATGTGCACGTCGGACACCACCCGGCCGTCCTTGTACACCTGGGCCGTGCCCGTTTTGCCGCCGATGCGGTAACCCGGGATATAGGCGTTCTTGCCGCCGCCGTTTTCCACCACGTTTTCCAGCAGCTGCCGCATGGTGGCGCTGGTTTCCTCCCGGATGGGGGCGGCCACCACGGTGGGGCTGGTACGATCGATGACCGTTCCCGAAGCGTCCAGCACTTCCTTGACGATGTAAGGCTTCATGAGCCTGCCGCCGTTCACCACCGCACCGGCGGCGCAGATAAGCTGCAGCGGCGTCACCGCCACGCTCTGCCCGAAACCGATGCGGGCCAGGTCCACGTTCTTAACGTAGCGGCTGTTGATCAGGATGCCCGCGCTTTCCCCCGGCAGGTCGACCCCCGTTTTGACCCCCAGGCCGAAAGCCCGCAGATACTGATAATAGGTTTCCGTGCCCATCCGCAGGGCCAGGGTGACGAAAGCGGGGTTGCAGCTGTTGGCCAGGGCCTCGGGCAATGTCTGGCTGCCGTGGCTGGATTTCCAGCAGCGGATCCTGTCCCCATCCACGGTGATGGAGCCCGAGCAGTGAAAGCCGTCCGTCAGCTGGGCGGCCCCGCTGTCCAGGGCCGCGGCGCAGGTGAGCATCTTGAAGGTGGACCCCGGCTCGTACACGTCCGAAACAGCGGTAATGCGCATGAGCGCGGTCAGGGCGTCCACATCGTCCCGGGGCGGGTCGTTGGGGTCGTAATCCGGCTTCATGACCATGGCCAGAATCGCGCCCGTGTTCACGTCCGTGATGATGCACTGCACCGACAGGGCGTTATTGACGGCGATGCACTCCCGCATGGCCTTTTCGGCGATGCCCTGCAAGGTTGCGTCCACGGTGAGGCGGATGGTGTTGCCCTCCATCGGGGCCACATAGGCCGTCTTGCCGTCCGGCAGGAGCCTGGCCTTCAGGTCCACTTCTGTGCGAAGCGACCCCGGCTGCCCCCGCAGCAGGGATTCATACCAGCCTTCCAGGCCGGACTGGCCCTGGGAATCCACGTTGGTCAGACCCAGCACCTGGCTTAAAAACGTGCCCTTGGGATACCAGCGCCGGGTGTCCTCCTCAAAGGAAATACCCCGGAGGACGGATTGCATTTCTTCGCTTTCCTGCCGCAGGGCGCGGATTTCGTCCACCGTTTCCCGGGGCACCTGCCGCTTCACGATGACCGAGGCCACCTTCTTGTTCTGCAGCTTTTCCGCCACCGTATCCGCGTCGATGTCAAGGATCGGCCGCAGGGCCTCGGCAAAGGCCCGGGCGTCCTCCACCTGCTGGGGATTGGCGGTGACGATGTAGGCCGTGGCCGAAAGGGCCAGGATTTCCCCGTTGGTATCCTGAATGCTGCCCCGCTGGGCGGCCACGACCCCTTCCCGGGTCCACTGGCGCACGCCCCGGGCGGTGAGGGCTTCCCCCTCTAATAAGGTTAAGCCGCCGATGCGGACGCCGATCAAAATGAACAGCAGCGTCAGCACCGACAGCAGCAGCATCAGCCTTTTCCGTATCCGAATTTCCGCACGCACGTTTGCTCCCCCTCCGGGCAGACAAACGCACGCGTCACTGTCTGCCGCTGATCATTCCCTGCCCGGCGGAGAAGGGGGAGCTTTCCGCCATGCCGGTATTCAATTGATAGGGCCGGGTATTGGGCGCCATTACCTGGATGGTATCCACGCCGCTGGCATCCACCATGCCCAGCCGCTGCACGGCAGCGTAGCTGATTCTGGCCGAATCCCGGGCTTCCGCCACCTGCACCTGCAGATCGGTGCACTCCCGGGCGATGGCGGCAATCCGGCTTTCGCTGGCGCTGATTTCCTTGCACAGCCTGGTCTTTTCGCCCATCCTGCACAGGATCATCGTGCCGAAAACCACAAACAGCACCGTCAGGAGGAGGAGCGCAAAGGACCTGGACACGTAGATTTCCCTGCGGGCCCTGTGCCGCGTCTGATAAGCGCGGTAGGGCTCCCGGTAGCTTTCACAGCCCGCTTCGCCGTCCGGCAGCCGCACATGGCTGCTCACGGTAATGGGCATTCCCTGCACGGCATGCACGCCTGCCAGGGCGTACTGCCCCTGCCTTTCCCTTTGCATATCAGCATATTCCTCCTTTCCTTGGTGTTATGCATCCTTGCCCGTCTGCAAAGAAGCGATGAAGGCCAGCGGATCGGCGAAGATCTCGTCGAAGTCCTCGTCCTGCTTCCTGCTCTTGGCGGCGGACATGACGCGGATATAGGTCGTCGCGCCGTTTACGTCCACTTCCCGGGCGTCGCCCAGCCGCCAGGAACGGATCTTTTGCGGAAGAAGCAACCGGCCCTGAGCGTCCGTTTCGCAGTCCACATAGCTGTACTTGCCGAATTTATCCAGCAGCGGCTGTGCCTGGGCGTTTTTGTGAACCAGCGCCTGCAGCTCGTCCCGCCTGGCAATCCACCCATCCAGGGTGTAAATTGCCACATCCTGGAAATCCGGGGTGGGACACACGGCAAATTGTTGCCCCAGCGCCTCGCGGAAGGCGGCCGGGATAATCATGCGGCCTTTGGCGTCGATTCCGTGGGTATAGCTGCCCACAAAGCCGAGGAATCGGGAAGCGGTTTTCCCTTCGCCGCCGTCCTGATATGCCTGCACGGCATCGGCTGTCTGTTTTTCGCCGGCCGACGCGCCGTCGGTACCGGGTCTTTTTTCATCCTCCGCCATGCTTTCACCACACAATCTGCCATTTATTCGCCACTTTTTGGGATGCATCGCCATTTTAAGGCACTTTTGGGGCGTTTGTCAAGGGGCATTCCGGAGACCCTTTCGGTCTTTGGGAAATAATTTCGTTACATTTCCGTAATACTTGGCATAATATCGGAATATATGTTCGTATTTTGCGGAAAAAGAAAGGGGGAACGTTTGCATCCGTTTCCCTTTTCTTTGTTCAAATTGAATATCAAGATTTTTATTTAATTGTACTATTGTAACAAAATTTTGTCAAATTTTCTTTGGCGTCTTTTTGGGGATTTTTTAATAATTTTTTCTTTTATTTCCCGATGGATGTTCGTGATCCGCCGTCCCCACAAAATGGGCCGCGGCCTGTTTTTGACACAAAAAAACGGCTGATTTCAGCCGTTTTCTGGGATCGGTTCACGCTGCGGAAGGGGCGATATGGGCGCATCCGCCACTTTTGCGTCCGGCAGCCGGTAAAGGCGGAACTGCAGCCCATCGCAGGACACACAGTGATACCGCACGCCGCCGTGGATGCCCGTCACCGCGCCCCGGAGCGCCGGGCCGTGGAGATGACCGTACACAACGTCGTCGGGACGGGCGTCGGTCAGGATCCGGGAAAGGGGCGTTTCCGCGCCGTTCTCCCCCAGCGGCGGATAATGAGCCATCACCACCGTGCGGTCCGCCCCCAGGGCTTTCGCCCGGTCCAGGGACATCTTCATCCGCAGCATCTCCCGGTTGTATATTTTTTCATCCTCCGGGCTCGTGCCGTCCGGCAGGGTCCAGCCCCGGGTGCCGCACACGGCCACATGATCCAGCAGCAGCGCATCGTTCTGCACGACGTACATGCCGGGGGGCAACACGTCCCGAAGCCTGGAGATGCTGCCCCACCAATAATCGTGGTTGCCCCGGAGCAGCACCTTTTTTCCGGGCAGTGCGCCAATCATGCGCAGGTCTGGCAGGGCATCCTCCAGCCGCATGGCCCAGGAAATATCCCCCGGAATCAGCACGATATCCTCATCCGTCACCCGGGATTGCCAATCCGCCGCGATACGCGAAAAATGTCCGGCCCAGTGCGGGCCGAATATGTCCATGGGCTTGTTGTCGCCCCCGGGCAGATGCAGATCCCCAATGGCAAAAATACTCACTTAGTTTTCTTCTTCGTCCTCGTCTTCGTCGCTTTCGGCTTCTTCCTCGCCCATTTCCTCCAGGGACAGGTCGCTTTCGATCTCGTCATATTCCCGGGCGGGGATATCCTCGTCCATATCGGGGATGATTTCGTCCATGGTGCTGACGGGGTCAATGCCCAGGGAGGATTCGCTCACCCGGTTTTCCCCGTCGTCGTCCGACGCGTTATTGGCCGCGTTCATTTCTTTCAGGCAGAACAGGCACACGTCCCTTCCGGGCAGGGCAGGCGCTTCGTTGCACACCGTACACATTTCGATTTCCTCGTGACGGCCTTCCCCCTTCATTTCGCGCTTGCAGATTTTGCAATACCCCTCGCCCTCTTCAATGTAGTTCAGTTCGCAGCGCGGGCATTTGATCAATGCCATATAAATCCCCTCCATTTTTTCCTTCCATGCTTTCCCATGGAAACGGACTGTCAATTTGATTGACTTATTTTTGAAAATTTATTACTGTTTTACTGCGATCGTAATATTTGAGAAACAAAAGGAGGATTTCACTCATGAAACACAAAACATGTATCTGTCTTGCGTGCATTTTCATCCTTTCCCTCTGCCCCGCACTGGCGGAAAACGTTTCCCAAAGTCCAATCGGTACGGGCAGCTGCGCCGGCGTCCAGGGGTGTTCGCTGGGCTGCGGCCTGTGCGCGGACGATGAGGACTGCCCCCAGTGCCCGGTCTGCCAATGGGTTTTCGTGACCGCCCGGCCCCGGGAAACCGCCGCGCCTACCACTGCGCCAAAGCCGACCGGCGCGCCTTCCGCGGCGCCGACCCGCAAGCCTTCCCCTATGCCAACCATTCGGCCCACGGCTGCGCCGACAATCCGGCCAACGCCTGCCCCATCCGATGACACCGGGCATTATACACCAGATTCCATCACAGTGCAAGAGCAAATCGCATTAAATTTACTGAACCAGGATCGGGCCGCCAACGGCCTGCCCGCCCTGACCCTGGATGGCGAGCTTTCCCGCCTGGCCCGGCTCAAATCCCAGGACATGAACGACAACCGTTACTTCGCCCACGAATCCCCCACCTACGGCAATGCCGCCCAAATGCTCACCACCTTCGGCTACGCCTATAACGGCGTGGGTGAAAACATTGCCCACCATGCCACAGTGGAGAAAGCCGAGGCGGCGTTCCTCAGCAGCCCGGGCCACCGCATCAACATCATGGGCAGCCAGTGGAAAAAGGTCGGCATCGGCGTGTGTTTTGACAGCAACGGCTTTGTATACCTGACGCAGATTTTCGTGCGGTAACAAGAATCTGGTGAAAGAAGGGGGCGTTTTCACGTCCCCTTCTGTTTTGATAGTTACGACTGCCGCAGCACCTGGTGCAGCGCGGCCCGGGAGCCCGGCCTGCGATATGCAGGACGAGGGTTCAGGGCCGCTGGCGCCGTGCGCAGGATCGGGCCGCTCATGGCCCGGCCCACCTGCTTGCGGCCGATCTCCTCCGCCATTTCCAGGGCGGCCCGCAGCGCGGCCGGGCCCGCCAGGCTGGGATTGAGGGCTGGCAGCAGGGCCGCTTCCTCAATATTGAGGGCGGGACGGCGGCTTTCATCCCATTGCGCCATTCTGATCGCCTCCTTATGCGGGACTGCTTCATCCTATGCGCCCGAGCCACAAGAGGTCCCTGGTTTCTGCATCAGAAAAACGCCGGAAACACAAAACTTCCGCTTGCAATTTCTTCATAATAATGGTATGATGAAAATGACGCGAAAGCGAATAACAATCGGAGGTGTATTCTTATGGCTTTTAAGATCACGGATGCGTGCATCGCTTGCGGCGCCTGCGCCGCCGGCTGCCCTGTGGAAGCGATCAGCGAGGGCGACGGCAAGTACGAAATCGATCCCGAAAAGTGCATCGAGTGCGGCGCTTGCGCGGACACCTGCCCCGTTTCCGCTCCCGAACAGGCCTGATTTCAGGTTCGCTCAAAAAAGGGCCGTCGGTTCATCCGGCGGCCTTTTTTCGTGTGTGATCCAGGGACTTCCGGGGGCCTCTTCGGCCCCCGGACCCCCGAACCAGGGGAATGATTCCCCTGGACCCCGCTTTTGCGGAACAGCGTTGGCGTGTCATTCAAACAATGTGCCGCTGGAGCTATTGGAGACGTTGTAACATGACGGCCACAGGGCACAATGAAAAGGCAGGAAAACCTATCGGGAAAGCGAGCTTTCCCGCACGGTTTATCCTGCCTTTTCCCCGGATACGCAAGCGTATCCGGGCTGGCGGCGTACCGCCGCCGTGCCCTGGGCCTGCGTTGGTGTTCTTCATGGCTCTCGTATTCCGTAACTGAAACGTTACCCATGTTTCGCACGCGGCACGTTTCTTTATCGCCGCTTGTATCGGAATCAGCGAAACGGTTTGCGAGCGTAACAGGAAACAAGTTGCGCTTCGCAACGATGCTTTGCACGCGACAAGATTCTTTATCGCTGTTCGTTCGCCGGGGCAGGGCGGCCATGGGCCGCCAACCGGAGGGCTTGCTCTCCGGAGAAAGACAGAAAAATCCCCTCGGGAGGGAGCTTGCTCACGCCCCGAGGGGTTTTCTGGCTTTCGTGCTGCCCCGGCGTCTTTCTGCGACACCCAAACGCAACAGCGGCACATTGTTTGAAGCAACCGCCAACACCGTTCCGCAACCGCGGGTCCAGGGGATTCAATCCCCTGGCGCAGGGTTTGGGGCCGCGAAGGCCCCAAAGAGACGCCCCTGGTAAATTGTTTCGTTAGGGCGGCAGGAGCAGCAATTATTCGATAGTGATGCAGCCGCAGGGGCATACCTTGGCGCAAGCGCCGCAGCGTGTGCATTTTTCGTGGTCAATATGCGCAAAGCCGTTTTCCACGATAATGGCCTCGTACTGGCACTCCTTCTTGCACCGGCCGCAGCCGATACAGGCGTCCATGCACACGGCGCGGGCGGCGCGGGCAGTATCGCTGTTTCGGCAGCGGACGATAATATTCTGGCTAAGGGGCAGAAGGGATATGACGCTCCGGGGGCATGCCTTCACGCAGGCCCCGCAGGCCGTGCATTTTTCGGGATCGATCTGGGCAATGCCGTTTGCCATGGTAATGGCCCCGAACTTGCATTTATCCTGGCAGTCCCCCAGGCCGATGCAGGCAAAGCGGCAGTCCTTGGGCCCGCCGGCCAAAGACGCGGCCACGGCGCAGCTTTTGTAGCCGTCATAGGCATAGCGCTCCATAGCGACGCCGTTTTCCCCCTGGCACAGCACCCGTGCCACCATTTTTTCGGTATCCGGCGCGGCCTGGCCCATGATTTCGCTGATGCGGCGCACGCCCTTTTCACCGGCGGGGGCGCAGCCGTTCACGGGCGCCTTGCCCGCCACCACGGCGGCGGCAAAAGCGTCGCACCCGGCATAGCCGCAGGCGCCGCAATTGGCCCCGCCCAGGCATTCCTTCACCTGTTCAATGCGTTCATCCACCTGCACATGGAATTTCCTGGCTGCAAAGGTGAGCAGCCCGCCAAAGGCAAGGCCCAGCGCCCCCAGGAGCAGCCCGGCATAGACAATCGTCATCGTTGTGATTCCTCCTTGTTCCGGGAATGATCAGGACGCGGCCTTACACCAGCCCGCTGAACCCCATGAATGCCACGGCCATGAGCCCGGCGGACACCAGGGTAATGGGGAAGCCCTTCATGCATTCGGGGATCTTGCTGCTTTCCAGCCGCTCCCGCACCCCCGCCATCAGCACGATGGCCAGGGTAAAGCCCAGGGCGGAGAACGCGCCGTTCAGCACGGCGTAAAGCATATTGTAGCCGTTGTTCACATTCAGGGTGGTCACGCCCAGCACCGCGCAGTTGGTGGTGATGAGGGGCAGGTAAATGCCCAGGGCGCTGTACAGGGTGGGGCTGTTCTTCTTCAGGAACATTTCCACAAACTGCACCAGCGCGGCAATCACCAGAATGAAGGCGATGGTGTTCATGAACTTGAGCCCCAGGGGGATCAGCAGCCAATTGTAGATCATGTAGCAGCAGAGGGACGCAATGGTCATCACGAAAGTGACGGCCATGCCCATACTGAAGGAGGTTTCCACCTTATTGGAGACCCCCAGGAAGGGGCAGCAGCCCAGGAACCGGGAGAAAATGAAGTTATTGGTCAGCACGCAGCTGACGAAAAACAGAAACACGTTCATATTGGCGCTCATGCCTCTTCCGCCTCCTTCCGCGCTCTCTTTTCCTCAAGCTTCCGCACGGCCAGATTGAACAGCCCCAGCAGCAGCCCATAGGTCAGGAACCCGCCCGAAGCCAGCACGATAAGCAGCATGGGCTGATACCCCGCCCCCAGCACGTTCAGGCCGAACACGCTGCCGCTGCCGATGAGCTCGCGGATGGAACCCATGAGGGTCAGCGCCAGGGTAAAGCCCAGGCCCATGCCCAGGCCGTCCGCAGCCGAAAGAATGGGCGTATTCTTGCTGGCAAAGGCTTCCGCCCGGGCCAGGATAATGCAGTTCACCACGATCAGGGGAATGAAGATGCCCAGGCTCTCGTAAAGGGAGGGAAGGTATGCCTGCATCAGCATCTGCACCATGGTAACGAACGTGCAGATAATGACGATGAAGGCCGGGATGCGCACCTTGTTCGGAATGAAATTCCGAAGCAGGGAAATGACCAGATTGGAGCACACCAGCACAAACGTGGCCGCCGCGCCCATGCCCACGCCGTTGATGGCGCTGGTGGTGACGGCCAGGGTGGGGCAGGTGCCCAGCACCAGGCGGAAGGTGGGGTTTTCCGGAATGATGCCGTTGAAGAAGACCTGGCCCATGCTCTTATTTTCGCTCATGCCTGTTTCGCCTCCTTCTTTCCTTCTGTTTTCACATGGCCGTAAATATGCCGCGGCAGGAAGCGGTCAATAAGCGGCGTGCAGATATTCATCAGCAGAATACCGTAGGTGACGCCCTCCGGATAGCTGCCGAACTGGCGGATCAGGGTCACAATGAGGCCGATCATGAACGCGTAAATCACCTGGCCCCAGGGGGTCATGGGGGACGTGACGTAATCCGTGGCCATAAACACGGCCCCGAACAGCACGCCGCCGGACAGCACCGCCATCAGCGGGTCGCCCCCGAAAGCCCAGGAAAAGAGGGCCACGCTGCCCACCATCACCACGGGGATGCGCCAGGAAACGGTTTTCGTTACCAGCAGGAACAGGAAGCCCGCCAGGATGGCGATTTTGCTGACCTCGCCGATGGTGCCGGGGATATTGCCCAGGAACAGGTCCTGCAGCGCCGCGCTCTTGGTGACAAGGAGCGTGGCGGTGGAAACGGCGTCAAAGCCCAGGGTGCCGGCAAAGAACGTGGGGGCGACATAGTGGGTCATATGCACGGGCCAGGAGGCCAGCAGCACGGCCCGGGCCGCCATGGCGGGGTTCAGAAAATTGTCCCCCAGGCCGCCGAACAATTGCTTGACAATCAGAATGGCAAAACCGCTGCCGATAACGGCCACCCACCAGGGGGCCGCCGCCGGCAGGTTCAGGCCCAGAATCAGGCCCGTTACCAGGGCGGAGCAATCCTTAATGCGCACCTCCTGATGGGCGATGACCTGCCACAGGAGCTCAAAGACCACGGCGCTGACGCAGGATACGGCCACCAGAATCAGCGCGGGCAGGCCGAACGCGTAAATCCCCACGGCGGTGCAGGGCAGCAGCGCGATGATTACGCAGATCATGAGGCGCTGGGTCGTGACCGGGTTATGCACATGGGGCGCGGTGGATAACCGAAGGCTCATTGGGCTTTTCCTCCCTTCTGCTCTGCTTTCGCGGCGGCCGCTTTGGCCTTGGCCTCCGCCGCCAGCTTATCCTTGGCGAATTTGAAGGACGGCGTAAGCCAGCGGCGGGCGGGGCACATATAGGCGCAGGAGCCGCAGAGAATGCAGTCGTTCACATGCAGCTTCCTGGCCAGCTCAAAATTGCCGGCGTCTGCCGCCACCTTGATCTGGTAGGGGTTCAGGCCGATGGGGCACGCTGCCACGCACCGGCCGCAGCGGATGCAGGGGCTTTCGTCCTTGCTCCTGGATTCCTTTTCGTTAAAGGCCACAATGCCGTTGGTGGACTTCGCGGTAGGCACGGAAATATTGGGCAGACACAGACCCGTCATGGCCCCGCCGAAAAACACCTTGCCCGGCGTTTCGGAGAAACCGCCGCACTTGCCGATGGCGTCCTCGGCAATGGTGCCGATGCGCAGGCGCAGATTCTTGGGTTCCCGCACGCAGCCTGTCACGGTGGTGACCCGGCTGATGAGGGGCTTGCCGTCGATGACGGCGTCCGCGATAGCGGCGCAGGTGCCCACGTTCAATACCACCACATGCACGTCGATGGGCAGGCCGCCGGACGGCACCTGACGACCCGTCACGGCCTCGATCAGTTGTTTTTCGCCGCCCTGGGGGTATTTCGTCACCATAGGCTGAACGCGCACGCCTTCGCGGCCTGTGGCAGCCTTTTCCATGGCGGCAATCGCCTCGGGCTTGTTATCCTCAATGGCGATAACGCCCTTTTCCACATTCAGCGCCCGCATGACGGCGCGCAGGCCGTCCACAATGCGCTCGCTGTTTTCGATCATCAGGCGGTGATCGGCGGTCAGGTGGGTTTCGCATTCCGCGCCGTTGACGATGATGGTGTCGCAGTACGCGCCCTCCCGGAAGGTGAGTTTCACATGGGTGGGGAAGGACGCGCCGCCCATGCCCACGATGCCGGCGTCCCGGATGGCGGGAATGACCAGCTTGGGGTCCACCCGCTCCACATTGCCCAGGGGCTTGAGGTCGTCCACCCAGGTATCCGAAAAATCATTCTTGATGCTGACGGCCATAACGGGCGCCGGGCCCAGGTACGGAATCTGTTCCACCGCCGTGACCTCGCCCGAAATGCTGGCATGCACGGGCACGCTCATAAACCCGCTGGCCTGGCCAATCACCTGGCCCACCTTCACCTGGTCGCCCTTCTTGACGCAGGGCACGGCGGGCGCGCCGATATTCATGCTCATGATGAGGGTCACGCTGTCGGACACGTAATCCTCAATGGGCATATTGCGGGTGGGCAGCTTTCCCTCATGGGCGCCGTGCAGGGGATGAATCCCCCGGCGAAATGTCAGTTTCTGCAAAAATACACGCCTCCGTTCTGAATGGGATAGGCGGGGATCACTGCGCCCCGGCGGTCATTTTGTCATAAGCTTCGTTGATGGCGTTAATGACGGCGGTGGACGTCACCGTCGCGCCGGTCACCACGTCGATTTCTTCCGGGTTCACGGGGGCCTGCTTGCCGATGAACTGGCCCAGGAAAGCCGCGTCCTCCCGCACAAGGCCGCCGATACTCGGCGTTTC
>CANQKI010000033.1 GCA_947624355.1 uncultured Clostridia bacterium | reverse complement strand
ATCCTTATCTTTTAACGCCTCGTGGAAGGCGAGATTGATTGTGCGGTAATTATCATAAAACATCTGTTTTAGCATAGCATTTCCTCCTCAGACCTCAATTTTCCGAACAGATTTCCATGCGACGCTGCCCAAACCATATTTCTATTCCAGTGGAGATAATGCTTTTTCAACGGCCTCCAGAATCTGCTCCCGTCCGTCGCCGGTTTCTGCCGAGGCGCAAATCACCTGCCAAGGCTGCACCTGCAATCCACGGCAGATGGGCGCCAGATACTTCATCCGCGCACCGCGGGAAATTTTGTCCGCTTTTGTGGCAATTACCAGAAACGGGATTTCCATTCCGCGAAGAAACGCGTTCATCTGCAGATCATCCTGGGTCGGTTCATGGCGGATATCCACCAGGTGCAGCGTCAACCGAAGCTCGCCGGTATTGTGGAAATAACCTTCCATCATTTCTCCCCAGCGCATTTTTTCCCGCTTATCCACTTTGGCAAAGCCATAACCGGGCAAATCCACCAGGTGAAAGGCGTTATTGAGCAGAAAAAGATTGATGAGCCTTGTCTTGCCCGGGGTAGCGCTGGTTTTGGCCAGGGCTTTTCTGCGGCATAAACAGTTAATCAATGAAGATTTACCGACATTGCTTTTGCCCGCAATGGCAATTTGCGGAAGAAGCGGTTTGGGCGGGGCATAGGCCGCCATGCTGGTGACAAACTCGGCTGATTTGATTTCCATTTCTTTGCTCGCTTTCGTAAGAGGTAATTATGCGGGCAGCAGCGCCACGTTCAGCACATCCTCAATATTTTCGATCAAAACAATCTGGAACTGGGAGAGCACATGCAAAGGAACATCTTCCAGGTCCTTTTTGTTCTCCTTGGGCAAAAGAATGACCTTGATACCTGCCCGGTAGGCAGCTAGCAGCTTTTCCTTGACGCCGCCGATGGGCAAAACACGCCCCCGCAGGGTAATCTCGCCTGTCATGGCCACATCCTGCCGCACCGGCCTGTCAGACAGGGCAGAGACCAAAGCGGTTGCCATCGTAACGCCGGCGGAAGGGCCGTCCTTAGGCACGGCGCCCTCGGGCACATGGATGTGAATATCCTGCGTTTTATAAAATTCGCTGTCAATATTGTATTCCGAAGCGTGTGCGCGAACCCAGGAACGGGCAGCCTGCGCCGATTCCTTCATGACGTCGCCTAGTTGGCCTGTCAATTGTACCTGGCCGGAGCCCTGCATGATAGCGCATTCCACAGCCAGGGTTTCGCCTCCAACGGTAGTATATGCGAGGCCGTTGACCACGCCGATTTTCGGCTGCTTTTCAGGCATATCCCGAAGGTATCGCGGTGCGCCAAGGTATTTTTCCAGCAAAGCAGGATTAACGACCACGTTTTCTTTGTTTTCCTCCAGCATTTCCACCATGGCTTTGCGCACAACCCGGGCAATTGTGCGGTCCAGCGTGCGTACACCGGCCTCCCGGGTGTAGCCTTCAATCAGATGCTTCATGGCCGCATCCGAAACCTTTACAGATTTGGGCGGGAGGCCATGGTCCTTTACCTGCTTGGGCAGCAGATGTTTTTTCGCAATGTGCAGTTTTTCTTCCTCGGTGTAGCTGGGGACCTCAATAATCTCCATACGGTCCAGCAGGGGGCCGGGAATGGTATCCATGGTGTTGGCAGTGGTGATGAACATGACCTGGGACAGGTCAAAAGGCAGTTCCAGATAGTGATCCCGGAACGCGCTGTTTTGCTCCCCGTCCAGCACTTCCAGCATGGCAGCGGCGGGATCGCCCCGGAAATCATGGCTCATTTTATCGATTTCGTCAAAGAGAAATACAGGATTCATGGTGCCGGCCTGCTTCATTCCGGCAATGATGCGGCCGGGAATGGCGCCGACGTATGTGCGCCGATGACCGCGGATTTCTGCTTCATCCCGCACACCGCCCAGGCTCATTTGAACAAATTTTCTGCCGACAGCCTGAGCGATGGCTTTGACAATGCTTGTTTTCCCGACGCCCGGCGGACCCACGAAGCAAAGGATCGGCCCCTTCATGGCGCCGTCCTGGGTATGCATTTCTTTCATGCGCCGCACGGCCAGGTATTCGATCACGCGCTCCTTGACTTTTTCCATGGCGTAATGATTTTCGTTCAGGATGCGCCGGGCACGGTGGATATCCAGGTTGTCCAGGGTGGTCTTGCCCCAAGGGAGATCCAGAATCCACTCCACATACGTGCGGCTCACGCCGATTTCAGGGGTGCCGGGGGCCATGCGGCTGAGCCTGTCCAGCTCTCTTGTTGCTTTTTCCCGTGCTTCGTCGTTGAGCGGCGTATCGTTCAAGCGTTTGCGAAGATCTTCCACGTCGGTGGCATCCCGGTCGCCAAGTTCCTCCTGGATGGCCTTAATCTGTTCCCGAAGATAATAGTCCTTTTGATTTTTATCGATCTGCTTTTTAAGGCGGGACTGCACCTGTTTTTCCACAGAGGCAAGCTCTGTTTCACGGACCAGAATCTGGCAGAGCGTTTCCAGCCGTTTTTCTACGTCGATTTCTTCCAGGATTGACTGCCTGTCCTCAACCCGGGTGAGCACATTGGAGGCGATAATGTCTGCCAATTGGTCCGCTTTATCCACCTCCATGACAGAACGCAGAGTTTCGCCGGATACGCGCATGGACGCGCGGGCGTATTCTTCAAACAAATCGTGGGTGGTGCGCACCAGTGCTTCCGCCTCAGTGGAATCGGACCGGGAAACGGGCGGGACAGCCACATCGGCAATCCAGCAGGGGTCTTCCTCCACGATAGCATGAAGAATTGCCCGCTGTTGGCCTTCCACCAGCACACGAATAGAATCCCCAGGCAGGTTGAGCACCTGCTTAATCAGCGCGATGGTGCCAACCCGGCAGAGATCTTCAAGCTTTGGCTCTTCCACTTCGCTGTCCTGCTGCGCAACCAGAAATACCAATTGTTCCTCCACCATGGCGCGTTCCAATGCTGCCACGCTTCTTGCGCGGCCCACATCGAAATGCAGCACCATGTGGGGAAATACCATCAGTCCCCGGAGCGGAATCAGGGGCAGGCGAACCGTTCGATTGACTTTCTTTTTTGCCATAAAAAGCGCTCCTGATCGATTCATGGATATGCACCGCAAAAGGGCTGCGGCACCCGTCTATTATACTGGAAACTGCCCGGAATTGCAATGCATCATTTTCCGGATGCGGCGAGCGCCTCCTGGGGGAGACGGTCGCTTTCGGCCGTTTCCTGAAGGGCAGCGGGCAGCAGCATTTGATTTAAAGCCTGTTCGATGGTGTCAATGGGCGTTACCTGGATACGTAAATGTTCGAACCGGTCCAGATAATTTTCCCGAGGAATCAATACTTTCGTAAGCCCGGCACGCATGGCTGCCTCTACCTTTGCCGGCACGCCTCCCACAGGCAGTACACTGCCATGAACGCCTATTTCACCTGTTACAGCCATGCTCCCGTCCACAGGCCTTCCTGTCAGGGCACTGACGGCAACCACCGTCATGGCGACCCCCGCAGAGGGCCCATCCACCGGCGCACCGCCGGGAAAATTGATGTGGAGATCGGTGTCGTCGTCCGCATAGCCCAGATTTCGAAGCAGCGTCATCACGTTTTCGGCAGAGGCATGGGCTGTGGATTTACGGCGCATGGTATGGCCGCTGTTTCCCAGTTCCTCTTCCTCCACGATTCCCGTAACCCGAACATGACCCACGCCTTTTCCTGCAACCGCTTCGATTTCCATGACTGCACCTTGATGGCTGCCCGTCACGGCAAGGCCGTGAACCGTGCCGACGCGGTTTTCCTGGGCGGCTGCCTGACCGGGACGTTCGGGATAATGCCCAGATTCGGCTACCCATTCAAGATCGGATGCCAGAATGTTCTTACGTCCTTCCAGCTGCGCCAGCCCAGACGCCATCTGCACCATGTTCACCGCGTCCCGACCGCAGGCGGCGTATCGCCCCACGATGCGGGCGTTTTCCCGGCTCATGGGGTAGTTTGCACGTTCCGCAGCCTCAAATGCGATCTGCGTAATTTCCTCAGGTTCCAGTGCCCGAAAGTAAATTTCCATGCAGCGGGAACGCAGGGCAGGGGAGATTTCTTCCGGGCTCCTTGTCGTTGCGCCGATCAGGCGAAAATCGGCGGGCAGCCCGTGCCTGAACACCTCATGTATATATCGCGGGACATTTGGATCATCGGGATTATAGTAAGCCGATTCAAAATGCACCTTCCTGTCTTCCAGCACCTTCAGCAGCTTGTTCATTTGAATTGGGTGCAGTTCGCCGATTTCGTCCAGAAACAGCACCCCCCCGTGGGCGCGGGTTACAGCACCGGGCTTAGGCTGTGGCACGCCCTGAACGCCAAGAGGCCCCGCGCCCTGGTAAATGGGGTCGTGCACGCTGCCGATCAGGGGATCGGCAATGGCGCGTTCATCAAAGCGTACGCAAGTCGCATCCATTTCAATAAAAGGTGCATTTGACTTAAAGGGTGTGCCGGGGCTTTCCTTTGCTGCCTCCAGCGCCAGTCTGGCTGCGCAGGTCTTGCCCACGCCGGGAGGACCGTAAATGATTACGTGCTGCGGATTTTCGCCGCACAGAATCGCCATCAGGGCTTTGATGCCGTCCTGCTGACCGATAATATCGGAAAATTCTCTGGGCCTTACGTGCTCGGCCAAAGGCTCAGTGAGGGTGATGGTCCGCATTTTCCGTAAATTTTCCAGTTCCTTTGTCGCTTCTTTTCTAACGCGCGGCTGCGCCTGTTTTTGGCTGCGGAGCTGCGTATAGAAGAAAACGCCCGTAATGATCGTGACTGTGACCTGAATCAGCAGCAGAAACCAGCTCAAAAAAATCCCCCCTTTTCTTTCCTTGAATAGCATCCGAAAAGGAGGGAGGAAATATGCGGGAAATTCCTGGACGGGGCTGTTCAATTTTTGTCAAATTCAGTTACTGGAAGAAGTGGGAAGATAGGGAATCAATGCGCCTGCGACGCTGGAAATGGGCATGGTCTGCAGCCAGATATGGCCCGGCCCGGTGATGACGGTATTGAAAAAGCCTTCGCCGCCGAACAGTACATTCTTGACGCCGCTTACACTTTGAATGTCGATGCTGCAGGAGGCTGTCATGGCGGCAAGATGCCCTGTGCTGACGACCATTTGCTGTCCTTCAGCCAGATCGTATTCGACTACATGGCCGTCAAATTCCGCAAAGGCGACGCCTTGTCCGCTGATCTTCTGCAGGATGAAGCCTTCGCCGCCAAAGAGCCCCGTCCCGACCTTTTTATTGAAGAACACGGACAAATCCACGTCGCCTTCTGCTGCCAGAAACGCGCTTTTCTGAAAAATCATTTCCTGTCCGGGGGCAATATTGAACGCCCGTATTGAACCTGGAAAACTGGATGCGAAGGCGATTGTTCCTTCACCGTTTTTTGCGGTATAAATGTTCTGAAAAGCATGCTCTCCGGAAAAAATCCGTCCAAGGGCTTTTCCGAATCCGCCGTTGGAGGTGGTCTCGCGCTCCATGTTGGGGCTCATCCAGGCCATTGCGCCGCTTTCGCAAACAATCTTTTCTCCATTTGAAAGATGGCAGATGACGACGGGAAGCGTTTCGCCAACGATTTCGTATTTCATGATGTCATTCCTTTCTTTTCCGAAATTACGCCTGAATTATACCATTCCATAAAACGATGTGCAACCTTTTCGGGAAAAATAAAACCCGTTCCCTGCTGCGGGAACGGGAAATGTTCAGCTGGCGCTGGGTTCGTCCGATGCATCGTCAATGGGATGGTTCCGATGCCGAAGCGCTGGTTTCATTTGCTGTTCGCTTAATTCCAGCGCGGGAGCCTCTCCGCGCTCGATCACGCCGGGCGTAATGACGCATTTTTTGACGTCCGTGCGTCCTGGAAGATCAAACATGGTGTCCAGCAGCGCCTGTTCAATGATAGCACGCAGACCGCGTGCGCCGCTCTTCTGCGCGATGGCTTTCCTGGCGATGGCACGCAGGGCTTCATTTTCAAAAGAAAGCTCCACATCATCCAATTCCATCAGTTTTTCATACTGCCGTACCAAAGCGTTTCTCGGCTCCGTCAGAATGCGGATCAGCGCTTCCTCATCCAGCGCATCAAGCGTCACGGTAATGGGCAAGCGGCCAACAAATTCCGGAATCAGGCCGTACTTGATCAGGTCCTCCGGCCGCATTTGGCGCAGCACGTCGCCCACGTTCTTTTCCCGCTCGCTCTTGGGATCGGCGCCAAAGCCTAAGACCTTTTTGCCGATTCGCTGCTCGATCAGGCGGTTGAGGCCGTCGAACGCGCCGCCGCAGATGAAAAGGATATTGGTGGTATCGATTTGCAGGCATTCCTGATGGGGATGTTTGCGCCCGCCCTGGGGCGGCACATTGGCCACCGTACCTTCCAGAATCTTGAGCAGCGCCTGCTGCACGCCTTCGCCGCTCACATCCCGGGTGATGGACATATTTTCGCCTTTGCGGGAGATTTTGTCGATTTCATCAATGTAGATGATGCCCCGCTGTGCCGCCTGAATGTCGTTTCCGGCTGCCTGAATGAGGCGGAGCAGGATGTTTTCCACGTCTTCGCCTACATACCCGGCCTCGGTTAAGGCAGTAGCGTCCGCAATGGCAAAGGGCACATTCAAAATCCGTGCCAGAGACTGGGCAAGATAGGTTTTCCCGCAGCCTGTGGGGCCCACCATCAGGATATTGGATTTCTGAAGCTCCACATCGCTTTTCTTTGATGCCGCAGAAATCCGCTTGTAATGATTGTAAACCGCCACGCACAGGGTCTTTTTCGCCTGCTCCTGGCCGATTACGTATTCGTCCAGCACCGCTTTCATTTCGCTGGGCAGGGGAATATCCCGGATTTCCGGCGCGGCGATGACGTCCATATCGTCCGCCACGATTTCCTGGCACAGCGCAATGCATTCATTGCAGATATAAGCCCCGGGCCCCGCCACAAGCCGGCGGACCTGATCGGCCGTTTTGCCGCAGAAAGAGCAGCGATGCTTCCGGATGTTCAGATCGTCCTTTGCCATTTCTACCTCTTTTTTCCCGGCTTATTTGCCGCGCGGGTGATAGATTTCGTCAATGATTCCGTATTCCAGGGCCTCCTGCGCGGTCATGAAATAATCGCGCTCCACGTCCTTTTCCAGGCGCTCCAGGGGCTGCCCGGTCATTTCCGCCATGAGGCGGTTCATTTTCTGCTTGGTACGCAGCAGCCATTGGGCATGGATGGTAACGTCGGTAGCCTGGCCTGATGCGCCGCCGGAAGGCTGGTGAATCATAACCTCACTGTTGGGAAGTGCCAGGCGCTTGCCCTTTTCGCCCGCCATCAGCAGGAAAGCACCCATGGACGCCGCCATGCCCACGCAAACCGTGCGTACCGGGCACTTGATATAATTCATCGTATCATAGATTGCCATACCAGCCGTGACCGAGCCGCCCGGGCTGTTGATATAGAGGGAAATATCAGCGTCCGGATTGTCCGTTTCCAGGAACAGCAGCTGGGCCACAATGGTGTTGGCCACCTGATCGTCGATTTCACTGCCCAGAAAGACCACACGATCCTTGAGCAGGCGTGAGTATATATCGAAGGAGCGTTCGCCGTTGCCGGTCTGCTCTACGACATAAGGGATCAAAGTCATCGTTCTTCCTCCTTTTATCCCATCCTCTATCTTATGAAGGGGAACGCGCAAATATGCCATAGAAAATTCTTCAAATCAGGGACGCGGAGAAAATCATTCTTCTGTTTCGGCTGCGTCCGCGGCTTCGGCAGCTTTTTCCACTGCTTCCACCGTTTCCTGCACATTGATCTTCTCGCTCTCGTCTTTATCCTCGATCTGAGCGTTTTCCTTGATGATGTCCACCACCTTGCGGATGGCGGCGTTTTTTTTCATGGCTTCTTTCTGCCGGTCGCTGAGGGAGGCCTTGAAGTCGTCCGTTTCGCGGCCCATACGCTTGGCCTCGTCCGCGATGACCTTTTCCACGTCTTCCTCCGTGGGCTCGATCTTTTCAGCCTTGACCATGGCCTCCAGCACGAGCTGCATTTTGACGCGGTTTTTTGCTTCCGAACGGTACATTTCGCGGATCTGCTCTTCCGTCTGACCGGTGTACTTCAGGTAATCTTCGTACTTGAAGCCCTGGTACATCATGCGCAGCTTCATTTCGCGGATCATCATGTCGATTTCATCCTCGATCATCTGGTCGGGAATATCGCAATCCGCGGCGTCCACCGCCTGCTGCACCAGATCGTTTTCCACCTGCACGTCTGCATTCTGCTGCGCGCGGTCGCTAAGTTCTTTTGCGATGCTTTCCTTGTATTCGGCAAAGGTGTTGAAATCGCTCACGTCGGCGGCAAAATCGTCGTCCAGCTCGGGCTTTACTTTGACCTGGATGCCGTTCACCTTTACGTGGAACACGGCATCCTTACCCGCCAGATTTTCGGCATGGTATTCCTTGGGAAACTGTACGTTCAGATCCTTTTCTTCACCTACGTTCATGCCCACCATTTGCTCTTCAAAGCCGGGGATGAAATGGCCGGAACCGATTTCCAGGGTCTGGTTTTCCGCCGTGCCGCCATCAAAAGCTACGCCATCCACCGTGCCGGCATAATTCAGGTTCACAGTGTCGCCGTTTTGTACGGGCCGGTCGGTTACGTCGGCCATGGTGGTTTCCTTTTCCACATCCTGCTGGATGCGGCTGTCGATTTCGTCGTCGGTCACCTTGTGGGTATAGCGGGTGGCCTTGAGCCCCTTGTAGGAGCCCAGTTCCACGTCGGGCTTCACATAAACTTTCACCGTGAAGACCAGATCCTGGCCCACGCCGATCTGGGTCATTTCGTCCACTTCGGGGCGATCCACCACTGCTAAATCGTTTTCCTTTACGGCGGCTTCGTATTCGTCGGGGAAGAGGATATTGAACGCGTCGTCATAGAACACGCCTTCACCGTACATATTCTCAATCAGCTTGCGAGGGGCCTTGCCCTTGCGGAAGCCGGGGATGTTTACCCGGTTGCGCACCTTCAGGTAAGCCTTTTGCACCGCTTCATCGAATTTTTCGGCAGCGATTTCAAACTTGATTTTGACTTGATTGCCAGAGATTTTTTCTACCGTGTAACCCATCAGGAACACCCTCCGTTATCCGCCGTTTCGGCGCATTGTGCCCAAAACATTGCATAGGACACTAACCTATATGATATCACGGAAAACCCATGAATGCAAGCGATTTTCCTTGGCAAACACGCGAAAGAAGTAAATTTTCTCCAAGATAGGATTGCCTGGGAAAATTTTCTTGAAACACTTGGCAGGGAATGATATAATAAATACGGTCATCAGCCGCGCCTGCGCCGGAAAAAATCCTGCAGCAGACCTGTGCACTCTGCTTCCAGCACGCCGCCCGTGACGGACGTTCGGTGAGAAAAGGCGGGGTCCTCCGGCAGGCTGTACACGCTGGCGCAGCAGCCCTGTTCCGGATCGTATGCGCCAAAGAAGCAGCGCTCCAGTTTGGCCATAATCATGCCGCCGGCGCACAGGGGGCAGGGCTCCAGGGTTACGTACATGGTGCAGCCCTGAAGGCGGCGGGTGCCAAGGGCTTCGCAGGCCCGCGCCATGCACAGCATTTCCGCATGGGCGAAGGGGTTGCCCTGTTCCCGCTCGTTGTGGGCCCGGGCGATGATTTGCCCGTCCTTTACCATCACGGCCCCGACGGGCACTTCGTTCGGGTCGGTCTGCGCTTCCAGTATCGCTTCCCGCATGAAGTGTTCCGCTTCCAGCATATGCTCAACTCCGTTCCTGTTATTCAAAAAAGGAGGTATTGCCATGAATCCTGTTCTTTCCGCCATTGCCGATCGCCGCAGCAACCGCGCCTACAAGCCCGTGCCTCTCAGCGATGAAACGCTGAATGCGCTGCTTCAGGCCGCAGTCCAGGCCCCGTCCGCCGTGAACCGCCAGCCGTGGCATTTTACTGTCGTGCGGGATCAGGCGCTGCTCAAGGAACTGAACGCTGCCGTCTGGGAGGCCATGATGGCCCGTGATCCTGAAAAGCGCAGCGCCCGGTTCCAGGATCCGAACTTCGATGTATTCTACGGCGCGCCCTGCGTGATTTTCATTTCGGGGGATCAGAAAAACAGCTGGACGCCTATTGACTGCGGAATCGCTGTTGAAAACATTGCTTTGGCGGCTCAGGCCCTTGGGCTGGGCAGCGTGATTCTGGGGATGCCCCGGGATGCGTTCAAGGGACCGAAGGGCGATAATTTCCGTAAGGCGCTTGCCTTCCCGGAGGGCTTTGATTTTCAAATTGCCATTGCCGTTGGGGAAGCGACGGACACCAAGGAAGCGCATCCCATAAAGGAAAACAAGATTTCCTTCGTCGGTTGAAAGCGTCTTTTGCACCCCGCGTTTCGGCGCGGGGTCTTTTTGTGCCGGCCCTTCCGTATTATAACTTTTTTTCCGCGCACATGCAAGAAAATGTGCGCTTTTCCTTGTCATTCCTTCAAAGAACAGGTATAATAGGAACGTAAAAAAACGGCCTAAACGAAGGAGGGATGCGCCATGAATCTGCCGCAGCTTCTGGAAAAACTAAAGAACAGCCCGGGCTTTATGGAAAACGTGACGGCCTGGCGCACCGTGCCGTCCCGTGCGGCCTCCTATGCGCCCTGGCCGGAGAATATAGATTCCCGCCTGCCTGAGGCGCTTGCCCGCCACGGCATTCAGAAGCTGTATACCCATCAGGCTGCTTGTTTCGAAGCTGCTATGCGGGGAGAAGATTATGTGGTGGTCACGCCTACGGCCTCCGGCAAAACGCTGTGCTATAATCTGCCCGTGCTGTCAGCCATCCTCAAAAATCCGGACGCCCGGGCCCTGTATCTGTTTCCCACCAAGGCGCTGTCCGCCGACCAGGTGAGCGAACTGTATGAGCTCATCGAACAGCTGAAGGTCGACATCAAAACCTATACCTATGACGGCGATACCCCGGCGGCCGCCCGGAAGGCAGTCCGGCAGGCGGGCCATGTGGTGGTGACCAATCCCGATATGCTCCACAGCGGCATTCTGCCCCAGCATACAAAATGGGTGAAATTGTTTGAAAACCTGCAGTATATCGTCATCGATGAAATCCACAGCTACCGCGGCGTGTTCGGCAGCAATCTGGCGAATGTGATCCGGCGGCTGATTCGCCTGTGCGAATTCTACGGAAGTCACCCCCGTTTCATTCTCTGTTCCGCCACGATTCAGAACCCCAAGGAACTGGCCGAAACGCTGATTGGCCGCCCGGTCACCCTGATTGACAATAACGGCGCGCCAGCCGGGGAAAAGCACTACATTTTCTATAATCCGCCCGTGGTCAACCGGCAGCTTGGCATCCGCAAGGGCGTTTTGCCCGAAACGCGGAAGATTGCGTCCATGCTGGTGGAAAACGGCGTGCAGAGCATCGTGTTCGCCAAGAGCCGGCTGCAGGTGGAAGTGTTGACCCGGCAGCTCAAGGAGCTGGTATCCGATTCCCTGGGGAATTCCGGCAAGGTTCGCGGCTATCGGGGCGGTTATCTTCCCAACGAACGGCGGGAGATTGAGCGCGGCCTGCGTGCAGGAGATATTCAGGCCGTTGTATCCACCAACGCGCTGGAGCTTGGAATCGATATCGGTGCGCTGGAAGCCTGCGTGCTGTGCGGCTATCCCGGCACCATTGCCAGCACTTGGCAGCAGTCCGGCCGGGCCGGACGTCGGAACGGCGTGTCGCTGACCATTATGGTAGCGTCCAGCAACGCGCTGGATCAGTTCATCGTGACGCATCCGGATTATTTCTTTACGCAGCCTGCCGAAAATGCCCTGCTGAATCCAGATAATCTCTACATTCTCCTCAATCATTTCAAGTGCGCGGCCTATGAACTGCCCTTTAAGGACGGCGAAACCCTGGGCAATGCCGCCGGCGGGGACGAAATGCTGTCCTTCCTTTGCGAAAGCAATATTCTGCGCCATGTGGGAGATACCTATCACTGGATGGCCGAGGATTTTCCCGCCAGTGAAATGAGCCTGCGCACCACCATGACCGAAAACTATCTGATTATGGATATTACCGATCCCGCCCATCCCAGGGTGGTGGGGGAAATGGATCGGTTTACCGTGCCCATGCTGCTCCATGAAAACGCCATCTATATACATGAGGGACAGACCTATCAGGTGGAAAAGCTGGATTTTGACGGCTGCAAGGCGTTCATCCGCAAGGTCAATGTGGATTACTATACCGACGCCGACCTGAACGTGAGCCTGTCCCTGCTGGATATCGAACAGGAAGCCGGGAACGCGGCGCTGGGCGAGGTGAAGGTGACGGCGCTGGTCAAAATTTTCAAGAAAATGCGCTTTGATAATGGCGAAAACGTGGGGTTTGGCCCCGTTCGCCTGCCCGAAACCGATATGCATACCACCGCCACCTGGCGCACTGTCCCGGACAGCATCGTGCAAAAGTACGAAAAGGACGACCTGCAGAGCGGCATGCTGGGAATCGCCAATCTGCTGCGCATCCTGTCGCCCCTGTACCTGATGTGTTCGTCCCGGGACATCGCCGTATCTTACCAGGTGAAATGCCCCTTTACCGATAAGCCCACCCTGATCCTGTACGACAATTGCCCGGGCGGCGTCGGTCTTTCGGAAAAGGCGTTCCGTATGCGGGATATTCTGCTGACCCACGCGCTGACCCTGGTCAACGACTGCGACTGCCCGAATGGCTGTCCCTCCTGCGTGGGGCCGGTGGGCGAGATCGGCGAGCGCGGGAAGAAAATGGCTAAGGTGCTTCTGGAGGATTTGATTCATGACCATTCATGATCTGGTGCTGCTCCAGCGCCGGGCGTTTCTTGCCGGCCCGCCCCTGTCCGTCAATGAGCGGCTGGATATGCTGGATGGCCTCCGGGACGCAATCCGGAGCCGGGAAAACGCCATCTACGCGGCCCTGGAGCAGGACCTTGGCAAATGCGCCGGGGAAGTGTACATGACCGAGATCGGCATGGTTCTTTCCGAAATCCGCTTTGCCATGCGCCATCTGCGTGGCTGGGCAGCCCCGAAAAAGGTGCATATGCCCCTGGCGCATTTCCCGGCATCCGGCTGGGTTCTGCGGGAGCCCTACGGGGTGACGCTCATCATGAGCCCGTGGAATTATCCCTTTCAACTGACGCTTTCGCCCTTTGTCGGGGCGCTGGCAGCGGGAAATCACTGCATCATCAAACCCAGCGCTTATTCGCCCGCCACTGGGCAATTGATTGCCGACCTGATTGCCGACTGTTTTCCCATGGAACGGGCCGCCGTGATTCTGGGCGGACGCGAGGAGAACCAGGCACTGCTGGACGAACGGTTTGATTATATTTTCTTTACCGGCAGCAAGGCTGTGGGGCAGGTGGTGCTGCAAAAGGCTGCCCGGTATGTGACGCCTGTCACGCTGGAGCTGGGCGGTAAAAGTCCCTGCATTGTGGATGATTCGGCGGATATCCGCCTAGCTGCCCGACGGATTGCCTTTGGAAAGGGCCTGAACGCGGGGCAGACCTGCGTGGCCCCTGATTATCTGCTGGTGCATGAAAAGGTGCGCAATCAGCTGATGCAGGAAATCTGCCAATGCTGGCAGGATTTTTACGGAAGCGACCCGCTTGCAAGCCCGCAGTGGCCCCGGATGGTGTCCCACAAGCATTATGACCGGGTGATGGACCTGATGATCGGGGAACAGGTGTACTGCGGCGGTGTGGGGGACGGCATCCGCATTGCGCCGACGCTGCTGTACGGCGTTACCTGGGATTCACCCATTATGCAGGAGGAGATTTTTGGCCCCGTTCTGCCGGTGATGACTTTCCGGGAAATTGATGAAGTGATTCAGCAGGTCAACAGTCATGAGCAGCCCCTGGCCCTCTATCTTTTTACCCGCCGTTCGGCTGTGGAGGATGCCATTCTGAACGGTATCCCGTTCGGCGGAGGATGTGTCAACGATACGGTGATTCACCTTGCGAATCCAAAGCTGCCCTTCGGCGGAATCGGCGCCAGCGGCATGGGGCATTATCACGGGAAATATTCCTTTGATACGTTCACCCACGAAAAGACAATCGTTAAAAAGGGTTTCTGGCTCGATCTGCCCGTTCGGTATGCGCCCTACACCCGGGGCAAATGGGACCTGATCCGGAAAATCATGCGCTGAGGAGGAGATGCGATGCCTGCACTGGAAGCTTATCGCCGGGAATTGGAATATGCCTATGCGCCTGGCATATTCCCGGCCATGGAAGTGATGCAAAAGCGGCCGGAGCTTGTACGCAGGCTGCTTCTTTCCGGGAAGGCGGAAGGGCATGCGGGGGCGGATAAGCTTCGGGAACTGGCAGACCGGCACGGCATTCGCATCGAAATTGCCGATAAGGCGCTGAGCCGCATTTCCGGCAAGGAAAACTGCTATGCAGCTGCGGTGTTTGAAAAACGCCCGTCGGATTTGGACAAAAACACCGACCATATCGTGCTTCACCACATTGCCGACGCCGGCAACCTGGGCACGATCCTGCGCACGGCGCTGGGCCTTGGTTATCTGGATATTGCCATTATCCGCCCCGCTGTTGATCCCTATGAACCCAAGGCTGTCCGAGCCAGTATGGGGGCGCTGTTCGGTCTGCGGCTCCGGGAATATCCGGATTTTGAGACGTATCGAAATGAGAATCCAGATCATGCTGCGTATCCGTTTATGCTGGATGGCTCCGTCATGCTGGATGACGCCGCAAAAGAAATCACGCGTCCCTGCTGCCTGATTCTGGGCAACGAAGGGGCAGGCCTGCCGCCCGAATTTGCCGCACTGGGTCAGCCCGTCCGTATTCCCCACAGTGGGGAAATCGATTCCCTCAATTTGTCCATCGCCGCTGCTATCGGCATGTATGCGTTCAGAAGGAAAGGTGATTGAAATGACCGAACAGGAAATGATTATGGCGTCGGTAACGAAGGCGCTGCTTGACCTCAAGGCTGCCGCGAAGCTGCAGCCCGGCGCACAGATTGTGATCGGCTGCTCCACCAGCGAAATTGCCGGTGGAAAAATCGGCAAGGCCAGCGTTCCTGAAATCGGGGAATGGGTGGCAAAGGCGGCGATTTCCGTATGTAATCAGCTGGGCCTTGTTCCGATTTTTCAATGCTGTGAGCACCTGAACCGGGCGCTGGTAATGCCCCAGGACGCGGCGATCCGGCACGGCTATACGCAGGTGTGCGCCGTGCCCCAGCCCAAAGCCGGCGGATCGGTTCCGGCGGCTGCCTGGAAGCTGATGGAGCGGCCTTGTCTGGTTATGGCCGTGCAGGCCGATGCTGGGCTGGATATCGGCGATACCCTGATCGGCATGCACATCCGCCCGGTGGCCGTGCCTTATCGCGGAGCGATTGCCGCGATTGGTCACGCCCACGTCAACGCCGCCTATGCGAGGCTTCCGTATATTGGCGGCGAACGGGCAGTGTACCGCGAAGCGTAAACTTGAACGCATTATGCAAAAAACAGACCGGGGCAAAGTGCTTTTGCTCCGGTCTTGTTTTTGTCATTGTGAAACTGCCGAAATGATGTCACTATTTTTTCGATGCTTGAAAAAAATAGCAGAAAATTACAGGTGCTCGCTGATGGCGTCGATCATGTCCCAATTACCGCTTTCCAGCGCCTGCTCCAACAGGGATTGCAGCGCAGCGTTATCCAGGGAGTCCAGCAGCGCCTCCAGCATCTCTTCATCTCCTTTTTCCAATGCCTGCTTTGCCAGGTGCGTGCAGGTCTCTGAATCGGCGTTTTCCACCAAGGCCTCCACGGCGTCCGTCATGCCGCTTTCGTAAGCCTTCGCAAGAATTTCCGAAAGTTCGTCTGGGTTCAGATCATCGCCGTGCTCTTCCAACCATTCCACGTTCCCATCCTCCAGGGCCTTTCGGGCGATGCGCATGAGTACCCGTTCCTTTTTCTGCTGCACGCTCTCTGTCTGGGGTGCGGAGGCATTCGTTTCCTCCTGGGGAATCGGCGCGGGGCAGGGCGGAACCACCACGTTGGGCGAGGGATTGACCTGCACAGTCACCTGGGGCGGCAATTGCACGCCGGCGTTTTGCAGAATGATTTTTGTCAGCATATCCGACGGCAGGAAAGGCGCCAAGCCATGCAGCATATTGAAATCCAGCGGCTTTTTGCTGGCACGCAGCGCCTTTTCCAGGAAAGACCCGGATACGAAGGGCGCGATGGCGGTCATTTTTGCGGTGTCCATTTCGTCCAGGAACAGGGTGAACAGCCGCTCGACCGTCTCTTTGCTGGCGAAGGGCACGATGCCCATGGCAACATCGAAAGTCAATCCGTTGGTGTTGCCCGGCCGAAGGAATGTATCAATCAGTTCATCCACCAATCGGGTGCTGACGAAAGGCATTAACGCGGTCAGCAGGGACCAATCCGCTTTTTCCAGCCCGCTTTCAGTAATTTTGGCCCTTATCAGGTGTTCAATTGCTCCCTGATTGGCAAAGGGCGCAAGGGAAACGATTTCCTCCAAGGACAGGCAGGGATGATCATCGGAAGCGGGTTCATCGGAAACGCGTGCCTCTTCCTCCGCGTACGTATTCTCGGCTTCATCGGCCGCTTCAGCTGATGCTGCTTCTTCCTGCACTTCCGCGGATTTCGTCTCGGGCTGAATTACGCTTTCCGCTTCGGCTGTGTTCCTGGTCCACAGGGGAAGGGACAGCATGTCCTCCATGGAAACGGCAAAATACTTGCACAGGAACAGCATGGTCTGCATGTCAGGCAGCGCAATGGCATTTTCCCATTTGGATACAGCCTGGTGGGTCACGCTGCAAAGATCGGCCAGGCCCTGCTGGCTCAGGTTCTTCTGAGTGCGAAGGTAAATGATGTTCCGTGCAACCTGGCGGTTATCGATCATAAAAATTCTCCTTTCGACGCAAACAACAATTTTTCTGCCGAAACAGTTTATCGTTCCGGCGCGTTCTCAGGCGGCCGCCCTGCATATCCAGCCTATCGGATTTTTGCGTCCTTGGCAAGAAACCGTTGGTTGAAAGATTCCTTTGCAACTTACGGTTGCAACCAACAGTTGAAAAAGGCCGCGGAAAGGCTTTTTCCGCGGCAAATGAGTTACTTCAGGTGCCAGATTCTGTCGTTGTACTCCTTGATCGTCCGGTCGGAGGAGAAGACGCCCGAGCATGCGGTGTTGGTGATGGCCATACGCAGCCATTTATCCTGCAGCCTGTAATCCTGGTCTACCCGCCGCTGGGCCATGGAATAGGAGCCGAAATCCTTCAACACGAAGTAGGGATCGCTGAAGAGCAGATAGTGGTAAATGTCCTGCAAAGTGGCGGGGTTATCCGGGAAGAGGGTGCCGTCGATGATCTGAGTGAGGGCGTGGCGGAGCTCGGCGTTGTTTTCATAAATATGCATGGGCGCATAGCCGCCTTCCCGGTACAGATCGCTCACTGTATCGGCACGCATGCCGAAGATGTAGATGTTGTCCTGGCCCACCTGCTCGTAAATTTCCACATTGGCCCCGTCCATGGTGCCCATGGTAACCGCGCCGTTCATCATGAATTTCATGTTGCCCGTGCCGCTGGCTTCCTTGCCGGCGGTGGAAAGCTGTTCGCTCAGGTCGGCGGCGGGAATCAGGGATTCGGCGCCGGACACATCGTAATTCTCCATGAACACGACCCGCAGGAATTTCTTGGCCCGGGGGGTGCGGTCGATCAGCTTGCTGATGGCGATGATGAGGCGGATGATCTGCTTGGCCAGATAATAGGCCGGGCTGGCCTTCGCGCCGAAAATAAACACTCGGGGCACCATGGTGAAGTTGGGGTCGTCCATGATGCGGTTATAGAGCACCATGATGTGCAGGGCGTTGAGGAGCTGGCGCTTGTATTCGTGGAGGCGCTTGGCCTGCACGTCGAACATGAAGTCAGGGTCGACGGACATCTTCTGCCGCTGCATCAGCATATCGGAGAAAAGCTCTTTATTATGCCGCTTGATCTTGGCAAACTCGGCCCGGAAAGCTGCGTCGTCCCGGTAGGGGAGAAGGTCCTGCAGCCGTTCCGGCTCGCGGATCCACTGATCGCCGATGGTGTCGCAGATGAGGTTCCGCAGGCCCGTATTGCATGCCATCAGCCAGCGGCGATGGGTAATGCCGTTGGTAATGGCGGTGAATTTTGCGGGCATGAATTCGTAATAATCCTTGAAGGTGTCGTTTTTCAGGATTTCGCCGTGCAGCTGGCTCACGCCGTTGACCGAATAGCTCATAGCCACGCACAGGTTGGCCATATGCACCATGCCATAGGCGGTAATGGCCATTTTTGCGATGCGGGGATCTTCACCGTTCTGATAATGGTCGGCCAGGCGCAGGCAAACCCGGCGGTTGATTTCCTGGAGAATCATATAAATGCGGGGCAGCAGCTCAGCCATCATCTGCTCCGGCCACTTTTCCAGGGCTTCGCTCATGACGGTGTGGTTGGTATAGGCAATGGTGTGCTGCACGATCCAGGAAGCCTCGTCCCAGCCCAGGCCCTCTTCATCCATCAGCAGGCGCATGAATTCCGGAATGGCCAGGCCGGGATGTGTGTCGTTGATATGGATAGTCATCTTCTCCGGAATCAGCATAAAGTTGGTGCCGAAGCGGCGCTTGAAATCCTTGAGGGCGTATTGCAGTGTGGCACTGGTGAAGAAATAGTGCTGCTTGAGGCGCAATTGCTTGCCCTCGTAATTGTTGTCCTCGGGATAGAGTACCTTGCTGATCATGGAAGCCAGCTCCTGCTCCTGGAGGGCGCGGGAATAGCTGCCGCCCATGTAATTGGTTTCGTCCACATTCTTGGGGGCGCGGGCACGCCAGGTGCGCAGGGTGTTGACCGTGTCGCAGCCGTACCCGGCCACAGGCATGTCATAGGGCACGGCCTCGATGCTGTGATAGCCCTTCAGCACGAATTTGATCCGGTCATCCTCATTGACCATTTCTACGTGCCCGCCGAAATGCACCACGCACACATCCTCCATAGCGGACACTTCCCACACGTTGCCGTTATCCAGCCAGCTGTCGGGCACTTCCACCTGTTGGCCGCCCAGGATGCGCTGGCGGAAAAGGCCGTATTCATAGCGGATGGTGCAGCCCATGGCAGGCATGGAAAGGGAAGAAAGGCTGTCCAGGAAGCAGGCAGCCAGACGGCCCAAACCGCCGTTGCCCAGGCCCGGTTCAGGCTCTTCGCGGAAAATACGGTGCCAGTCCAGGCCTAATTCATTCAGCGCTTCCAGGTACTCCTGGGTGCTGCAAAGATTCAGAATATTGCAATGCAGGCTGCGGCCCGTCAGAAATTCAACGGACAGGTAATAAAGCCGCTTACCGGTGTAATCCTTATCGGTTTCCCGGTACTTGACCCATTTTTGCATGATCTGGTCCCGCACGGTGGAGGCCACGGCATTGTAAATCTGCTGATCGGTGGCGTCCTCCAGGGTGCGGCCGTTGTAACGCTGCAGTTTGCCGATGATGGACTGCTTGATGGATTCTTTATCAAACTGGGTGGTAGGCAAGGCAAAACCCCTCCGTTCTTTTTTGCGGCCGCCGCAAAGCTGCGCGGCGGGCCGAACCGTTTTCGTCATTCATGTGCCGGGGCGGAACGCCGTCCCAGCCCAATTTATAATTATAACACACTTGCGCCCGCTCGCCAATAGATAAATTCCGTAAAATTGCTTTATTCAGCAACGGGCATTTTTAAGCTTTTCGTATTCTTACCGCCATGTATTCCCGCCCGGGCAGGTCAATCCGGAATTTGCCGCGAAATACGCCGATTTCCGTCACGACCATGTTCCAAGTGTCGATCACCTCAACACCGTAATTGTTTTCATCATCGATGTGGTATTGCCGGAAAGACGGACGGTTGATTCCATAATAAAAGAGGTGATAGCCGGTTTCCTTTTCTTTTGTTTCATCCTCCGGCACAACGCACAGCTCATCCCATGCCATGGCCTTGGGCTTCAGGCCGCCGGAGGGGGCGCCCTCCAGGATTTTCCGCATAAACGCGATACGGACAGGACTTTCGCCCGTCAGTGTGCCGCCGTGCGCCCACCAGAGGTTTTCGCCGATATAGGTTTCCCCGTGCCCGCCGTATCCGCCCCGGCAGAGGGCTTCCCAAAAGCGTTTTGTCAGCTCCTGCGGCGAAATATTGCCCCAGCCGTACTGAATGTTCCCTTCGTACTGCATTTCGTCGATGACGACCGGCTTTTGATAGGCTTTGCGCCAGTCTGCCGTGCCTTCGGGAGAACGCTGGATACTGCAGTGGGTGATCCATGGGCGCGTGTGGTCATAAAACTGCACGCCGTTATGAATCGAGCGCAGGTGATGATAGGGGTCACAAGAGACGATGACTTGAGCGAACCGCTCCCAAGCCTCCGTTGTTTTGCTTTTGATGAAATCGTACTCGTTGGCAAAAGACCACCAGACGTTTCGATAAGCTGAAAACCGGGCGGCAACATAACGCAGGTAAAATTCATTCTGCTCTGTGGTCATGGTCGAAAATCCCCAACGGTCATAGGGGTGAAAGAGGATGACGTCGGCCTCGATTCCAAGATTTTGTAACGCCAGAATGCATTTTTCAATGTGCCGGAAGTGTGCAGGGTTGAAGCACATGAAATCCCAGCAGTTTCCCTTAGCGTCCGGGCCAAAATCCCAGACATTGTCCTCGTTGATGAGATTTCCGTCCACTGGTGTGCCTTCATAGGGATAGGAGCGGGGCTCGCGTGCATTGTAGCAGTAGCTTTTGGGGAAAACGCAGAAGCGCAGCTTGTTGAAGGGCGAGCGGCGCAGGGTGTCGAGGGTCTGGGCGATGAGTGCGTCGCTTTGTAGCTCCCAGACATAGCAGGTGGTGCCAATGGGATAGAAGGGCGTGCCGTCGGCATAGGCGAAGTGATAGCGGTTGCTGACAGCGACCGGGCCGTGATTTCCGGGGGATGGGGGCGTTGCTGTAAATTTGCCGGAATATGTTTCATCGGCAAAATTCCCTGAAACGGCGAAGCTGTAATCTCCTTCAAAGGACGGCATGAACCGAACCTTATAGACCCCGTCGCCGTCATAAAATCCCGCGACATTTTTGCGCTCATCAGCGTTTTCAAACGTTGCGTTGATTTGATAATCCGCGAACGGGTTTCCAGCGGTTTTTCCGGGCAGGGCAATTTCAAAAACACTCCATTTTTCCACGGCTTCATCGTGTTTCATTGCAATATCCTCCTTATCGCGAGACGTATTCATCTTAAGGCAGTGTAGTGTAATAAACACAAAAAGCGGAGCCTCTGAAAAGGCTTCGCTTCAGTTTGGCGGTAATTTACGGATCATTTTCCATCACGGCAGCTCATTCGTGGGCCGATTCATGTTCCTCAACCAGGTTTTTCAGTTCTTCCATAAAGGTGGGAATATCGGTAAAGGAACGGTAAACGGACGCAAAACGGACATACGCTACTTCGTCCAGTTTCCGCAGTTCTTCCATCACCTTTTCGCCGATTTTCTGGGTAGTGATTTCTTCCTGCAGGCTGTTATAGGCCATCTGCTCCACCCTGCTTACGATTTGCTCAATATCGGCGGCGCTGACGGGGCGTTTGTGGCAGGCGGCAATGATGCCGCTGCGAACCTTCCGGGCGTCAAACAGCTCCCGGGAGCTGTCCTTCTTGATGACAAGCAGCTGCTGCGCTTCGATTTTTTCATAGGTTGTGAAGCGCTTGCCGCAATTGATGCATTCCCGGCGGCGGCGGATAGAATTGCCGTCATCCGTGGGGCGGGAATCAATCACACGGCTGTCCGGATAATTGCAGAATTGGCATCTCATGGTATATCACCCTTCTTTTTGCGGAACGCATTTTGAATACAGGCATATTATAACCGAAATCATGCCGTTTGTCCAGTGGTTTGCTTCAGTCTTCGTCCTCCAGGTCGCCGGGCTCCAGCTCCACCAGAATCACATTTTCCCCGATTTTGCAGATGCGCTGCCAGGGAATTACGATCCCGCATTTTTCTCCCCGCACCAGGGCGGACACTTTGAATTCGCCCGGTACCACAATGGCCTCCACACAGCCTGTCTGGGCGTCAAATTCGATATCCATTACCTTGCCCAGGCGTTTGCCGTTCAGGGTGTTGACGACGTCCTTGGTGCGCAGTTCCGAAAGGCTCATTTCCGCTCCCTCCCGTAGGAGTATATGCGGAAAAGCGAATCATTTGCCCACACTCTCGATGCCCCGCAGAATCTCGGGCTCCCGGATATCCCGCTCGGTGGTGAACACTTTGCGGGTCAGCAGCGCGCCGCAGCGGTAGTACAGGCAGAGGAAGGGGCAATCGGCAATGAACTGTTCCTGAATCTGATAGAGGAGGGACTGATATTCGTCCGGGTCAGAGGCTTTTCGGAAATCCTTGAACAGGTTATCCATGGCGGTGGATTTATAGGCGCCGAAATTCCCCGTATTGTTGCTCATGAGCAGGAAACCGGGATCCGGCACCACATCCATCTGGAAAGCGCACAGCATCAGGTCAAAGTTTCCGGCTGCCAGGCGTTCCTTGGCCCGGGCATAGGTAATGGTGGTCACATTGCCGCTTCCGTCGCCCGCCTTGATGCCGACGGCCGCCAGCATGTCCGAAATCATCTGGGCCGCCAGCGTGCGGACGGTGTTATCCTGTTCCTCGTACACATGAAACTGCAGCTTCAGGTTTCGCGGCTTCCCGTCCACGATCTGGTCCAGCACGCCGTCGCCGTCCGAATCGGCCCAGCCTGCGTCGGCCAGCATCTGCCGGGCCTTGTCCGGGTTGTATTCGTGGGTAATGCTGTCATCGTACATCCAGGTGCCATAAGGCATGGGCGTATCCACCCGTTCGGCCGTGCCGGCATAGACGGCGTTGGCGACGGCATCAATATCGATGGCATAGCTGATGGCCTGGCGCACCCGGATATCGTCCAGGGGAAAGGAATTGGCCCGGTGGTTCATCAGCAGCACTTCCAGTTGCCTGGTGCGGTAGCTCAGGTTCAGGTTGGTCAGACCGGTCTGGTACTGCCCTGCGGACGCCGAGCGGGAAATGGCGGCGTCGATCAGGTTCAGCTCGTAATCTTCAATGAGCTTGCGGTTGGTGGTATTGAAATGCACATTGATATTGGGAATGGATGGGACACCCTGCCACCAGTACGGATTGGCGGAAAGATAGAAATAATCCCCCGGCCGGAAGGCATCGGCCTTATAGGGACCCGTGCCCAGCGGAAACATATCGTTTACCTGATTTTGCGGAAGAACAGGGAAGGTGAGAGCAAAGAGTGAGCCGTAATAGGAACGGTTCATGGTCAGGGTAAGGGAGGTGGCGTCGTTTGCCTTGACCGAGCTGATGATGTATTTCAACTGGGTGTACTGTCCCCGGCCCTCTTCGGCCAGGCTGAAAATCTGCTCGATGGTGGCCGCCACGTCGTAAGCCGTGCAGGGGGTGCCGTCGCTGAAGGTGACGTCCTGCCGCATGGTTATTGTCCATTTTGTCCCGCTCTGGCTGCAGGATTCGGCCAGGCAGGGCTGGGGCCGGTAATCATCGTCCAGGGAAAAAAGCCCTTCGTACATGAGGGCCGTCAGGGACTGAAATTCCCGTTCCTCGGAAAGCAGGGGATTGAGAAAGGTGGTTTTGACTGAAATCATCCCCAGGTCCAGCGTATCCCCAAGGTCAGAGGACGCCTGTGCATTGCCGCACAGGAACAGCAGCGCCAGGCACAGGCAGCTAATCCGTAAAAATGTTTTGCTGATAGATCGCATAGGATTCCAATACCTTTCCCGCGTAATACCGCGTATCGTCGGTGGGGATTTGTTCGACGGTCAGGTGAATGCCATCAAAAGAATAATTGCTCAGCCAGCTTTTTACATTGTTTTGCCCGGCATGATAGGCGCTTGCCACCAGGACGGGATCGCCGTCAAACAGGCCGGAGAGATAGCCCAAATACCAGCAGCCCATCTGCACATTGGTTTCCCGGTCGTACATATCGTCATCCGTGATGCCGGGACGGTTGATTTTGCCCGCCAGCCATTCCCGGTTGACCGGCATAATCTGCATCAGGCCGCGGGCGCCCAGGCGGCTGGTAGCATACGGGTCATAATCGCTTTCCCGCTTGATGACGGCCGCAACGAAGGCCGGATCGACGCCGTTTACGTTGGCGTAATATTCAATCATATCCCGCATCCCGCTCCAGCTGTCCAGTTGGCCGCGATGATTGGCAACGGTGGCTTCATAGGCACGGCGGGCGGAATCCCTGTCCGCCATAAGCGTATCCATGCTCTTTTCAGCATTCTTGCAGGACACCGAGCATATTACGATGCATACGCCAAGCCCCAGCAGAATGGCGATCTGCCACGCGTTCAGCGTCCAAAATTTCGCCTTTTTCTTTTGGCGATCGGAGCGCCGGTTGCGAACGGGGGCCGGATTGCCCGGCTGTGGCTGCCGCCGGGGCGGCTGGGCGGGAGGTGGATAAGAATAATAATTGCTCAATGCATTTCTCCTTCGTCTGGCTTCTTTACGCGGGCCAATACATTGTTCCACAAGGATAAAACGATGGAAGCGCTCATTTCCTTGCTTCCGTCCGTCCGGATCATGTGATCGGAACGCTTCGCCTTCTCCCGGGCGGGCATCTGGGCACGGATGCGCTGCATGGCCTGGCGCACTGTCACCTGATCCCGCTTGCGGATGCGGCGCACCTGTTCCGCCTGGGGCACATAGGCGCACCAGATTTCGTCGCACCAGGCATCCATGCCGCATTCGTAGAGGAGCGGCACGTCCAGCACCACAGGCCCATCTTCCTTTTCAATGCCCTGCCGGATGGCGGCAAACACCATCGGGTGTACGATGCCGTTCAGGGTTTGCCGCTTTTCTTCGTCGGCATATATGGCATTGGCCAACGCACGGCGGTTCAGGCAGTCCCCGTCAAAGACAGCCTCCCCGAAGGCCGCCCGGATTTGCGGCAATGCCGGGCCGCCGGGGGCAGTCATGGCCCGGGAAATTTCGTCGGCATCCAGCACGGGGGCGCCGGCAGCCCTTAAAGCCCGGGACAGGTTGCTTTTTCCACAGGCAATCCCGCCCGTCAGGCCGATCACATAATTACTCATTTGGTTTCGTACCAGCTTTTTCCGCTCTTGACCTCGGCTACCAGCGGCACGGCCAATTGCTGCACTTCTTCCATGCACCGGCGCAGGATTTCGCAGACAACGGCTTCTTCCTCCTTAGGTGCTTCAATAATCAGCTCGTCGTGTACCTGGAGAATCAGCCGCGCTTTCAATCCCTGGGTTTTCAGCGCTTCATGCACCCGCACCATGGCTAATTTGATAATATCAGCTGAGGTGCCCTGCACGGGCGTATTCATGGCGGCACGTTCGCCGAAATTGCGCAGATTGGCGTTGGGGCTCTTGAGCTCGGGCAATTGCCGCCGCCTACCCATGAGCGTGACGGCATACCCCATATCGTAGCCCTTTCGCACGGCGTCATCCATGAACTGCTTTACGCCGGGATACCGGGCGAAATAGCGGGCGATGAACGCGGCGGCTTCCTTCCGGGAAATGCCGATGTTGCGGGCCAACCCAAAATCGCTGATGCCGTACACCAGGCCGAAATTGACGGCCTTGGCGCTGGAACGCATGGCGGGGGAGACCGCCTCCATGGGCACCTGATAAACCTCTGCCGCCGTGCGGGTGTGGATATCCTGGTCTTTCCGGAACGCGTCCACCATGGCGTAATCCCCGGAAAAATGCGCCAGCACCCGAAGCTCGATCTGGCTATAATCCGCGTCGGCCAGCACGCAGCCCGGGGCGGCAATGAATGCCTTTCGGATTTCGCGGCCCATTTCAGTGCGGACGGGGATATTCTGCAGATTGGGCTCACTGGACGAAATGCGGCCTGTCGCCGTGCCTGTCTGGTCAAAATACGTGTGTACCCGGCCGGAAGCGTCCATTTTCCGGAGCAGTGCGTCAATATACGTGCTGTTCAGCTTGACGACCTGGCGGAATTTCAGGATTTTTTCAATGCATGGATGCTCGTCCACCAGGTTTTCCAGCGTTTCTGCATCGGTGGAATAGCCGCGGTGAGTCTTTTTGCCGGTCTTGAGCCCCAAGGTTTCAAAGAGCACCTTCCCCAGCTGCTGGGGACTGTTCAGGTTGAAGCCGTGCACGCCGGTGAGTGTATAAATTTCTTCTTTCAGCTTTTCCGCTTCAGCGGTGAATTCCCGGCCAAGTGTGTTCAATACCTGGGCATCCACCTGAAAACCGGCCTGCTCCATATCAAAAAGTACATACTGCAGCGGCATTTCCACCTGCTCCATGAGGGGAAGCATCCCTTCTTCCCGAAGTTGGACGCGCTGCTTTTCGGCCAGGGAAAGAATTCCGGCGGCATCATCTTTTGTGAATTGCCCAAGGGCGTAACTTTTTTCCTGAGGATTGTGAAGATATGCCCCAAGCATGGTATCCCAGGAAAAGCGGGGGAGCGGCAGCTCCAGGTCTGCGAGAAGGTGCAAAAGCCGCTTTCCGTCGTGCACGTACAATTCTTTACTGAGCAGAGGCGTCAGCGCCCGCCAGGCGTCGTCCGGCAGCAGGCCTTCCTGCAGCATATCCTGCTGGAGCTTCACTTCACCACAGTGGCTGGGATAGGCAATTGTCAGGCGAGTAGGCGTCACATGCAGAGCGACAGAAGCGCCTTCGCACCGGGCAAGGAAATCCGCAATGGCGTTTTCGTCGGCCAGGGTTTCATAGACCGTTTCTGTCTCTGATGTTTCTTCTTCCACAGGCGTTCCGTTTGCGGCCATTTTTTCCAGCCGCCCTGCAATGCCGTTCAGTTGATACTTCCGCAAAGCGGCAATACCTTGCCCCATATGCGAAGCGTCAAATGCATTCAGGTTGAAGGTAATGGGGGCCGTGGGGCGGATGGTGGCCAGGTCTTTGGAAAAAACGGCCAGATCCCGATGATCGCGGATTTTTTCGCCAAGTTTTCCCTTGATATTTTCCGCATGATCCAATACGCTTTCCAGCGTGCCGTATTCGGAAAGCAGTTTGACGGCCGTCTTTTCGCCTATGCCGGGAATGCCGGGAATATTATCGCTGGCATCACCCATGAGTCCCTTCCAATCCGTCACCTGCGCGGGGGTTACGCCGAAATATTCCTTCACACCGGCTGGGTCAAAAAGGGTGCTTTCCGTGATGCCTTTCCGGGTAAAAAGCACTTTGGTATTGTCGTCAATCAGCTGCAGGGCGTCCCGGTCGCCGGTAAGCAACACGCAGTCCAGGTCGTTTTCGCGGCAAAGGCGGGACAGCGTTCCCAGAATATCGTCCGCCTCATAACCGACCACCGACAGGACGCCCAGGCCCATGGCGGACAGGATTTCGCGGATGATGGGAAACTGCGGCCGCAGTTCGTCCGGCGTGGCCCTGCGGCCCGCCTTGTATTCGGCATAGGCAGTATGGCGAAAGGTGGGGCCGTGCTCGTCAAAGGCGACGGCAATATAGCGCGGGGAAAGATCCTGCACGGCTTTGAGCAGCATGGAAAGAAAGCCATGCACCGCGTTGGTGTACACGCCGTCCGTATCCATCAGCGGCAGCGCATGAAAAGCACGATGCATCAGGCTGTTTCCATCCACGGCCAGCAACGTTTCCCGCATCCGATCGCCTCCTGCAAACGAAAAAAACTTCAACATATATTATAACACGCTTTGCAAAAATCATCAATCCCTGCCGTCGATTCAAAACGGAAAAGCCTGTTGGATTACAATACATATAGGACACCAAGCAAGAAAAGGAGGAAAAAGAATAGAAGGTTGACCGGCTGTGTG
>CANQKI010000032.1 GCA_947624355.1 uncultured Clostridia bacterium | reverse complement strand
GTGAAGAACCAGTGGATGCTCAAAATCACGGACTATGCGCAAAAGCTCCTGGACGGCCTGGATCATGTGGATTTCATCGACCGGGTGAAGGTACAGCAGCGCAACTGGATCGGCCGGAGCGAGGGCGCGGAAGTGGATTTTGCCCTCAAGGATACGGAGGACAAGCTCCGGGTCTATACCACGCGCCCTGACACCCTCTTTGGGGCCACCTACATGGTGGTGTCCCCCGAGCATCCCCTTTTGCAGAAATATCAGGCCCGCATCAAAAATTACGACGCCCTCATGGCCTATCGGGAGGCCGCCGCCCGCAAGAGCGATTTTGAGCGCACCGAGCTCAACAAGGACAAAACAGGCGTGGAAATCGACGGTCTCACCGCCGTCAACCCCGTAAACGGCAAGGAAATCCCCATCTGGGTGTCCGATTACGTGCTGATGACCTACGGCACGGGCGCCATCATGGCCGTGCCCGCCCACGACGAGCGCGACTGGGAATTCGCCAAGAAATTCAATCTGCCCATCATCGAAGTGGTGGCCGGGGGCCGGAACGTGCAGGAGGAATGCTATGCCGACGTACAAAGCGGCGTGTTGGTGAATTCGGAATTCCTCAACGGGCTTTCGGTGGCCGAGGCGAAAAAGAAGATCATCGATTGGCTCCAGGAAAAGGGCGTGGGCGAACGCAAGGTCAACTACAAGCTGCGGGACTGGGTCTTTGCCCGGCAGCGGTACTGGGGCGAGCCTATTCCCATCATCCACTGCCCCCACTGCGGCATGGTGCCCCTGGACGAAAGCGAGTTGCCCCTCCTGCTCCCGGACGTGGCCCATTACGAACCCACCGACGACGGGGAAAGCCCCATCGCCCGCATGACCGACTGGGTGAACGTCAAGTGCCCCAGGTGCGGCGCGGACGCCAGGCGCGAAACGGACACCATGCCTCAGTGGGCGGGTAGCAGCTGGTATTTCCTGCGCTACTGCGACCCCCACAACGATAAAGAGCTGGCGTCCCAGGAGGCGCTTGATTACTGGATGCCCGTGGACTGGTACAACGGCGGCATGGAGCACACCACGCTGCACCTTTTGTACAGCCGCTTCTGGCACCAGTTCCTCCACGACATCGGCGTGGTTTCCTGCCCCGAACCCTACATGAAGCGCACCAGCCACGGCATGGTGCTGGGAGAAAACGGCGAAAAGATGAGCAAGAGCCGGGGCAACGTGGTGAACCCCGACGACGTGGTGGCCGAAATCGGCGCGGACGCATTCCGCATGTACGAAATGTTCATGGGCGCTTTCGAGCAGGCCATTCCCTGGAGCACAAACGGCGCCCGGGGCTGCCGGAAGTTCCTGGACAGGGTGTGGCGCATTCAGGAAATGATCGGCCCGGGCGAGGGCTATTCGGACGACCTGAAGGTGTCCATGCACCAGACGGTCAAAAAGGTGTCCGAGGATTACGAAAAAATGAAGTTCAACACCGCCATCGCCCAGATGATGACGCTGGTGAACGAAATGTACCAGAAAGGCAGCGTCACCAACGACGAATACAAGACGCTGCTGCTCCTGCTCTCCCCCGTGTCCCCCCATATCTGCGAGGAAATCTGGCAGCGGATGGGATACGGAAAGCCCGTGTACACCCAGGCCTGGCCTACCTACGACGAAAACTGCCTCACCCGGGACGAAGTGGAAATCGCCGTGCAGCTGAACGGCAAGGTGAAGGGCAAGCTGATGATTCCCGCCGACATGACCCGGGAAACCGCCCAGGAGGAGCTTCCCAAGCTGCCCGAGGTGCAAAAGCTCACCGAAGGCAAGCAGATCGTGAAGGTGATTTTCGTTCCCGGGCGGCTGCTCAACCTCGTGGTCAAATAACAAAACCATCAAAACAATCGGCTCCCGTCGTTTCTTCCGACGGGAGCCTTTTTCTGCGCGAAAGCCGTGCTTATTTCGCTGCTTCCAGAATGGAGGGCTGGTCCCCCACGCCCGCGCACAAAAGGGTGGTCAGCAATGCGGCCTGGACTCCCTTGTAGGCCCCTTCGATGGGAAAGCGTTCGTTCAGGGTATGGTCGAAGGTGGGAATCGCTTTCCCGTCCGGGCTGTAGTGGCTGCCCATGCAGAGGGCGGGAATGCCCATGGCAATGGCGATGCTGGCATTGGTAGCGCCGCCCCGGCGGAACACGGGCCGCATGCCCATTCGGGCCAGCACGGCGTAAAGCCCCTCGGCCATGGGCATATGCACGTCCTGGGTACCCGCCGGAATATCGCAGTAGATTTTCTTTTCCCAGGTAACCGTATCCCGCTGCCAGCGGGCGGTTTCCTCGGCGCAGGCCGCCTCCACGGCCGCATCGATCCGGCTTTCCAGGATCCGGAGCTGCCCGGGGTCGTTGGAGCGGTAGTTGATTTTGATGGAGGCGACAGGGGGAATGGCGTGAACCCCCGCGTCGTTTCCCCCATGCACGTTGGACACGCAGAAGGTCGTCCTGGGCGATTCGGGCACCTGAAAATCGGCAATTTTCGCCACTGCCCGTCCGGCGGCGTGGAGAGGCTGGGACACCTGGCCGAAAGCGCCGAAGGCGTGGCCGCCCGTTCCGTGAAAGATATATTCCGCCGTTCTGAATCCCGTGGCTTCATAGATAATGTTGGCGATGCTGTCGCTGTCGATGCTGAGGGAGGCGTCGATGCCTCCGGGATACTGCCGCAGGAAGGCGCGGATGCCCTCCATGCCGCCGATGCCCTCTTCTCTTGTGCTGCCCAGGAAAACCACGTCGCCCCGGGGACGCACCCGGCATTCCGTCATGGCCCGGGCCATGGAAAGCAGCATGGCCAGGCCCCGGGTATTGTCGCTGACGCCGGGCGCGAAAAGAAACCCGTCCCGTTTCGCCACGGGCGGCACGCTGCCCACAGGGAAAACGGTATCCAAATGGGCCTCTACTAGCACCCGCGGCCCCTCGCCCCGGCTTTTCAGCACCCCGAAAGCGTTCCCCTCCGTATCCAGCGTCACCCCGGTCAGCCCCGCCGCCCGCAGCTTGGCCACAAAGGCCAGGGCGCGGGTCTGTTCATGAAAGGTGGGCGCTTCCAGCTGGGTCAATTCAATCTGCTCGGCCACGCACCGTTCCTGATCTTCCTCGATCCATTGGCATGCCCGCGCCGCCTCCGGATTGCTCAGCACGCGTTCCAGGGCCTGCGTCACCAACGGCCGCACGGTATATTCCATATTTTCCCCCTCGTTCGTATGTTCTTCAGCCCCGGTCCTGCCGCAGAAAATCGGCTGCCAGGGCATCGTCGCAAAGTTCCGGATACATCCGGTACACCCGGTCGATCTCCTCCTTCTGGCCGGGGGACAGGGTTTCCTTCGGGTCCAGGCACCAGATGCCGGCCATCAGCCCCTGCCGCCTGAGCACCTCGTGAATGCCCACGATGCAGCCGGCGAACTGATGGGCCGCGTCAAAAAAGGCGCTGTTGACGTCGGTAATCTGCGCGGCCAGGGTGAGCCACTCAGGCGAAAGAGGCGCACCCTCAGGCAGGGCCTTGATTGCCCGGAAAATCTTTACCGCCGTGCCCGTCCACGCCGCCCAGTGCCCCAGCAGGCCGCCGCGGGTGGCCACAACGCGCTTTTCGCCCTTCACCTCGAAAGCGTACCGGGTCAGCAGGTCGGCCACGATGTTGTCGTCATTGCCGGTATAAAGGGCGATCTCGTGGTCGGCAAAGGCAATGGCCCGGGCCACGTCCACGGTGAAATACCGGTTGAAGGCGGCGCACTTGACGGCCTTCACCCCGGGAATGGCGCAGACCCGTTCCCAGTAATCATAGGAAAAGATCCGTCCCCCCACCGCGGGCTGGAGATAGAACCCAATCACGTCCATGACCTCCGCCACGGCCCGGGTGCGCTCCACCATGTCGTCTTCGCTCAGGTGCGCCAGGCCGCCGGGGCTGAGCAGCGCCGCGTCATAGCCAAGCCCTGCCGCAAGCCGTGCCTCGGCCACGGCCTGATTCGTTTCCCCGCAGACCCCGGCCACGGCCAGCACCGTCCGGCCCGTGCGCTCCTGCCAGGCCTTCATTTCGGAAATGGCCGTGGAAAGCACCCGCTCAAACAGGTTGATTTTGGGGTCCCGGATGGCGAACTGGGTGGAATGCACCCCCACGGCTATGCCGTCCACGCCGCAATGGAGGTAATAGCGGATCAGGCGGCGCTGCCCTGCCTCGTCAAACCGCCGGTTTTCATCCAGCACCAGGGGCATGGCAGGCAGAAACGCCCCATCCATCAAAAGTTTTTCCGCTTCCGAACGCATCAGAACCGTCCTTTCTGCTCTTCAAAATGGGTGGGCTTCCCCAGCTGCCTGCCGCCGGACTGGATCCAGTCGGCCTGCAGCCGCATCATTTCGCCCACGCTCACATCGGGATATCCAAACAGCTCCACGCACTTCTGCGCGCTGCACAGGATGCCCCTTTCCCCTTCCTCTCCGGCAAACACGGGCTCCCGGCCAAGGAGCTTGCCCAGGTGTCTGGCGGCGCTTCGCACGCTCACCGTTTCGGGGCCGGTCACGTTCAGGTACTCCACCTCTTCCTTCGCCATCAGCAGCGCCCGCAGAGCGGCCTCGTTGGCGTACCGCTGCCACACGCAGTTGAAGGCCGGCACGCCCAGGGGAATCGGCTGGCCGGAAAGAATCCACCGGCACAGGTCAAACAGAATGCCGTAACGCAGGTCAATGGCGTAGCTCAGGCGGAACTGAACCACCTTCGCCCCGTAATGTTTCGCCGCGTATTCAAACATCCGCTCCCGTCCCAGACAGCTGATGGCATATTCGCCAATGGGGTCGGGGGCCACGCTTTCGTCGCATCCGCCCTCCGCCGGGCGGGAAAAGGGATACACGTTGCTGGTGGAAAAAACCACATAGCGGGCGGCCCCGAAATGCCGGGTCACCAGCGCGGGCACGGCCACGTTCATTTCCCAGGTTTCGCAGGCGCTTCCTTCCGTGCCGAACTTGCGCCCCGCCATGAAGACAATATTCTCCGCCCGGGGCAGGGCGGCCACCTGGGCGGGGTCGGTCAGGTCGCAGGCGATGGTGTCCACCTGCTCCTTCCGGAGAAGCTCCACCACATACGGGTCCGTGAACCGGGACACGGCCGTCACCCGCCGGGGCACGCCGCTCTGGCGCACGGCCCGCATCGCCATGACGGACAGCGTGGGGCCCACCTTGCCCCCCGCGCCGAGAATCATCACATCGCCCTCCAAACGCTTCATGTCCTCCACCAGGGCAGGACTGGGAGCGGAAAGGGCCTCGTCCAGCTGGGCTTCATTACGGATCGTCAGCATAGCCATTCTCCTTTTCTTCCCGGTGAATCGCATTCTGCAGCTCCCGAAGCAGCCGCAGCGCCTCCCCGGACACCGTTTCGCCTACGCCCGCCCGGAAAACCGAGCTTCGCACCTCGTAACTGCCGTTCCGGTAGGCGTCCATATCGGGGAAATAGCCCTCATAGCCATTGGCGCAGCAGCAGGGCAGCACCAGCGGCCAGCCCGGCGCCGCCCGGATGACCCGGCCCACGGCGGAAAAGGGCTCCCCCGGCACGCTCACCAGCGCCGCGTCCCCGATGGCCACGGCGGCCATGGGAAGGGCAAAATCTTGGGGCCCGTGCTCCAATTGCAATATGCGTTCGGCCTCGGCCACGGCCACGGTCAGTTCCATGCCCTGGCAGGGGATTTCGCTGTCCCGGCCCTCCTGATGGAGGCGGTTGTACAGCCGTGCCTGAGGCAGCTCCTTGGGATCGGGCAGATTGGCCGGGTGCCGCGCCACGCTCTGGACGCTCAGCAGATGATAAACGGGGGTGTAGCGGACCTTGGCGAACACCTGCAGCACCGCCCCGGCCACCGCCGCGCCCATGTGGCGGGCGTGGCCGTAACCCCGCATGACGTTGTCGAAATCCACCGTCAGGTCGTTGAGCTCGCCGGGCAGCGGGGCGGTATTGACATGGTTTACGTCCCCCTGGGCGCCGTTGAGCACCAGGCAGCGCACCCCGTCCAGGGCCTTTTCCAGGGTGCGGCGGGCAAAGCCCGGCCAGTCCGCCGAAATGACGCAGCCGCCCACGGTATCCGGATGAACCGCAAAGTGGACCAGCGCCACCGCTTCGCCCCCCTCCCGGTCAAACCGCAGCACGCTCACCCGCTCGTCCGGCTGGCCCACGGGGCCCACAATATCCGGGTTGCCCACGCCGGGATTGGTGCGGACGGAGCCGTCCTTCATCAGAAAGCGGCGGATAAAGGCGATCCGGGGCGCGCGCCCCACGGCCCAGCCCATCCGCGCTGGCTTTAAATCCAGAAAGGCCCGGCGCACGGCGTCCGCAGCCATTTCCTTCAGGGTTTCGAAATAGGCGGCCTCCGTTTCGGGCCGCACGTCCCCCCGCAGCAGGGGGCCGGTATGGGTATGGGTGCAGGCCACGAACACCGCCGAAAGGGGCAGCCCGGCAGCCTCCGCCAGGTGCTCCCGCAACGGGTCCATATAGCGTGCCGGCAGGCCGATCACATCCAGGGCCAGAATCAGCAGCCGCTTTTCCCCAAGCGACAGGGCCAGGGCGTTGGCCTCCAGGGGATCCAGCACCTTTTCCGCCAGCCGCACATGGTAGTAGCCCGCAATGGGCATGCCCAGGGGCGGGGTAATGTCCGCCCGGGCGAAACCTGCGCAAAAACCGTTCACGGCGCAGCCTCCTTTCGGTTCGGTTTCCGTTTCTTTTCCCGTCTGCCCGCAGCCGTGCGGACGGCGCGGACATCGCCGTCAAAAACGAATCGGCCGCAGACCGTTTTCACAGCAGATATTCCGGCTGGAGATCGTTCCATCCGACGGAATCGCGCGTCCCCCAAATATTCCCGTTCGCATGCACGGCTTCCGTTCCGGCGCGGAAGGGCGTCACGGATCCTTGGGCAGGAATTGGGCGTTGTATTCCATCATATCCCGCACCACATCCCGGATCCGGGTAAAGTCCTGCACCAAAGGATCGATGCAAAGCGCCGACGTCAGTTTTCTGCTGTCCCATTCCACAGCCGCCTCCATAAACATTTCCTCCCGCAGGGCGGTGGGCGTAACGATGGCCTGGGCCGCCATGGGCAGGGGATTGGCGATGGCAGGATGAATACCCGTGCCATCAAAGGTCACAAAGGTTTCCACCACGGTATCCAGGGGGAGCTCCCGCACCTGGCCAAAATTCCGGTAATTGACCACGTCGTAGAATTCCCGGCCCCCCATCAGGGCCTCGATGACCCGGTCCGGGCGTTCGTCGCTCACCCGCAGGGGCGGCATGTTGCCGGTGGCCAGGGGCTTGACGATGTTGTCCCTGTGCTGCACGACGGACGTGGAACGGTCCTTGATCCGGTCGTAATGCATGCCGAAGCGGTCCCGGTTTTCCTGGGTGCCGGTGGTCTGATAATAAAACTCGGCGCAGTGCTCGTCGCTCAGGCCGGGCATGCACCCCAGCATATCCCACAGGATAAAGCGGATGCGCTGGTTTTCCCGGCCGGCAAAGGGATCGTCATAGGTGATATCCGTTTTTCCCGCCCAGGCGGCCTCGATCATGCCCTTATCCCGCATGATCTGCAGGGCGTCCCGGCCATGGAAGCTGACGTCCGTCAGGAAGGAGCAATGGTCCACCCCGGACACGGAAAAGCTCACGTCCTCAAACCCCTTGGCCCCGAAATAGGGCAGCAGAATCTCCAGATGATTGCGGATGCCGTGGCAGAAACCCACGGCCTGCACCCCTTCGTATTTCTGCACGCAGCGGGTCAGGGCGGTGAGGGGGTTGGTGACGTTCAGGAGCACGGCCTTCGGGCACAGGCGGCGCATTTTCCGGGCGATCCGCAAAAATTCCGGCACATGGCGGATGGTGCGGCTGGCCCCCGCGATGCCCGATTCGCTGCCTTTGACGTTGTAAAAGCCGTAACGGCGGGCGATGCGGTGATCCTCCAGTTCGGCCTCCAGGCCCCCGTGGGAAATGGCGATTACCACGAAATCGGCCCCTTCCAGGGCCTCGTCTTCCCGCAGGGTTTTGGTCAGGTTGATGGCCTTTTCCGGATACTGGCGGTTGTAATAGCTGCAGAAAGCGAACACATCCTCCAGCGCCTGCCCGTTGATATCGTAGAGGCAGAGCTCGGTTTCCCGGTCAAAGAATCCGTTGTCCAGAAACGTGGTGAACAGGCCGTATGTCCAGGAGTAGGAACCGCCGCCGATGATGCTGATTTTGCACTTCATGATGCTTCCTCCATTGCTCGTTTCGTTGCCTCGGGGTGCCGGTTGTTCCTTCGCCCTCCGGCCGTGCCGTGCCCTTCCGCAGGGCTTTTGCTTTGGCCGCTGTTTCCGGGGAAGGCCCCGGGACGGGGACGCCGTCCGGGCGATATGGAATTTTCTTTTCCCAATTATTATAACTTTTGCCCTCCGATTGTTCAACCGGCACAAGGGCCAAAATAGTAAAGGATATGCCAACAGAATCAAGAACTTGCGCGTTTTCCGCCCCGGAAAATCTTTGCAAAAGGGCAGTGCAGCAGCGTTTGACAACGGGGAAAAAACGTATTATAATAAAGTTAATGATACCTATATGACTAAAATGTAACCGTATCTGCAGTGGCGGCCCGACGGCACGGCGCGTGCCCTTTTCAGGGGATGGTTTTATGAAAGCACTCATCGCGGATGACGACGTATTCGTCAGGAAATGCATCACCCAGATGCTTCCATGGCAGGAGCTGGATTTCTCCCAGATATTAGAAGCGGAAAACGGCGCCGCCGCCCTGAAGATCGCCCTGGTGGAAAAGCCCGACCTGATCATCACGGACGTGAAAATGCCCATTCTCAACGGGTTGGAGCTGGCCGAGCGGCTGCGGGACATGGTGCTGGACAACTGTATCATTATCCTGAGCGAATACAGCGACTTTGAATTCGTCCAGAAGGCCATGACCTATGGCGTGCAGGATTACATCCTCAAGCCCATTACCCGGGAGCGGCTGAGCGAAATCACCGAAAAAATCCGCGTCCTCATGGGGGAGCTCATCAAAAAGCGCTATTACAATTCCCTCAAGACCAACCGGGAGGATATCAGCCGTCTGGTGCAGGAAATGCTGGATACGGGGGACTGGCAGTCCTGCGCCGACGCGTTTGAGTTCATGGCCATGAACCGGATCCATATCAAGGATCTCAAACGTTTCGGCATGATGTTCCTGGACGAGCTCTACGGCCAGGTAAGCGCCCTTGGCTACCGGAAGGCGGAATCCGCCGCCCGGCAGGAAGAAGCCATGGGGACATACAGCGCCCTCAAAAACGTGACGGATATCATCTCTTTCGTCCGGGCGGAATGCGGCCTCGCCGCCTCCTTCTGCGCCCAGCGCACCCCCCAGTCCATCAATTACGTGGACAGGATCGACGCGTACATCGAGAAAAACTACGCCGATCCCAACCTTTCCGTGGCGTCGGTGTCCGACTGGCTCCATCTCTCCCCCGTCTATTGCGGCGCGCTGTATAAGCAGCAGCGGGGAAAGAGCATTATCAACAGCATCCATGAAGTGCGCATGCGGCACGCCCAGGAGCTTTTGCGAAACGGCGATATGAACGTGGCGGGGGTCAGCCGTCAGGTGGGCTACATGACCCCGGATTATTTTTCCCGCCTTTTCAGCGCCTCCTTCGGCATGTCGCCCTCCCAGTACCGGGCTTTGACCGCCTGTGACGGAGAGGAGGAAAACGCGCCGTGAAAAAAGCGCATCTGGCGGGCAGCGGCATCTGGCGCCGCGCCTTTTTGTTTATCGCGTCGGGCATGCTGGTGGTTCTGGCGGCGTTTTCCGTCCTCTTTTTCGGCTACTTCCGCGACGTTCTCAGGGAGCGCATCGGCGAGGACCAGCGCTACGCCATTTCGGAAACCGGCGCGGATATTTCCACGGTGCTCACCAACGTGCGCCAGAACGCCTATTACCTCTGCATCGACCAGACCCTGGCGTCCCTCGTGACCAACCAGACAAGCCTCAGCCCCGTCAATCTGCGCCAGGCCATGGCCAATGCCTTCAGCATGGATACCGGTCCCCTGGCCACGCCCCTGATGCAGAGCGCCTACGCCATGCTGTTCATTGACCGTCAGTTTCCGTTTTCCGAGGAAATTCCCGAACGGTTTTCCCTGGAAAAAAACTATATGCGCAGCAGGGTATACAGCGCCCGGGACGTGGACGACGTCGACTGGTACCGGGAAACGATGGCGCGGAGCGGCCAGATTTACGCCTTTCGCGCCGCGGGCTACAACCCCATGGTCTGCTTCGCCCATCAGCTTCGCAGCATCCGCGTCGCCGATCCCCGGTATAACGAAATCCTGGGGGCGGTGCTCTACACCATGCCCGAAAGCCGGCTGATACAGGTGCTGGATACCGCCTGCATTACCGACCACGCCGTGGCCCTCCTTCTCTTTGGCGACAGCGTGTTTCTCAGCACCGACCCGGATGCCGTCGCCCCCGGCAGCCCGGCGGGGGCCCTGCTTTCCCTGCCGGGCGGAGCGGCCATTTCCCCCTATACCCTGAATGACGTGGCCTATACTGCCAGCGGCATTTCCTTCCAGGGGGACTGGAAATGCGTGCTGCTCATTCCCGATTCGGACGTGTACGATTATATCAAGGCCCCCATGTCCATGCTGCTGGGGGTAACAGCGCTGTTCCTGCTGATCGCGGGGGTGGTTTCCTTTGCCATTTCGGCCCGGCTGGCCCGGCCCATCGTCAATCTTTCCAACGTCATGGCCCATATGGACAGCCGCTACCTGCCCCAGCCCGTGCTGCCCCCCGACACCCAGGACGAAATTGCCCTGCTTTACGGCAGCTATAACATGATGACCGTCCGCATTGCCCAGCTTCTGCAGCAGGAGACGGAGGAAGCGGAAAAGCTGCGGCAGGCGGAGCTCCGGGCCATGCAGGCCCAGATCAACCCCCACTTTATTTACAACACCCTGGACTCCATCAGCTGCAGCGCCCTGATGGAGGGCAACGACGAGATTGTCACCATGGTGGATTCCCTGATCAGCATTCTGAAATACAGCGTGAACTTTTCCCGGCCGACGGCGTCCCTGGGGGAGGAAATCGAGTATCTGCAGCATTATATCCGCATTCAGCAGCTTCGGTTCAAGGAGGGCTTCCGCTTTTCCCAGGAGGTGCCATCAGCGTATCATTCCGTCCCCGTGGCGCAGATCATTCTGCAGCCCCTGGTGGAAAACGCCCTTTTCCACGCCCGGAATGATGAAGAGCCCCTGGATATCCGCCTGTTCTGCCGGGAGGACGGGGACATGCTGGAAATCATCGTGCGGGACAACGGCGCCGGCGACCCGGACGTGCTCAACGCGCTCCTGGCCTCCCCCGACCCGCCGGATACGGCGGAGGGGGGCCACGGCATCGGCATCCGGAATGTGAACAGGCGCCTGCGGCTGCAGCTGGGGGAAAGAAGCGGCCTGCATTACGCCCGCGGGCCCCAGGGCGGCCTGGACGCCGTCGTGCGGGTGCCCCTGAAATTCGGAAAAAATCAGAAAAGCAATCCGGAATAACACTTTGCAAACAGTTTTTCTCCGGCACGGAAAGATTTCTCCGTGCCGGTTATTTGATTTTTGGGGACGGCGCCCTCTGAATCCGATGCATTTTTTGAAGTTTTTTCCTTATTTAATGGCGCTTTCCGGCGGGCCTTTTTTTCATGGTTTTTCCGGTCGGTTTCCCCCGGATTCACCCGGATAAAACCCGGAAATCCGGCGCGGCTTTGTAGAATTCTGCTTGATTTTGTGCGGCATTCTTGATTATTTAGGCTTGAATCCTCCGCCGCCCTTCTGTACAATAAAATCAGCAAACAGATGATTCGCAGCAAAACATTCGCGAAAAATGGAGCCTGCCCGTAAGGAGGTATGCCAGGCATGACGATTCAATCCATTCAAAGAAGAAGGCCGCTCGGCGCAAGGATCGTGCAGCACTTTAAACGGTATTGGCGGCTGCACGTCCTGGCCCTGCCCTGCCTGGCGTTCCTGATCGTGTTCTGCTATATGCCCATGTTCGGCCTGACGCTGGCTTTTCAGAACTACACGGTGAGCAAGGGATTCCTGGGCAGCGAGTTCGTGGGCTTCAGGAACTTTGAATTTCTCTTCAAAACCCAGGACGCCTGGCGCATTACCCGGAACACCGTGCTCTACAACCTGGTGTTCATCACCCTGCAAACCAGCCTTTCCGTTCTGGTGGCCGTGGTGTTCAACGAGCTCTACATCAAGCGCCTGGCCAAAACGCTGCAAACCATGCTGATCATGCCCAACTTCCTTTCCATGGCCGTGGTGGGCATCATCGTGTACGCTTTCCTCAACAGCCGGGACGGCATCCTGAACAATATTCTGGGCAGCCTGGGCATGAAGACCCGGAACTGGTACACCTACAAGCCCGTATGGCCCTTCCTGCTGGTGTTCGTGAAAATGTGGAAGGACGTGGGCTACGGTGCCATCGTATACGTGGCTTCCATCTCGGGCATTTCCCAGGAGTATTACGAAGCCGCCGTGCTGGACGGCGCCACCAAGGTGCAGCAGGCCCGTTACGTCACCATTCCCCACCTGCGCCACATCATCGTCATCATGCTGATTCTCAGCCTGGGCGGCATTTTCCGGGGAGACTTCGGCCTGTTCTACAACGTGACCCAGAACAACGGCGCCCTCTATGAATACACCGACGTCATCGACACCTACATCTACCGCGCCCTGACCACCCTGGGGAACACGGGTATGTCGGCGGCCGCGGGCCTGTATCAGTCGCTGGTGGGCTTTGTGCTGGTCATGCTCTCCAACCTGGTAGTGCGCCGGATCGACGAAGAATCGGCCCTGTTCTGAGAAAGGAGGAAACGATCATGGCAAAAAGGCGCAGGCATGACGATTACAGTGACAATTCCTTTGCGAAAATCAACCGGGTCAGGCCCTCCACCAACGCGATTTTCAGCGTGGTTCTCGCCATCATCGCGGTGCTGACCGTGCTGCCCGTTGTATTGGTTTTCATGATTTCCATCACCACCTCGGAAAGCCTCACCTATCACGGCTTTTCCTTCTTCCCCTCCTCCGTCACCTTCTCGTCCTATGAAGGCCTGTTCAAAACGGGTTCCCAGCTGCTGGACAGCTACGCCGTCACCATCGCTTCGACGGCGGTCACTACCGTGCTGGCGGTGCTGGTCATGGCCATGTACGCATTCGTGCTGGCCCAGCAGCGCTTCGCCTGCAAGCGGTTTTACACCTTCATTCTCTTCTTCACCATGCTCTTTTCGGGTGGCCTGGTGCCGGGCTACATCATCAACGTGAACGTGCTGCACCTCTACGACAGCTTTTGGATCCTGGTGCTGCCCAGCCTGGTGAACGCCTTCAACGTGATCGTGCTGCGCACCTTCATTTCCACCACCATTCCCACGGATATGATGGACGCGGCCCAGATCGACGGGGCCAACGAATTCCGCATCTTTACCAGCATCGTGCTGCCCCTGTCCAAGGCCGGCCTGGCCACCATCGGCCTGTTCGTGCTGGTGAGCAAATGGAACGACTGGTTCGTCGGTATGCTCTACATCGACAATCCCAAGCTCGTTCCCCTGCAGACCATGCTGACCCGTATCCAGCAGAAGATCGACTTCATCAAGAACAATTCCAGCCTGGCCTCCACCCCGGACGGCATGGCCATGCTCCGCTCCATGCCCACCGAACAGACCCGGATGGCCATCGTCATCATTTCCACCATTCCCATCCTCTTCGCCTATCCCTTCTTCCAGCGCTACTTCATCCAGGGCCTCACCGTGGGCAGCGTGAAGGGATAATCCCCACCGTCTTCAGAACCTGGCAGGACGTTCGTTGCCGGTTTTGAAAATACAACATTTTTAGGAGGTAAACCCATGAAAGCCAACCGTATTCTCTCTCTGCTCGCGGCGCTCGTTCTGATCTGCGGCATGATTCCTCTGGCCGCGGCCGAGGACGCTTCCGCGCTGGAGCCCGTCACCCTGGAATGGTACGTGTCGGAAGACGCGCAGCCCGACAACCAGACCGTCTTTGACGCCCTCAACGCCTACCTGAAGGAAAAAATCAACACCACCATCAACTTCCACTTCATCAACAACTCCGAGTATTCCTCCAAGGTATCCCCCATTCTCGAGTCCGGTCAGGAAGTGGACATCGTCAACACCAACAGCCAGCTGCCCTACGTGAACAACGCCAAAAAGGAAGCCTTCGTTTCCATGGATGAGCTGCTGCCCAAGTATGCCCCCGAAACTTACAAAATGATCCCCGAAGTCTTCTGGGAAGCCATGAAGATCGACGGCCATATCTATGGCATTCCTTCCTACAAGGATTCCGTGCAGAGCTACTGCCTCATGATCAACGACACCCTGGCCAAGGAACTGGGCCTGGATTACACCACCATCGAGGTCAAGAACTTCAAGGACATCGTTTCCTTCCTCTATGAAGCCTACGAAAAGCGCAACGAGCTGCACCCCGAGGATAAGGAAGCCGGCATTCCCATCTGCCGCACCTTCCCCGACCTGGAGCAGTATATGCCCTATGAAACCATCAACGGCCTGGCGGTCGTGAACATCCCCGGCGTGGAAAACTACGAGGGCATGGGCTCGGGCGAAAAGGTGTTCAACAAGTACGCCACCGCCGAATACCGCGAAGCCTGCAAGCTCATCGCCAAGATGATCACCGACGGCGTCCTGCCCGCCGACTGCTGGTACTATGACCCGGACCGTATCTACACCGCGCAGGGCAAGTATATTCTGGGCGACATCGGCAGCGGCTATGTGACCGTGGCCAAGAACTTCTACAGCGACGATTGGGACACCGTCATGCTGCCCTATGCCTACCGCACCGCTTCCACCAACTACCTCCACGCCGCCGTCAACTCCATCAGCAAAACCTCCAAGAACCCCGAACGCGCCATGATGGCCCTGGAACTCATCAACACCGATCCCTATGTGGCCACCACATTGCGCCTGGGCGTGGAAGGCGAGCACTGGAAGATGAGCGATGTGGAAGGCGTGGCCACCTTTGAAGGCACCAAGAACGCCGATCCCTCCGCTCCCGCCCACAAGTACTGGTACGGCGCGCAGTTCGGCGCCCTGGTGCACTCCGTGGTTGCCCCCGGCTATCCCGCCAACTTCATGGATCTGCTGATCGAAGCCAACGAAAGCGCCATCACCGAAACCAACCTGGGCTTCATCTTCGATCCCACCCCCGTGCAGAACGAAATCGCGGCCTGCAGCGCCGTCATCGGTGAGTATGAAACCAACCTGAAGTTCGGCTTCATCCCCGAGGACGAAGTGGACGCCAACGTGGACGAATTCCTGCAGAAGCTGGACGCTTCCGGCGCCGAAAAGATCGTGGCCGAAGCGCAGGCCCAGCTGGACGCCTGGAGAGCCGTCAACAAGTAATCCTTTCCCATTAAATTGAAAACAGCATAACCAGGGGGCAATCCCGTCCGTATCCCGGGCCGGATTGCCCCCCAAGGTATCCGGACGTTTTCCAGCATATGGAATGATTCCGTCAATCCCCATTCACCCGTTCGGAGGAGGTAAAAAGGCATGTCTGATCCCTGTCTCACGGTCGCCTCTCCGGAATCCCTGGGCATTCCCTCTCAGGCGGTTCTGGAATTCCTGGAGGAGCTGAAAATCCACCGTTTCCCCATGCACAGCGTCATCCTGCTCCGCCACGGCAAAATTGCCGCGGAGCACTACTGCCCGCCCTTTGACCAGAACCGCAAGCACCGGATGTACTCGGTCAGCAAGAGCTTCACCTCCGTGGCGGTGGGAATGCTCATTGACGAAGGCCGCCTGTCCCTGGAGGACAAGGTCGCCGATTTCTTCCCGGAATATATTCCCGAAAACGCCTCCTCCTACTGCCGGGAGGCCACCGTGCGCCATCTGCTGATGATGGCCACCTTCAACGAAGGCACCACTTACACCTTCGAATCCCCTGATTACGTCAAAGCCTTCTTTAACAACAACCACATCACCCATAAGCCCGGCACCATCTTCCATTACGATACCGCCGGCACGGTGACCCTCTGCGCCATTGTGGAAAAAATCACGGGCAAGCCCATGCTGGAATACATGCGGCCCCTGCTCGACGAGCTTGGCATTTCCCCGGATGCCTGGTGCATCCAGACGCCCGAAGGGCGCTCCTGGACGGGCAGCGGCATCCTGTGCACCCCCCGGGATCTGGCGCGCTTTGGCCTGTTCTGCCTGAACCGCGGCCAATGGAACGGCAAGCAGCTGGTCAGCCGGGCATATATGGAGGCGGCCACCTCCTATCAGATCGACACCTCCGTATCCCACTCGGGCATTCACTGGCCCGCGGGCTATGGCTACCAATTCTGGATGCTGCGGGACGGCGGCTTCGCCTGCTGCGGCATGGGCAGCCAGTTCGCCTTTATGATGCCCAAATACGACGCCGTGCTGATTACCACCGGCGACACCCAGGGCCTGAGCAACGCGGACGACGTGATCCGCTTTGCCTATTACCGCCTGCTGGAAAAGACCCAGGAAGCGCCCCTGCCCGAAAATCCCGCCGCCCTGCGCGCCCTGCGGGACTACCGCATGGCCCTGCCCCTGCCCACGGGAGAAAAGGATTCGCCCCTGGCCAAGACGGTTTCCGGCGTGCGGTACGACCTGGACGAAAACATCTTCGGCTTTGAATGGATGCGGCTGGACACGGCGGAAGGACAGTATACCCTGACCTATCAGAAGCGGGGCGAGGTTTTCTCCTTCCCCCTGGGCGTAAAGGAATTTCAGGCGTTTTCCTTCCCCGAGCCCTATTTCGGCGTGCGCATGGGCACGAGGGAACGCCATTACCGCTGCGTATCCGCCTGCGCCTGGCAGAAGGAAAATTCCCTGCTGGCCACGGTGTTCGCGGTGGATGATTACCTGGGCACCCTGAAAATGCAGCTGACCTTCGTCGGCGACTCCCTCACCGTTTTCATGACCAAGTACGCCGAGGCCTTCTTCGACGATTACCGGGGCTACCTGTGCGGCCGGGCGGCGAAGAAATAAAGGTTGACTGAACGAAGATTCATTCATGGCTATGCATGAGAAAGGACGGATTGCATGAAGAAATATGTGCTGGTCGGGACGGGGCACCGGGGAATTCTCTCCTATGTCCGGCCCATTCTGGAGGAATATCAGGACTGCGCTGAAATCGCCGCCGTGTGCGATATCAACGGCAAACGGGCCCGGTTCGTATCCGAATACCTGGGGCACGAAATTCCCGCCTATACCGATTTTGACCAAATGCTCCGGGACCACCGGCCCGACGTCGTCATCGTCACCACCAAGGACTGTTTTCACGAGCATTACATCGTCAAGGCCCTGGAATTCGGCTGCGACGTGATTACCGAAAAGCCCATGACCACGGACGAAAAAATGTGCGCCAGCATTCTGGAGGCCGAAAAGCGCACGGGCCACAAGGTCACCGTCACCTTCAATTACCGCTTCATGCCCATTTTCGCCCAGATCAAGCAGTTCGTGTCCGAGGGCCGGCTGGGAGACGTTTTCAGCGTGCATTTTGAATGGATTCTGGACACCTCCCACGGCGCGGCCTACTTCCGCCGCTGGCATTCCATCCGCGCCAATTCGGGCTCCCTCATCGTGCACAAGTCCACCCATCATTTCGACCTCATCAACTGGATCCTGGACGATATTCCCGTCCAGGTGAACGCTTTCGGCTCCCGCCGCTTCTACGGTCCCACCCGGAAGGAGCGGGGCGAAAACTGCCGCACCTGCGCCTATAAGGATTCCTGCGAATTCTACTATGACCTGGCGGCGGACGAAGGGGGCTTCTACAAGGGGCTGTATATCGACTGCGAGGACGAGGACGGCTATATCCGCGACCGCTGCCTTTTCTCCGACGTCATCGATATCGAGGACAACATGTCGGTGAACGTCCGGTACAAAAAGGGCGCCACCATGAGCTATTCCCTCACCGCCCATTCCCCCTACGAGGGCTGGAAAATGGTCTTCAACGGCAGCAAGGGCCGCCTGGAGGTATCCGCCTTCGAGAACGTAAAGGTGGACCGGCCCGAAATCTTCCGGTTTTACGACCGGGAAGGCCGGGCCGTGGACTATGACCTGCGCAACGTCCGCCGCCGCAAGGGCGGGCACGGCGGGTCGGACACCACGCTGCGGGATAACCTTTTCCGGGGCTACACCGCCGATCCCCTGGGCCAGATGGCCGATACCCGGGCGGGGGCCATGTCCATCGGCGTGGGCATTGCGGCCAACCGGTCCATGAAAGAGGGCCGGAGCGTGTACCTGAAGGAATTTCTGGGAGACTTCTACCCCGAACTGAACGACTGAAAAGAGGAATGAAATCATGAAAAAATACGTTGTGGTGGGTACGGGCTGGCGGGGCCTCATGTCCTACATTGAGCCCCTGATCCGGGATTTCCCGGACTGCGCGGAATTGTGCGCCGTATGCGACATCAACGGCAAGCGGGCCAGGTTCGTGTCCGAATACATGGAGCGGGAAATCCCCGCCTACACCGATTTTGACCAAATGCTCCGGGACCACCGGCCCGACGTCGTCATCGTCACCACCAAGGACTGCGCCCACGAGCAATATATCGTCAAGGCCCTGGAGTTCGGCTGCGACGTGATTACCGAAAAACCCATGACCATCGACGATCAGATGTGCGCCCGCATTCTGGAAACCGAAAAGCGCACGGGGCACAAGGTCACCGTCACGTTCAACATGCGCTTCATGCCCTTCTATGTGCGCATCAAGGAGCTGCTCGCCGGCGGCATTCTGGGGGATATTTACAGCGTGCACTTTGAATGGCTGCTGGACACCTCCCACGGCGCGGATTATTTCCGCCGCTGGCATTCCATCCGGGCCAATTCGGGCTCCCTCCTCATTCATAAATCCACCCATCACTTTGACCTGGTCAACTGGCTCCTGGACGACGAGCCCGTCAAGGTCAACGCTTTCGGCACCCGCCGTTTCTACGGCCACACCCGGGAAGAGCGGGGTGAGCGCTGCCTCACCTGCCCCTATAAGGGCACCTGCGAATTCTATGTGGACATCGACACCTCGGACGGCGGCATGCTCAAAAAGGTCTATCGGGACTGCGAGGACGAGGACGGCTACATCCGCGACCGCTGCCTTTTCTCCGACGTGATCGACATTGAGGATACCGTCAGCGTCAACGTGCGCTACCGCCGGGGCGCGGTCATGAGCTATTCCCTCACGGCCCATTCCCCCTATGAGTGCATGAAAATCGTGCTGAACGGAAAGAAAGGCCGCCTGGAGGCCGACAACGCCTTCAATGTGGAAACCATCAAGTTCTATAACCGCCAGGGTGAATGCATGGTGCTGGACCGCAAACACGTAAAGCAATTGCCCGGCGGCCACGGCGGCTCCGACCCCGCCCTGCGGCGCAACCTTTTCCGGGGTTATACCGAGGACCCGCTGCACCAGATGGCCGACACCCGGGCGGGGGCCATGTCCATCGGCATCGGCATTGCCGCCAACAAATCCATGAAAGAGGACCGGGCCGTGTACCTGAGCGAATTCCTGGGGGACTTTTACCCCGAAATGGAAAAGCCGGGAAAGGAACCGGACAAACAGTAAAGGGGGGTTTTCGCAATGCATATCGTCATTTCCAAAACCGCGGATGATCTGGGCCGCCGGGCCGCGGAATTTTCCGCGAAGCGCATCAACGAGGCCATCCGGGACCACGGCTGCGCCCGCATCGTCCTTTCCACCGGCGCGTCCCAGTTTGAAACGCTGAAATACCTGGTTCAAGCGGACGTGGACTGGCAGAAGGTGGAGATGTTTCACCTGGACGAGTACATCGGTCTGCCCGAAACCCATCCCGCCAGCTTCCGCAAATACCTGAAGGAGCGTTTTGTGGCCTTTGCTCCCGTGGCCAAGGCCCACTTTGTGGACGGCACCAAGGAAGGCATCGCCGCCCTGACGGAGGAAATCCGCAAAGCGCCCATCGACGTGGGCCTCATCGGCATCGGCCGCAACGGCCACATCGCCTTCAACGATCCCCCCGCCGATTTTGATACGGACGAGGCCTACCTGGTGGTCACGCTGGACAACGCCTGCCGCAACCAGCAGTTGAGCGAAGGCTGGTTCCCCACCCTGGAGGATGTGCCCCGGCAGGCCGTCAGCATGAGCGTCCGGCAGATCATGGCCTGCCGGTGCGTGGTTTCCGCCGTGCCCCACGCCGAAAAGGCCTGGGCCGTGGCCCAGACCCTGAAAAACCCCCTCACGCCCCAGGTGCCCGCCACCATGCTGAAAACCCACGGGGACTTCCATCTCTTCGTGGATGCCGAATCCTATGCTGATGTGGACGGCGTCGTCCCCCTGCGGGACGGAACCGTCTGTGAGGACCTCCGCTGATCCGGACCCCCTGTTCCGCGGACGTCCCATAATATCGCGCCGGCCGACCGGGCAGAGCCTCCTTCCCTTCCGGAGGCTCTGTCCGGCGGCAGGGCGTTTTTCCCGTCTGGAGGTTTCCGATATGCTGATTTCCATTCCGTACGGCACGGGCTTTATGCCCCTTCATGCCCCGGACAGCCGCCTCAGGGCCTGCATTGCCCCCGCCCCCGGCCCCGCCGCTTCCCTGTCCGAAGAAGAAACCGTAACCCGGGCCCTGGCAAGCCCCATCGGCTCGCCGCCCCTTCGGGAACTGGCCCGGGGAAAGCGGCGCATTCTCCTGATCACCAGCGATCATACCCGGCCCATGCCAAGCCGGATCACCCTGCCCCTTCTGCTCGACGAAATCCGGCAGGGCGCACCCGACGCCGAAATTACCATCCTTGTAGCCACCGGACTGCACCGCAGCCCCACGGAGGATGAACGCATTGCCCGTTTCGGCCCCCTGCACGGCAGGGAGCGGATCGTGATCCACGACGCGCGTCGGGAAAGCGATCTTTGCTTTTTCGGCACGCTTCCCTCGGGAGGCGAGCTGTGGCTGAACCGCCTCGTGAAGGACAGCGACCTGACAATTGCCGAGGGCTTTATCGAGCCCCATTTTTTCGCGGGCTTTTCGGGGGGACGCAAGAGCATTCTTCCCGGCGTGGCCGGGAAAAAAACGGTGCTATACAATCATAACGCCCGGTTTATCCGCCACCCCGCGGCGCGGCAGGGGGTACTGGCGGGCAACCCCATTCATGCGGATATGGTCTTTGCCGCGCGGCAGGCCGGGCTGCGGTTCATCCTCAATGTCCTATTGGACGAACAAAAGCGCATCCGTGCCGCCGTGGCCGGTGACCCCGAAGCGGCCCACGCGGCGGGCTGCGCCCTGTGTGAGCAGGTTGCCCGGGCGGAGGCAGTGGAAGCCGATATCGTAATCACCTCCAACGGCGGCTATCCCCTGGACCAGAACATTTATCAGACGGTGAAAGGCCTCACGGCGGCGGAAAGCTGCGTCCGGCCCGGCGGCGTGATTATTCTGTGCGCCGCTTTGACGGACGGCCACGGGGGCGAGGCTTTTTTCCATTGGTTTGCCGATCGGCCGGACGCCCGGGCCGTGGCCCGGGATATCGAAAACGTACCCCCTGGGGAAACCACTGCCGATCAATGGCAGGCGCAGATTTTGGCCCGGGTGCTGGAAAAAGCCTCCTGCATTTTTGTGACAGGGGCGGAAAACAGGCCCCTCGTGGAACAAATGCACATGCGCTGGGCCTCCAGCGCCGACGACGCCCTGGCCCAGGCGGACGCGCTTCTGGACCGCCCAGGCAGCATCACCGTCATTCCGGACGGCGTGAGCGTGATTTTCGGGCACGAGGAACGCTGAATTTTCGCCCCTGCTCGACGGCAAAAGCCCAGAACCCAGCATAGAAAACAAAAAAGCCCATCGGATCAGCGGAGGAAGACCGGTATGGAAGAAATCAGGATCGCCCTGTTCGGCATTGGCGGATACGCCGAAAATTATGTGCGCGCCATGAAAAGCCCCCTGCGGGAAAAGGTGCGGCTGGTGGGGGCGGTGGACCCCTACAAAAAGGAATGCCCGCTCTGCCCCGTATACGACACGGCGGAAGAGCTCTTCGCCGCCCAATCCCCCCACATCGCCGTGATCGGCACCCCCATTCCGTTTCACGCCGACCACGCCATCGCCGCGTTCCGGCATGGATGCCATGTGGTGCTGGAAAAGCCCATTGCGTCCACCCTGCGGGACGGCCAGGCCATCCTGGCGGCCCGGGATCAGGCAGGCACCGGTCTTTCGGTGGGGTTCCAGCTGTGCTATGAACCCGCCATGCGCGCCCTGAAGCGGGACATTGCGTCGGGGCTCTACGGCGCGCCCCTTTCCCTGCGCGCCATCGTGCTGCCGCCCCGGGACGGGGCCTATTATCGCCGCGGAAGCGGCTGGGCGGGGAAAAAATACGATTCGGCGGGTCGCCCCATTTTTGACGACGTGCTCAGCAATTCCACCGCCCATTACCTGATGAACATGCTGTATCTGACCGGCGCGCCCCTTTCCGCCCTTCGCTGCGCCGCGTTCCGGGCCAATCCCATCGAGACATTCGATACGGCCGTGCTGAAAGCGAAATCGGAAAGCGGGGCGGAAATCTTCATGGCCGTTTCCCACGCCGCGGGCCGGGATTATGAGCAGCCGCCCTATTTTGAATACGTTTATGAGGGAGCGGTCATCCGCTTTGGCCGAAAGGGCGCGCGGGGAGATTCCCTCCGGGCCTTCCTGCCGGACGGCGCCGTGCGGGATTATGGTTCCCTGGACGCCACCGACATGGAGAACCTTTGGAACATGGTGGACCATATCCGGGAGGGGGCCCCCATCCCCTGCACGGGGGAGGACGCCATCCTGGAAGCGGACGCCATGGAAAAGGTCCGCGCCGCTGTGCCCGAGGCCGCGCCCTTCCCGGACGCCATGATCCGGGAGGACGCGGGCATGCGCTGGGTACCCGGCCTTCACGAAGCCCTGTGGCAATGCTACGAAAGCCGCACCCTGCCCGCCTGGGAGCTTTGGAATAACCGGCTGTAAATTCAAAAGAAAGAAGGGGCAGGTCATGCTCGTTTTCCAGGTCGCGCTGATGGTGGCGCTCTATTCGTTCCAGTCCCTGTTTACCCGGCTGTATTCCCTTTATTATGCGGGAACGGACAAAAACCGCGCCACCCCCGTTTTTTCCGTGTGCTACGGCGGGTTCATCGCCCTGATTTCCCTGGCGGCGGGGGGCTTTTCCTTCCGTCCCTCCGGACAAACGTGGCTGTTGGCGGTGCTGGGGGCGGCCATGCTGCTTCTGTACAACCGCTCCATGATCGAGGCGGGCAACCGGGGCTCCTATTCCTTCCTGATGATGGCCAGCATGTTCGGCGGCATCCTGGTGCCCCTGCTGACGGGCATTCTGTTTCTGGGGGAGCGGCTTTCCGGCCTGCAGATTTTCGCAGTGCTGCTGATGCTGGGCTCCATGGCGGTGATCAACGCCCGGGGCGTTTCCCTGCGTGGGAATCCGGGAAGCTATTATCTCTGGTGCGCCCTGCTGTTCCTGGCCAACGGCCTCTACGGCGTGATTCTGAACCTCCAGGCCCGGGCCATGGACGGCGGCGAACGCACTGAAATGCTCACTATTCTATTTGCCGTTTCCGCCTTGGCCGCCGCCGCGCCCCTCCTGCGCCAAAGGAATTTTTCCGGCTTCCGGATGGGCGGAAAGGCCGCCGTCTGCCTGGCGGTCTGCTGTGTTTCGGCAGCGGCCGCTGCTAATCTGCTGCTTTCCATCCTGCCGCGGATGCCCTCCGGCATTCTCTACACCGTGGACAACGGCGGCGTGCTGGTGCTCTCCATTCTCTATTCCCTGCTCCTGTTTCACGAACGGCTCCGGTGGGAACAGGCGGTGGGCATGCTGGCGGCTGTGGTCAGCATCTGCCTGATCAATTTGGGTTAAACCAAAATAAGGGCCCCTTTGCGGGACCCTCAGTGTGTCGAAAACTTGTTTTTCGACACCTCAATCGTTAAAATATACCGGCTTGCCCGTCCGGGAAGATTCGTAAATTGCGTCCAGGATGCGGGTGACCACAGCGGCCTGACGGGGCAGCACGCACAGCTCGCCCTCCCCCTTCACGGCCTGAACGAACACCTGCTGCTCGATGACCCCCGCGTCCTCGGTCTGCCCGGCGAAATAGGCCGCGCCGCCGCTTTTCATGTTGGGCTGGGTCACGTACTGCCGGCCGTGATTCACGCCGTTGATGCGCAGGCCGTCGTGCATATCGGCCCCGGCTTTGGTGCCGCAAAGGACGGTTTTGGCCTCTTCCACCTCCAGGCAGTTCAGGGCCCAGGAGGCCTGCACGATAATGGTGGCCCCGTTCTCCATCACCACGAAACCGAAGGCGCTGTCCTCCACCGTGAACTTTTCGGGGTCCCAGTCGCCCCAGGAATTGCCCGTTTCCCTGTCGTTGTTCAGTTTATGGTACGCGGTGCCCACGGCGTACTTGGGCTTGTAATTGTTCATGGTCCAGAGGGTCAGGTCCAGGGCATGGGTGCCGATGTCGATGAGGGGGCCGCCGCCCTGCTGATATTCGTCCAGGAATACGCCCCAGGTGGGCACGGCCCGGCGGCGGACGGCGTTGGCTTTGGCAAAGTAAATTTCGCCCAGGGCGCCCGCGTCGCATTCGGCCTTGAGGTACCGGCTGTCCGGGCGGTAACGGTTCTGGTACGCGATGGAAAGCAGCTTGCCCGTTTCCTCGGCGGCCTTCACCATGCGCATGGCCTCCTCGTAATTGAGGGCCATGGGCTTTTCGCACAGCACGTTTTTGCCCGCGTGAAGGGCGTCCACGGTGATGGGGCAGTGGCTGCGGTTGGGCGTGCAGACGTAGACCACGTCCAGATCCAGCTTCAGCAGGTCATGATAATCCGTGAAGGTTTTCGCGTCCTTTGCGCCGTAATTCTCCGCGGCGTATTCCGCCCGCTCCGCAATCAGGTCGCAGAAAGCGACCAGTTCCACTTCGCCCAGGGTTTTGATGGAAGGAAGATGCTTGCTTTTGGCAATGCCGCCGCAGCCGATGATGCCGCCTTTCAGCATGAGACCACGCTCCTTACATATTTTATTTCGTTGATTTTATGGTATCAGATCCTGCCCTTTTTCGCAATGCCGGAAATTATCAATCGGTTTTCGAATTTTATCATTTTTCCGGTTCTTTCCCGTTTCCTTTCCGCTGTCCCGTTCTTTCCCTTTCCGGCGGCCCATGCAACGAAGGAGGTTCCACCCATGAAGCCTTATTTCCAGAAATTCTCCGAACAGGAGCTGCCCGCCTCCCTGGCCTGCCACACCGTCTACGGCCAGGGGCGGCCCGTCATTGCCACGCCCCACTGGCACAGGGAAATCGAGTGCTACCTTTTCCTGTCCGGGGAATGCGCGGTGCAATTGGAGCAGCAGCACCTTACCGCCCGGCCGGGGGACCTGGTGGTGGTGAACCGCGACCAGCTCCACGCCCTCTATTCCGTGGCCGGCGCGCCCTGCGCCTATCTTCTGCTCATTTTTGATTACGACGGGGCGGCGGGGCATAAATGCGGCGAAGACGTATTCGGGCAGGACACGCTCTTTGACAATCCCCTTCGGGCGGACTGCCCGGAATACGCGGCCCTGTGCGGCATTTTCCGGACGCTGCACGAAGAGGCCCGCCGTCCCGGGGCCGCCCAGTCCCTGATTCTGCACGGCCTCGTCCAGCAATTCTGCGGCCTGCTGATCCGTTCGGGCCGCTTTCGCGCGGCAGCCCTTGAAGATCGCGTTTCCGACCGTTCCCGCGTCCTGATTGAGGATACCTTCCGCCTCATTCACGACCATTACGCCCTGCCCCTCTCCCTGCCCCAGGCCGCCCGGGCCGCCAGCCTGAGCGTGCCCCATTTCTGCCGCCTCTTCAAGGCCACCACGGGCATGACCTTTACGGACTACCTTTCCTATTACCGCGCCCGCCGCGCCTGCGCCCTGCTTCGTCAGGACGCCACGCTGGAGCGGGCCGCCCAGGAATGCGGTTTCGGCTCCACCGCCGCCCTGATCCGCAGCTTTCACAAGTTTTATCAGGCCCCGCCCAAAACCTACGTGCAGAGCCTGTGAAACGAAAACCGCCCTGTGCGCCTGCAGGAATGTTCCCCCATGGATATTCGTTTTTTCCGTTCCCCCGCAGACGTTTTGACAGGAGGCGGCGTTTTGCGTATAATAAAGGGGAACACGGGAGGAAAAACCATGAAAAAAAACATTACGGTCTTTTGCGGCTCCAGCGCCGGCGCCAGCCCCGCATACGAACAAGCGGCCCGGGAACTGGGGGCGGCCATCGGAAAGAGCGGACGCACGCTGATTTTCGGAGGCTGCGCCCTGGGCCTCATGCGCGCAGTGTCCCGGGCGGCGGCGGAAAACGGGGCGAAGGTAGTGTCCATGCGCATTGAAGGCATGGTGGATCCCTTTGACGGAAATATCGTTTCGGAGGACAGGCATTTTCAAAACGTGCAGGAGCGGAAACTGGCGCTGATTTCCGCCGCCGACGCCTGCATCGCCCTCCCCGGGGGCATGGGCACACTGGACGAAATGACCGACCTGTATTCCATGACCCAGCTGGGGGCCACGAAAACGCCCCTGGGGCTGCTCAACGTGAGCGGGTACTATGACCCGCTGCTGCGCTTTTTCGCCCACATGAAGCAGGAAGGGTTCCTGAGTGAGAAATTCGACGGCATGTTCATCGTCCGGGATACCGCGGAAGCGCTGCTGCGGGCGCTGGATGAAACGGAAAAATGAGGTTTTCGCCCGGGAAAAGGCGGTTTTGGAACAATTCGGGCATACAAACCCGGGAGAATATGGCATAATATGCCTGGACGGTAGGGTCCAAATGCAACGATGCAATACCATACCAGCATTAAACCGCAAACAGAGGAGGTAAAAAAATGGATCAGATCGGAGACGAACTGAAAAAAGTGCTCAAGGCCGGGCTTGGGGCCGTGGCCACGGGGGTGGACATGGCGCAGAAAGGTATCGAAGCCCTGGCACAAAAGGGCGAACCCATTTACGAGCAGGCCAAGTCCGCCGTTGTGGACGCGGCCGATAAGGTAAAGCAGGCCTACAACGACAGCGGCATCGCCGACGTGTTTTCCTGCAGACCCCGCCTGGAAAGCCTCATTGAGGACTGCCGGGAACTGACGCAGAAGGACCTGGACGAACTGCGCCGGGCCATCGACGAAATTTATCCCACACGCCCCTCCGGCCGGGAGGAAGCAGCCGAGGAAGAATCCGATGATTCCGCCGAAGTACCCGAAGTATCTGACGAGGAAGAACCGCCGGAGGAAACGCCGGAAGACCCCAACGTTTAACCCGTTTCCAATAAACGAAAAAGAGCGTACCGTTCTGGCACGCTCCTTTTTCATGTTTTTCTGTATTCTTCAAAACGCTTCCGCGTCCCGCAGGGCAAAGGCCGCGTTCAGGGCACGCTCCACCAGGTTCATTTTTTCCGCGCTCAGGGAGCCCAGATACCGGCTGAGGCGGGATTTTTCCAACGTGCGCACCTGCTCGCACAGGATGATGGACGGTTTTCTGACGCCGCCCTGAGGCGGCTGGATGGGCACGTGGGTGCGAAGGGGCGTTTTGCCCATCCGGGATGTGAGGGGCAGAACGATGACGGTGGGGCTGAAACGGTTGCCCAGGTCGTTCTGGATAATGAGCACGGGGCGAAAGCCTCCCTGCTCGGAGCCGATCACCGGGTCCAGATCGGCGTAATATATGTCACCACGTTTCACATGTTTCACGCTCCGTCGGCGACAGCCAACGGGCGGCTGCCGCCGCTGATGGCGAAGGGCATGCGTCCTTCCCCATCATCCTATGCCGGGGCACAAAACGCGGTCACAGATCGATGACCAGCTCCACCGGACAGTGGTCCGAACCGTAAATTTCCGAATGAATGGAGGCGGAAACCAATTTGTCTTTCAGGGTTTCCGAAACGATGAAATAATCGATGCGCCAGCCCGCGTTGTTTTCCCGGGCGTGGAAGCGGTAGCTCCACCAGGAATAGGCCCCGGTTTCCTCCGGATGAAAACAGCGGAAGGTGTCGATGAACCCGGCGGAAAGGAGGGCGGTCATTTTGTCCCGCTCCTGCTGGGTAAAGCCAGCGTTCATGCGGTTGGCCGCGGGGTTTTTGATGTCGATTTCCTCGTGGGCCACGTTCAGGTCGCCGCAGAAAACGAC